>JALONP010000012.1 GCA_025454875.1 Bacteroidia bacterium | reverse complement strand
CGTCACTTCGAGTAGAGACGAAGTCTCGTATCGAGAAGTGGTGTTGGGCATATAGCCACTACCGAATGCTATCGGGATACGCAGATGTTCGCAGAGTTTAGGTGATGCTTTGATTGGTTGATTACGAAAAAAAAACACCTGTGCCATTGCGTTCACAATTGCAACTACCAATAAAAAAAAGGCCAATGTTCTGTTTTAAACATTGGCCTTTTACCCATTGGGTAAGTGCTCTATCTAGTTCACATCAAACCTGTCTGCATTCATTACCTTGGTCCAAGCTGCAACAAAATCTTTCACAAATTTTTCTCCTGCATCTGAACTTGCATACACCTCTGCAATGGCTCTTAATTCAGAGTTTGAAGCAAATATTAAATCAGCGCGGGTGGCAGTCCATTTGAAGTTATTGGTTACCATATCACGTCCCTCAAAAATTTCCTTCTGCTCGCCAACAGGTTTCCACACGGTACCAATTGCCAACAATTGAGTAAAAAACACATTATTTAATTTGTTCTTTTCTGTGGTGAAAATACCCTTTGTTGATTGGTCGTAATTGCAATGCAATGCGCGCATTCCTCCTAACAATACAGTCATTTCTGGTGCAGTTAAGTTAAGCAATTGTGCTTTATCAACCAACAGCACCTCGGTTGGATAATTGTATTGTGTTTTGGTGTAGTTTCTAAAACCATCAGCCATTGGCTCCAAAACCGAAAAGGAATTTACATCTGTTTGTTCTTGTGTTGCATCCATGCGGCCGGGGGTAAATGGAACAGACATCGGAAATCCTGCATTTTTTGCAGCCATCTCAACTCCAGTATTGCCCGCAAGAACAATCAAATCTGCAATCGAAATTTTCATTTCCTTGTTTTTCGAATCAAAATCTTGTTTGATTTTTTCCAATACGCTCAGTACCTTTTTTAACTGCGTTGGATTGTTTACTTCCCAATTTACTTGTGGCTCCAAGCGAATGCGTGCACCATTGGCACCACCTCGCCTGTCTGAGTTGCGATAGGTAGATGCCGAAGCCCATGCAGTGCTTACCATTTCTTGTATGGTAAGTCCTGAATTTACAATCTGCTGTTTTAATGCGTTGATTTCTTTGGTTCCAACAAGTTTATGGTTGCGCGCAGGAATAGGATCTTGCCACAATAAATTTTCTTTAGGCGCTTCAGGACCAAGGTAAGTGGTATTAGGTCCCATATCACGGTGTGTTAATTTAAACCATGCTCTGGCAAAAGCATCTTCAAATGCTTTTTTATCATTCATAAATTTTCTTGATATTTTCTCATATGCTGGGTCAAAACGCAATGATAAATCAGTAGTGAGCATGGTTGGTTTATATCGCTTATTCGGATCAAAAGCATCAGGTACAATCAAATCATTTGTTTTAGCAACCCATTGGTTTGCACCTGCCGGACTTTTAGTTAATTCCCATTCGTACATGAATAAAATTTTGAAGTAATCATGGTTCCATTGATTGGGTGTGAACGTCCAGATTACCTCCAATCCCGATGTAATTGCATCTTTGCCCTTACCTGTATTGTAACTGTTTTTCCAACCCAATCCTTGTTCTTCAATTCCTGCTCTTTCAGGCTCCACACCAACATACTTTGCATCGGCTGCTCCGTGGGTTTTACCCAAGGTATGTCCGCCAGCAATTAATGCCACCGTTTCTTCGTCATTCATTCCCATTCGTGCAAAAGTTTCCCTTATATCTTTGGCCGCTAAAACCGGATCAGGGTTACCGTTAGGTCCTTCAGGATTTACATAAATTAAACCCATTTGAACGGCTGCCAAAGGTTTTTCAAGTTCGCGGTTGCCTGAGTACCGCTTATCATCTAACCATTTTGTTTCAGGGCCCCAATAAATATGCGATTCAGGTTCCCAAACATCTTCCCTGCCACCAGCAAAGCCAAAAGTTTTAAATCCTGCATTTTCAAGGGCCACATTACCCGCAAGTATCATCAAATCTGCCCACGATATTTTGTTTCCATATTTTTGTTTAATGGGCCATAACAAACGCCTTGCCTTGTCTAAGTTTGCATTATCTGGCCAACTGTTTAATGGAGCAAAACGTTGCTGACCAGCTCTTGAGCCTCCCCTTCCATCTCCAGTTCGGTAAGTACCAGCGCTGTGCCACGCCATTCTAATAAACAATCCTGCATAACTTCCATAGTCGGCAGGCCACCAATCTTGTGAGGTAGTCATCAATTGGTTGAGGTCCTTTTTTAAAGCGTTGTAGTCTAATGTTTGAAATGCTTTTTTATAATCAAAATTTTGATCCATTGGATTCGAAAGCGGAGAGTTTTGCCTCAACACACTTAAGTCGAGTTGGTTGGGCCACCAATCTTTGTTAGAAAAACTTGCTTTATCAACCTGAGCATTGGTTTGTTCAGTTGAGGTTGTTGTTTTACTGTCGTGTCCAAACGGACACTTTCCTCCTTTTTCCATACTGGTTTGTGCATTTAAATGAATTGAAACCGATACGAAGCAAATGGATGCGAGTATTGTTAACTTTTTCATTGGTTATAAATTTTATTGACTATGCAAGATTAGACACTAGTTTTGTTCTATAAAAACTATAATTTCAATACCATAATTGATAAAATAGATGAATATACAACAATTTAGATACATACTAGCCGTTGCCGAATTCAAACATTTTGAAACAGCAGCCGAAAAATGCTATATCAGTCAATCAACCTTGAGTACAATGATTTCGAAGTTTGAAGAAGAAATCGGAATCAGGATTTTTGACCGCAAGAAAAAACCAGTCAACCTTACCTTAGAAGGATCCATTCTTTTGGAACAGCTAAAAACCATTTCAACAGATATTGAGCATTTGCTGGAAATGGCCAAACAAATTAAAGGTGAAGTATCGGGCAAACTCAATATCTCGGTAATCCCCACTGTGGCGCCTTTTTTATTGCCTTTGTTTCTTCAAGATTTTGCACAGCAATTTCCAAACCTGAACATTGTGGTGAAGGAAGAAACAACCGAAGAAATTTTGAAAAAAATTAAATCACGTGAAATTGATATTGGAATTGTTTCAATCCCTTTGCGTGATAAAGCCATTACCGAAATACCGCTGTATGATGAACCCTTTGTGTATTATGATGCCCAAAACAAATCAAAAGGCAAGGTTTCGGTAAATGCGAATATTTCGGAACGCATGTGTTTGATGGAAGAGGGACACTGCATGCGCACACAAATACTAGAGCTGTGTGACCTGAACAAAAAAAAGAACAAGTCGGGGTTGGGTTTCGAATACCGTGCAGGCTCAATTGATAGTTTAACACGATTTGTTCAATCAAATAAACTCACAACACTTTTGCCTTATTTGAGCACATTGGGTTTTACCGAAGAAACAAAAAAACACCTGAGCAATTTTAAATCGCCAGTACCTCATCGCACTGTTGGTTTAGTTGTGAGCCGTCACTTTGTTAAAAAGAAAGTATTAGACCAATTAAAAAATAAAATTGTACAAAAGGTTTCTAAGCTTTTGCCAACCACGGCTACTCAGGCTCATATCCTAAGGCCAACACGTTAATGGTTCGGGGAGATTACAGCTCCAACTATCAATTCTTAACGCAAGTTGCAACCATGCTTTTCAAATCCTTTTCATGAAGTAATATGATGGTTACCGTTTGAATTGAGAAAACAGGAATTATAACGTTATTTATCCAAACAGTTCGTTTGTATACAGGCTTTGGTTTAAAATGGCTTTGTCCTCAAGCTGGTTATTTACAAGCCATGTTGTAAAACGTGATATCCTTTCGTGCTCCATGGTTCCACAATTAGATTCACTACCAAAATAAGGTGCCGTATGGGAAAGTGATTTTTCAAGATCCATATTTTGCAAATCATATTCCGTAAGGTAAGGCTTTAACATGGCTACCGACTCGGCTATATTGTTTTTAGCAAACAAAAAACCTTTTTGCGTAGCCTTTACAAAATTGGAATACAATGCTCCATGCTGCGCAATATTTTGCCTCTTGGTTAATACCACAGGCGAGTAGCCGTAAGGAATATGACACGCTGCCATAGTGAACTTGTTGAGCTCAATGCCTTTGCTGCTGGCTTCTACTCCCTCCCAATTGTCAAAAATCCAAGTGGCATGTGCTTCACCTGTTAATAGGGTATTCCAAATACCAAGTTTATCCGGATAAATAATTGAAAGCGCTCCATCCCCTCCATTGTTTTTCACCATTGCTTTTACAATATGATCCTCGTAACGGGCTTTGTATGATGCATATGTTTTGCCATCAAGTAACTTTGGTGCAGTAATACCTGATGATTTAAGTGTGGCAATGCAACTTAAATCTTCTTGTAAAATTGCATAAATGGCTACTGCATCAACTTGGTTGGTTTTGTTGTTGAGGCTAATGACCGTTTCGAAAGGAGCAATGGCAAAATCAGCAATACCCAGTTCCAGTTTTTTTCCTGGGGTAAGGGTGTAACCATCGTCTTTCGGATTTAGGAGTTTAAGCGCAATCCCGTATTGGCTGTAATATCCCAATTGGTTGGCAATTATAAACCCGATATGGTTTGTATTTGGTGTCCAGTCGAGTGCTAATGTTAGGTTAATCATGATGTATGTCCTTGTGCTGTAAACAAATGATAACTGAAACAGTTTGCGGTGTCTCACCAATGCCTTCAAAAGTACTTTTGAGTAACTGTTCGCAGGGTATAAGGTGATTATTGATTAAGTAATGAGTGGTTAGGTGATTAGGCGATTAAGTTTTGGGGTGATAAAAAATCGTTGCGTTTCAATTCTCTACTGCTCCAAATAACCAACTGCATTAAGAACTCAAATATACCATATAGAAAGATTGCAAACAGTAAGAAATACTTGCGCATGCTTCTTACAGCATCCCTATCCCCTTTCCCGGAGTTCGGCCAATTTATCTTCCAGTTGCAGCACATCACTAATCAGCACTTCGCGGGCTTTGCTTCCTTTAAACGGACCCACAATACCTGCTCTTTCCAACTGATCGATTAACCTGCCTGCGCGGTTATAACCCAAATTGAGTTTGCGCTGCAACAACGAAGTAGAACCTTGTTGGTGTTGCACAATGATACCTGCTGCTTCCTCAAACAAACTATCGCGTTCGCGTGGGTCAAAATCTTCTCCGCCTCCTTCGCCATCTTCATTTTTTACTTCAGGTAAAATATACGGCTCTTTGCCCGGTTGTGCGCCAATAAAGTTGGCTATTTTATCTACTTCAGGTGTATCTACAAAGGCACATTGCAAACGCACCAAATCATTGCCAACAGTATACAACATATCACCCTTACCAATGAGTTGGTCTGCACCATTGGCATCCAAAATGGTACGCGAATCTGTTTTTTGCGATACCCTAAAAGCTACACGTGCAGGGAAGTTTGCTTTAATCATGCCGGTAATTACATTTACCGAAGGCCGTTGTGTAGCCAATATCAAGTGAATTCCCACAGCCCTTGCTAACTGAGCAATACGGGCAATTGGCATTTCCACTTCTTTGCCTGCCGTCATCATCAAATCAGCAACTTCATCAATCACCACCACAATAAAAGGCAAAAAACGGTGAGGCATTTTTTCGGTTGGTGGCAACTTGCGGCTAATGAATTTTGCATTGTACTCTTTGAGGTTACGCACCTGTGCATCCTTAAGTAAATCGTATCGGCTATCCATCTCCACGCACAACGAGTTAAGCGTATTTACCACCAATTTGGTATCGGTAATAATGGCATCAGCATCACCTGGAATTTTAGCCAAAAAGTGCCGCTCAATGGTTTTGTAAATACTCAGCTCTACTTTCTTTGGGTCAACCAATACAAACTTAATTTGTGATGGATGCTTTTTATACAGCAACGAAACCAAAATGGCATTTAACCCTACTGATTTTCCTTGCCCTGTAGCACCCGCCATCAGCAAGTGAGGCATTTTTGCAAGGTCAGCAACAAATACTTCGTTCTGAATATTTTTACCAAACGCAATGGGCAAATCCATATCGGCATTTTGGAAACGTGCACTGCTCAGCGCACTGCGCATGCTTACCATTGCAGGTTTTTCGTTTGGCACTTCAATACCAATGGTGCCGCGCCCCGGGATAGGTGCGATAATGCGGATGCCAAGGGCTGCCAAACTTAAGGCAATATCATCCTCTAGGTTTTTAATTTTAGCAATACGCACACCATCTTGTGGTACAATTTCGTATAAGGTAACAGTTGGACCAATGGTAGCCGATATTTTTTTGATACCAATATTGTAGTTCTTTAAGGTATCTTCAATCATTTTGGTTTTGAGTTGCAACTCTGCACTCTCCACTGTCGATTTCCCTTCACCTCCATAATCGTTTAACAAATCCAAGGTTGGAAACTGGTAGTTTGAGTAATCCAATGTGGGATCGTATTCACTATCCAACGAACCATATTCGGCAGCAAGGTTTTCTTCAACAACTTCTTCTTCGGGTGTTTCTTGTACCTCTAGCACCAAGCCACTATCCATGGTGAGTGCATCCATTACAGGCAATGCCTCTGCAATAGCAGGAATAATTTCAGTAGTTGGTAACGGTAAATCAACCTCCATTTCATCGAAGGCTGGCATGTCATCACTTTCTGGTTGAACAGGGTCGAAATCAGATTCATCATCAACTACTTCCGTTTTTTTTTCTTCTTCATCAACCACCACTTCGTTGGGTTTAATGGTTAATTGAAAATCATCCGGATTCAAGGGTTCGTTTTCAAACGCTTTGGCCTCATCTACCGTTAGCGGTAAAGGCAAGTTGTTGTTATAAGTTTCATCAACCGGTTGGGTTGGATCAGGTGCAGGTTTAGGTTGGTAAAATTTGATATTAAAAACAGCTACTGCAAACACCAGCGCATAACTGATGAGCAAAAGACCAGTGCCAACAGTACCAATTAAACCTTTGAGGTACAAGAAACCGTAATGCCCGAAAGTACCTCCTAAAATTTGCCATACATCGGTAAATACAAATCCGAACACCAACGATAACCAAACAATACCGAATACAGAGTAGCGAATGGTTTTACCAATCGGGATGGGCTCTAATTGCGTAAGTAAACGCAACCCAATGGCAAGTGCACAAACCGAAAACAAAACAGAGGCAATACCAAATCCTTTGTATACAAAACTGTAACCTACCCAAGCGCCTATTTTACCAAGCAGGTTCTCGGCAGCATCAGGGTCTGTTTGCAAAAACATGTCCCAACCTAAGTTTAGTACCAAACTTTGATCCGACTGCCAAGTAGCCAAAAACGAAACACAAGCGATAAGTAAATAAATGGCAAACAAGGTAAAGCCTAAGCCAATAATTTTATGCAGGCGCTCATCCAATAAAAAGCCAAGTTTGCCTTTTGAGTTGGGTTGAGGTTTGGGTGCTTCTACTTCTTTCTCAAAATCAGGAATTTCGACTGCGCCTTCCTCTACTGTACTAATTTTATTTTGTTTCGCCTTTTTCATGTAACTCCCTCAAAAATAAAGCCTCCGCGGCAACATTCTAAAATAGTTTCCCACCTATGCACAGCCATTGTCTACTCATTGCTTTTTGTGCTTGTGGCATTGCGCAAAGCCCGTTATATTCGCCCTCCTTATAACCAAATGGATTGCCATGGATAATGCAGCTTTGACCTATATTTTAGAAATGTTGAAATACATATTGCCCGCTGCAATTGTGTTTTTAACCGTGAACTTTTTATTAAAGAACTTTTTTGAAAATGAATACCAACGAAGGTCGTTAAACCTTAAAGCAGAAAGTGTGAAATTGGTAACCCCAATTAAATTGCAAGCATATGAGCGTTTGGTTATTTTATTGGAGCGTATGACTCCGAATAGCCTTATTTTTAGGGTAACCAAACCAGGCATTTCAGCCTCTCAATTAAAAGTAGATTTAATTGCCGATATCCAAAGTGAGTTTAACCACAATGTTTCGCAACAAATTTACATATCGCCTCAGGCTTGGCAAATGGTAAGGGTTGCCAAAGAAGAGATGATCAATATTATCAATGTGGCGTATTCACAACTGGGGCCAAATGCTGTTGGACTTGATTTGAGTAAAGCCATTTTTGAAATGATGATTCAAATGGAAACCATCCCGACCCAAAAAGCATTGGATTTTTTACGCAAGGAGTTTCATTTATTATTCGATTAACGGAGATTGGTTGAAAGGGCTCATCAAGTAATTGGTTAATTGCTTAACGCGTTTTTTTCATCAACCTTACCAACCCAAACTTTCTCAATAAGTTATTATGACCAAACATACCACCGACTCAGGCATCGAAATCAAGCAGCAATATGCTGAGATAAAAAGCAATTTAGAACCTGCCGGAACATTTCCATTTACCCGCGGTATCCAACCTGATATGTATCGTGGTAAGCTTTGGACCATGCGTCAGTATGCTGGTTTTAGTACCGCAGAAGAAAGCAATAAACGTTATAAATATTTATTGGCCAATGGTACAATGGGTTTGTCGGTAGCATTTGATTTACCTACCCAAATTGGGTATGATAGCGACCATATGATGAGCGAAGGTGAAGTAGGCAAAGTGGGTGTTGCTATTGATTCGCTTAAAGACATGGAAGTATTGTTTGATGGTATTGAACTCGAGAAAATCACCACCTCGATGACCATCAATGCAACTGCCTCTACCTTATTGTCGATGTATATTGCATTGGCAAAAAAACAAGGTGCCGATATTCAAAAAATTTCAGGTACCATTCAAAATGATATTTTAAAGGAATACGCTGCGCGTGGCACTTACATTTACCCGCCTAAACCAAGTATGCGCATTATTACTGATATTTTTGAATACTGCAGCAAGGAGGTGCCCAAGTGGAATACCATTTCAATTTCGGGATATCATATTCGCGAAGCAGGCAGTACTGCAGTGCAAGAAATTGCATTTACCTTAAGCAATGCCAAAGCATACGCACAAGCTGCAATTGAAAAAGGATTAGATATTAATGTTTTCGGCCAGCGCTTATCATTCTTCTTTAATGCGCACAACAACTTTTTTGAGGAAGTTGCCAAATTTAGAGCTGCTCGTAGGATGTGGGCAAAAATGGCCAAAGAATTAGGAGCCACCAATCCCAAAGCACAAATGTTGCGCTTTCACACACAAACCGGAGGAAGCACTTTGCAAGCACAACAAGCCGATAACAATATTCCGCGTGTTACCTTACAAGCACTGGCAGCAGTGCTAGGCGGAACGCAGAGTTTACACACCAACGGATTTGATGAAGCCTTAAGTTTACCTACTGAAAATGCTGCCCGCATGGCATTGCGTACCCAACAAATTATTGCGTTCGAAAGTGGTGTGGTAGATACGGTAGACCCATTGGGTGGAAGTTATTTTGTAGAGGCGCTAACTGATGAAGTGGAGGCTGCCGCATGGCAATACATTGAACGAATAGATGCAATGGGTGGAGCAGTGAGTGCAATAGAACAAGGATACATGCAACAAGAAATTGCTGCTGCGTCTTATGCTTACCAAACAGCTATTGAACAAAATGAGAAAATCATTGTGGGTGTGAACCAATTTACCAGCAAAGAAGAAGTTACACCACCCGTGTTTAAAGTAGATGACTCGATACGTTCCATTCAAAGCGAAAAATTAAAGCAACTCAAAAACGAGCGCAACAACGAACACGTATCAAAATTGCTGCAGCAGCTTGAACAAAACGCAAAAGACGGAAGCAACTTAATGCCAACCATAATTGAAAGTGTAGAAGCATATGCAACCTTAGGTGAAGTTGCTGATGTGTTGAGAGGTGTTTTTGGTGAGTACAGGGCGTAGGTGCGGGCGAGTGAATTGTTGCAACCAAGTCAACGATACTAAAATTGGCAAATAACCAGAAAAATAGTGCAACCTAAACATAGCGGAATAGAAATGAGCGGCAAAGACCTTGTTCAGGCGTTTGATGTAGCAACTAGAAAAGATAAGCCTTAAAACAATGTGACACAAGTACAGTAAACTGAATTGCTTATTTCTTCAAACTATAATTACTATACATAGTGTATTTTCGTTATACATGCTAACGTTATTGAGGGCATGTTAAAGGCTACTACGCTTACTTAATATTAAATATACTTTTTATGGAATACATCATTTTATAGCTGCGCTTTCAGGACTTTTACTTGCTGCAAAATATTTCACAATAGCTGCAGAAACAATCGGAAAATACTTTGGCTTGCCAACTTTTGTAATTGGCGTATTTATAGTTGGTATTGGCACTTCGCTTCCAGAACTGATATCAGGTATCATTGCGGTTAAAAAAGATGCGTCCGAAATTTTATCAGGAAACATCATTGGAGCCAATATCTCAAACATATTATTAATTACCGGCTTGGCAGTTGTGCTCAATAAACAAAACATCACATTAAGCAGTGGCTATATGTATATAGACCTACACTATCTTGTTGGTAGCTTTTTCTTTTTTTACATCATTGCGTATGATGGCACGATTGGCGGTTTAGAAGCATTTTTCGGAATGATGATGTTCCTTTTTTACAGCATCTATTTAATCAGAGGCGAAACTACCAATAATCCGAACCAAAAAATAGAAACAAAGTCTTTTCCTGTTTCTGCATTTGCCATGTTAGCTGCAACTGCGATTGGAATTTATTTTGGTGCCGATTTCACGATCTCTTCTCTTGAAACCATTGCAACCGATTTATCTATTCCAAAATCAATTATTGCTTTAACGCTACTTTCATTAGGTACAACACTACCTGAGTTAGCTGTAAATATCAGTGCCATTAAACAAGGAAAAGCCGAAATGGCAATTGGAAATGTTTTAGGCTCGTGTATTTTTAACACATGTGTGATTCCTTCGGTTGCTTCTTTCTTTGGGCCAATTAACGTTACCGATAACTTATTGCAGTTTTCACTGCCAGTAATGGCTGCATGTGGATTGCTGTTTTACTTATTAACGCAAGACAAAAAAATATCAATATGGGAAGGTCTCATGTTTATTAGCTTGTATGGACTTTTTATTGTTAAAACGGTAACCGAATAATTCGTTTAACAATCCATACCATTGCATTAATTTCCTAAACTTCATTTCCATTTCACCTGAAACTTCATCATCTTGCAAGCATGAAATACAAATGGACGGTTGCTGTTTTTGTTATTTTGATTATCGCTTGCAAGCAGCAGTACCAATTGGTATCAACCCAACCCAACAGCATTAAAGTAAATGCTGATAGCCTGCAATTATTTGATTCGGCTTTGTTTAAATTAATTATGCCATACAAAGCCAAGCTCGATTCACAAATGAATACGGTAGTAGGCTCTACACAAACCAAATTAACCAAAGCCAAACCTGAAAGCACCTTAGGAAACCTTGTTTGTGAGGCTGTAATGAATAAAGCTGCTCAACGTTATGGCAAACCGATTGATGCAGGTGTGTTTAATTATGGTGGTATTCGCATCGCTGCAATTGACAGTGGACTCATTACCTTAAACCAGGTGTATGAACTGATGCCTTTTGACAACCAAATAGCCGTGTTAGAAATTAACGGAAGTCAGCTTAATAAACTTATTCAGCTAACAGCCGCTGCTGATGGTTGGCCCATTGCTGGAATACGCTACCAACTGCAAAATGGCAAGGCCGATTCCATTACCATTCGCAATGCGCCTTTAGATACTACACAAACCTATGTTTTGGCTACTTCTGATTATTTAGCAAATGGTGGTGATAAAGCAGAGATGCTTAAAAATCCAATCGCTACTTTTTTAGTCAATACAACTGTACGTGATGCCATTATGGAATACATCCAACAAAACTCACCTTTATTAATCAAAACTGATGGACGAATTAAACGTAAACCGTAGGTCGTTTATCAAAACGATAAGTACACTCGGTGCCCTGGCACCTTTGCATCAATCTGTATTTGCCGATTTAGCTGCGGATACAGTGCAAACACTAACCGTATTGCACACCAATGATTGGCACAGCCGTATTGAGGCATTCCCAAAATCGGGAAGCCAATACCCAGGCTTAGGTGGTGCCCCAGCCAGAGCTGCATTGATTGCAAAAATTCGCTCCGAAACACCCAATGTATTGTTACTTGATGCGGGTGACATTTTTCAAGGCACACCTTATTTTAACTTCTACAAGGGTGAACTTGAATACAAACTCATGTCGGCTATGGGATACGATACTGTAACGCTTGGCAACCACGACTTTGATAATGGAATATCTGGAATCTTAACCCAATTGCCGCATGCCAATTTTAGTTTTGTGAATTGCAATTACGACTTCGGAACCACCGAATTGGCTAAAGTTGTAAAACCATACACCATTGTTCAAAAAGGAAACCTTAAAATTGGCATTACCGGGGTTGGAATTGAATTAAATGGTTTGGTACCAGAAGCCAATTACAATGGAATTACCTATTTGCCTCCGGTTGCTTATGTAAATGCCGTTGCCAAAACACTTAAAAAACAAGAAAAATGTGATCTGATCATTTGTTTATCGCACTTGGGGTACCAATACCAAAACACAAAAATAGATGATGTAACCTTGGCGGCACAAAGCCAATACATCGACTTAATTATTGGTGGCCACACACATACCTTTTTACCCAAACCCTCGGTGGTTCAAAATTTAGTTGGTAAAGACGTGTTGGTGAACCAAGTAGGTTGGGCAGGATTGCAACTCGGGCGAATTGATTACACCTTTAAACCCCTGAAAAATAAGGATATTTCGATGAGCGCCCAAGTTTTAGACATTTGTCCCGAAGCATGTTAACAACCACTTATCAGTTATACACAGCGCTTTGTATTTTTTTTGAAAAAAGCAAGCTATCCACAGGGTATTCCACATTAAAATTTCGATGTTCGAATTTCAAAAAATCGAAACTTCAATGAACATGAAGCAGTTAACTTTTTAGCTGTTCTACTATTAAAATTTATTGTCCTAAAAATTTTTTTATTCACATTTTTTGTATCACCTTTCGGGACGAAAAGAGTATAACAAAGATGAGTGAAAAAACAGCCGACAATGTATGGAACAATTGCTTGAAACTGATTCAAGACAACGTATCGCCTCAAAGCTTTAAGACTTGGTTTGAGCCTATCAAACCAATCAAATTGGAAAACAAAGTATTAACGATTCAAGTACCTAGCCAATTTTTTTATGAATGGTTAGAGGAACATTATGTAACCCTACTCAAAAAAACATTAAAACAAGAGTTGGGAACTGGTTCACGTTTAGAGTATAATATCATAGTAGAAAATTCAACAAACAATACAAACCCATATGTTGTGAATTTACCTGGCAGCACAACTGCAAAATCTGATACCCAAAATGTGAACGTGCCGCTTAACTTAAGCAGCAACATCAAAAATCCGTTTATCATTCCTGGGTTGAAAAAAATCAATATTGATTCGAACTTAAACCCGAATCTTACTTTTGATAATTTTATTGAAGGTGAATGCAACCGACTTGCCCGCTCAGCAGGTTATGCAGTTGCTAACAAACCAGGTGGTACCTCATTTAACCCTTTGATGGTATTTAGTGAAACTGGTTTGGGTAAAACCCATTTGGTGCAAGCCATTGGTAACATGATTAAGCAGAACAACAAAAACAAAATTGTATTGTATGTGCCTGTTGAAAAATTCTGCAACCAATTTGTTGATTCGATTCGCAACAACTCCAACCAAGATTTTATCAATTTTTACCAGCATGTTGATGTTTGGATTGTAGATGATGTGCAATTCCTCGAAAACAAACAACGCACCCAAGAAATATTTTTTACCATCTTTAACCACTTACACCAACTTGGCAAACAAATTATACTAACCAGTGACCGCGCCCCCAAAGACTTAAAAGGAATGGATGAGCGTTTGTTGTCACGCTTTAAATGGGGCCTTTCATGCGACTTGCAAGCTCCTGATTTCGAAACGCGTCTGGCCATTTTGGAGCATATGATGTATGCTGACGGTATTAATTTAAACCGCGATGTGGTTGAGTACGTAGCACACAATATCAATACAAACGTGCGTGAATTGCAAGGTGCCTTGGTTTCGTTACTGGCACAATCATCGCTTAACCGTAAAGAAGTTACGCTTGATTTGGCTAAACAGATATTGAAAAACTTTGTTAAAAATTCGTCACGCGAAATATCAATTGAATTTATCCAAAAATTGGTTTGTGATTACTTCACCATTCCGGTTGATTTGGTAAAATCAAAAACACGCAAACGTGAAATTGTTCAAGCACGTCAAATCTCAATGTACTATGCAAAAGATTTAACAAAGTCTTCGCTTAAAACCATTGGAATGCATTTTGGAGGCCGCGATCACTCAACCGTAATCCATGCTTGCCAAACAGTAAATGACTTGATTGAAACTGATAAGAAGTTTAAAGCGGATATCGAAGAAATCGGAAAACGCATTAAAATCAATTTGGTTTAACCTCATTCACAATCCCGCTTCAAGCGGGATTTTTTTTGACTTGTTTTCTAGCTATTGTGTAAATGCGAAGTGTAAAATATTCGCTCCCATTTGAAGTGCCTTACGTCTTACTGGTTCTGGGTCATTATGCACATCAGGATCTTCCCATCCATTACCCAAATCACATTCGTATGAGTAAAAACAAACAAGCCTACCCTTGTAAATTAAACCAAACCCTTGTGGTGGTTTGCCATCATGCTCATGCACTTTGGGCAACCCTGTTGCAAATGCAAATGGACCATGGTAAATAGGATGCGAAAAAGGAAGCTCTACAAACTCCAATTCCGGAAATACCTTTTTCATTTCTCTTCTAAAAAACACATCTAACCCATAATTATCATCCGCATGCAAAAATCCACCAGCAATTAAGTAAGTGCGAAGGTTTTCGGCTTCTTGGTTCGAAAATACAATATTGCCATGACCCGTTAAATGCACAAACGGATAGTTAAATAAATCAGTGCTTCCAACTGCTACAATATCTTCTTCGAGATTAAGTTGCATGCCTAATTGTTGGTTGCAAAACCGAATTAAATTTGGAAGGGACGTTTTATTTGCATACCAATCGCCACCACCGTTGTATTTTAACTTGGCTATTTTAACCGAAGCAGGCGGAGCCCAGCATACAAAAGCAAAACATAATAACAGTATTATTCCTACTCGATTCATGGGTGCAATATTACGAACAAATTGTTTTAACAGCCATGCATGCAAATAATCCTGCAGTTTCGGTGCGTAAAATAGAATTACCCAACCATATTGGTTTGATGCCTACTGATTTTGCTTTGTCAATTTCAGCTTGGGTAAAATCACCTTCCGGACCAATAATGATGGCAATATGTTGGCTTCCCTTTTGAAGTTGGTTTCCAATCCAATTTTCAGGAGTGGTTTCACACCACGCAATCAAAGCCGCATGAGCAGTTGCAGCCTCTTGAAAGGCATTATCCAATTGAGTAACTCCTTTAAGTGATGGCAAATACCATTGTTTACTCTGTTTCATAGCGGCAATCGCTACTTTTTGAAAACGCTCCATCGGAATCTTAATCCGTTCACTCCGTTGCGTTTCTATCCATGTAATCGAATCAATTCCAGCCTCAACCGCCTTTTCGATAAGCCATTCGTTGCGTTCATTGTTTTTGGCTGGAGCAATATATAAATGGAATTGGTATGAACGGTTATGCTCTTTTTGTTCAAGTGAAATCACCTTAAGCACACACTTTTTAGGATGCGCATCAGCAATGGCAGCCGTGGCCACCAATCCTTTACCATTGGTTAAATGCACATTATCCCCAACCTGCATCCGCAATACACGAATACAATGTTTTGATTCTTCTTCACTTAACGTGATGAAACCTGCTGTCAATTCTTGTTGAAAAAATACAACCATCTTTAAGTATACATCAGCTGTCCAAACAATTCACGATGTGATTTTTTAAGTTCTGTTGAACTCTTATTCGAAACAAATGTTAACCTACTATTTTTTGCTATCGAAGCAACCTTATTTATTGATAAACTTAGGATGGATTAAATTTTCAACCGAAAAGATTTCATCCCATTTGGATTGTGTTACCAAATTGCCTTCAACAACAGCGATTTGGTGAACAGACTTGCCCGTTTCAAGGGCTTCTTTGGCAATGGCAGCGCATTGTTCGTACCCTAAAATAGGGTTCAGTGCTGTTACAATCCCAATGCTGTTCATCACCATGTTTTTACTTACTTCTTCGTTTGCAGTAATGCCGTTGATGCATTTATGAATAAGCGATGTTAGTACATTCGACAAATAGGTTAATGAGGTAAACAAACTAAATCCAATAACAGGTTCCATTACGTTTAATTGCAACTGACCAGCCTCAGCAGCCATACTAATGGTTACATCAGCACCAATTACATAATAGCATGTTTGATTAACGGCTTCGGGCATTACAGGGTTTACTTTACCTGGCATAATGCTTGACCCAGGCTGTAATTTTGGTAAATTGATTTCATTGAGACCAGTGCGAGGGCCAGAAGACAGCAACCTTAAATCGTTGCAAATTTTGGATATTTTAATGGCACTCCGTTTTAAGGTTCCCGAAATTTGAACATAGGCACCTGTATCAGAAGTCGCCTCAATTAAATCCTCTGCTAGTGTGCACGGAATACCTGAAATTTGAGTTAAGTAGGCCACACATTTTTCTGGATAACCTTCGGGAGCATTAATGCGTGTTCCAATTGCTGTTGCCCCCATATTAACTTCACACACCAACCGCTGCGCTTCTTTTAGGCGTTGAATATCTTCTCCGATTGTGGTTGCCCACCCTTTAAACTCCTCACCTAATGTCATTGGTACAGCATCTTGAAGTTGTGTTCGTCCCATTTTTAAAACATTGGCAAATTCATTACCCTTAGCCGCAAATGCATTTTGCAATTGATCCAATACTGAAATGTATACATCCATTTTACGATACAACGCCAACCTAAAAGCAGTTGGGTAAGCATCGTTAGTCGACTGCGAACAATTCACATGGTTATTAGGATGCACAATATCATACATTCCTTTAGGATGACCCAAATACTCAAGTGCTATATTGGCAATTACTTCATTCGCATTCATATTGCAACTGGTTCCAGCACCTCCCTGGATCATATCGCTCACAAATTGGTCTACATATTTACCAGCAATCAATTCATCGCAAGCAAAACAAATTGCTTCGGCAATTTTTGAATCAAGTACACCACAATCCTTATTTGCCAATGCTGCTGCCTTTTTAACGTAACCAAAAGCTTGGATAAACAGCGGCTCTTTTGAAATCGGAATTCCGGTGATGTTAAAGTTATCCAAGGCCCTAAATGTTTGCACACCATAATATACGTCTTGCGGGATTTCAAGCTCGCCTAAAAAATCATGTTCTTTTCTCATATTGGTTAAATTGAATAGCATTCGAAAGTAACTAAAAATTGAACTTCTCTAGAAATTAAAAAAGTAGGATTGTTAAATTGTGATTGCACTTAATCACAATAGTTACCGAACCTCAAATCCATATTGCTCCCGCAACAACGCACGGCTCATTGGCATCACTTCAACCAGCATGGTTTGATTTGTGTAAGGTCTATTAGTAATTGGATTTTTAGGTTGGCTAACGATGAGTTGTGCCACCGATAACCCATTAAAAATTTGTCCAAAAACGGTGTATTCACCATCAAGAAATGGTGTACCATTTTGTGGCAATACAATGTAAAATTGAGACCCGTTAGACGCGCGTGTTGGATTCACATTATTCGATAAACGGGCGGCTCCAACAGCGCCCGCAATGTGCTTAAATTTAGCACTGTCAATTTCGGCAGCAATGGTATAACCAGGTCCACCTGTACCGTCATTTGTTGAATCGGCATCTTTGCTGTTGGGGTCACCACCTTGAATTACAAAATTTGGAACACACCTATGAAAGGTAGTTTGGTTGTATAATCCTTGTGAAGCCAATTGTAAAAAGTTGTTGCGGTGTAAAGGTGTTTCGGGATGCAACCACATGAGCATATCTCCAAAATTGGTTCGTATACGGATAATTTGTTCAATCGTATCCGCTGGAATAATAGGATCCGGCTTTTGCGGTTCTTCTTCTTTGCATTGGCTTGATAAAAACGTAAAGCCTATTAGCATAAACGGTAAAAATCTCATAAATGAATGATTACCCATCGAAGATAATCTTTTCACCTAATTATTTTCAGAGAACACCCGAGCGTGCTTGTTTACTGTTTCTTATTGGTTATTAAAAACAAATTGGTTTTTTTCATCTAGGGTAATTAAAATTGGGTATTCTTTTTGGATGGTTCCCGCTAAAATTGCCTTTGATAATTCATTTAAGATTCGTTTCTGCAAAACACGCTTTAAAGGCCGTGCGCCAAACTGAGGATCGTATCCAAGTTGAGCCAACCAGTCAATTGTTTCGTCTGTAGCATTCAACTCAAATCCTTGTTCCATTAACAACCGTTTAATGGATTCGAACTGCAATCCCACAATCGACTTCACATCTTCTCTGCTCAGTGGTGTAAACATAATCACTTCATCAATCCGATTTAAAAACTCTGGTCTGATGGTATGTTTAAGCAAATCCATTACCCCAACTTTGGCTTCGGCAATTTTATCTTCTTTGTTAAACTCATTATAGTCTTCCAATTTTTCTTGAATAATGGTAGACCCAATATTAGAGGTCATGATGATGATGGTATTTTTGAAATTGGCAATTCGGCCTTTATTGTCGGTTAGCCTACCATCGTCTAATACTTGCAATAGAATATTAAATACATCAGGGTGTGCTTTTTCAATCTCATCAAGCAAAATAACTGAATATGGACGCCTGCGCACGGCTTCTGTTAACTGACCTCCTTCTTCATAGCCAACATAACCTGGAGGCGCTCCAATCAAACGGCTTACCGTATGTTTCTCCTGGTATTCACTCATGTCGATGCGAACCATGGCCGTATCTTGGTTAAACAAGTACTCCGCAAGTGCCTTGGCCAATTCCGTTTTACCAACACCAGTAGTACCCAAAAAGATGAAAGAGCCAATGGGTTTTTTAGGATCACTTAATCCCGCCCTGCTTCTACGGATTGCATCACTAATAGCTTCAATGGCTTCATGCTGCCCTACTACCCTTTTGTGCAGTTCTGTTTCAAGATGCAATAATTTTTCGCGTTCGCTTTGTAACATTTTTGTTACAGGAATTCCTGTCCACCGCGAAACCACATCAGCAATATCTTCACTTGTTACCTCTTCTTTCACCATTGCGCTATCGCCTTGTTGTTCTATCAATCGCTGCTTAAAATCTTGCAACTTCTTTTCAACTTCTTTGATTCTTCCATATCGGATCTCAGCAACTTTTGCGAAATCGCCATTGCGTTCTGCCAAATCTGCCTCATGTTTAAGTTGCTCTATTTGTTGCTTGCTTGTTTGTATGCCATCTACAACTTCTTTTTCACTTTGCCACTTCGCCCTCAGTGAATTTTTATCGGCCTGTAAATTTTCAATTTCTTGAGTTAACAATTGTATTTTACCATCATCGCCTTCACGTTTAATGGCTTCACGTTCAATTTCCAATTGCATTATTTTACGCTCTAACTGGTCTAGCTCTTCGGGAACAGAATCAATTTCCAAACGCAATTTGGCAGCTGATTCATCCATTAAATCTATTGCCTTATCGGGTAAAAACCGATCGCTTATATACCGTTGTGATAATTCAACTGCAGCAATAATTGCTTCATCTTTGATACGCACTTTATGATGCACCTCATATCTTTCTTTTAAACCACGTAAAATAGAAATAGCACTTTCGGTATCGGGTTCATCAACATATACTTTTTGAAACCTGCGCTCCAATGCTTTGTCCTTTTCAATATACCTTTGGTACTCAGCTAAAGTAGTAGCACCAATAGAACGTAACTCGCCACGAGCCAATGCTGGTTTTAAGATATTTGCCGCATCCATGGCTCCTTCTCCCCCACCACCTGCGCCAACTAAGGTATGTATTTCATCGATAAACAAAATTATTTCTCCTGCACTATCCATCACTTCTTTTACTACTGCCTTTAATCGTTCTTCAAACTCACCTTTGTACTTTGCTCCGGCAATAAGTGCGCCCATATCCAACGAAAAAATACGTTTAGATTTTAAGTTCTCAGGTACATCTCCATTTACAATTCGGTGAGCTAATCCTTCGGCAATGGCTGTTTTACCCACACCTGGTTCTCCTATCAGCACAGGATTATTTTTAGTTCTACGACTCAATATTTGCAATACGCGTCTAATTTCTTCATCACGACCAATAACAGGATCAAGCTTGCCATCTTTGGCTAAATCATTTAAATTTTTAGCGTATTTATTCAATGCATTGTATTGGGCTTCGGCACTTTGTGAGGTTACTTTTTTATCTCCACGCAATTCATAAATGGCCTTTTTCAAATCCTTTTCATTCAATCCAGCATCTTTTAACAAATTTGCAACAGCATCACTACCTTGAATTAAGGCAAGCAGCAAGTGCTCAATTGCCACATATTCATCGCCAAATTCTTTGAGGTATGATTGTGCTTTTGTTAAAACCGTATTCGCTGTTGTGCTTAAATATTGCCCATTGCCACCTGATACTTTTGGATAACCATTGATAATAGCATCCACGGCTTGCTCAATTCGTTGAGGTTGCGCATTCAGCTTTTTTAATAAAAAAGAAATGACATTTTCATCTGTTTCCAATAATGCTTTTAAAATGTGACCCGTTTCGATTGACTGATGTGTGAATTCAGCAGCAATTTGTTGGGCCTGTTGTATGGCTTCTTGAGATTTGATGGTAAATTGATTTAGGTTCATTGTATTAGGTTTTTCTAACAGCAACTAACCGTCAATATCAAGTCCAATCCTGCTATTCAGTAATTTTGACGCAGTAGATTTGCTATAAATGAAAAGATGGCTTGAACTTAATGATAAACCAACTCGGAATAGTTGATTTTAAGACAAAAAGACGTAAAACCGTTTGAACTTAAAATGGAATTCCTTAGCTTATATACAAGTTTTGAAATACAATGAGTATACATACACTTGATGATGCTAATCAACATAAGGGATTGTTTCAACTAACATTATAATCAATCTTAGGTACTCAGTACTTAAAAATATAGAGGTTCATAAACGGCAAAATTTAGCATTCAAAATCAAGAATTCAACGAGACTAATGATATATTCGCACCTCAATTAGCAAACATGAATTTAGCACACAGGGTAACTTTTATCAATGAACCACAAACCATAGCCATGGCAAAGCTAAGCAGGGAACTCATTGCTGCTGGCCATGATATTATTAGCTTGAGCTTGGGAGAACCGGACTTTACAACGCCTGAGCATGTTAAAGCTGCGGCTAAAAAAGCCATTGACGAAAACTTTTCGTATTACACCCCCGTTGCTGGCATCTTAGAATTGCGTGAAGCAATAGCTCATAAGTTAAAACGTGATAATAACCTTACCTATTCACCTGAACAAATTGTTGTATCTACCGGAGCCAAACATAGCATTATGAATGCAATCATGGCATTGGTAAATAAAAATGATGAAGTACTTATCCCAACTCCTTACTGGGTAAGTTATTCTGAAATGGTGAAACTGGTTGAAGGCAAACCTGTTTTTATCAATACTACTGTTGAACAACAATATAAAATTACACCCGAACAACTTGAGGCAGCCATTACGCCAAATACCAAATTGTTTATGTTTTCTTCTCCATGCAATCCAACCGGAAGCGTGTATGCAAAAGAAGAACTTGCTGCACTGGTAGCTATATTCGAAAAACATCCACATGTATACATCTTATCGGATGAAATTTATGAGTTTATCAATTTTGTTGGTGCGCACCAAAGCATTGCCCAATTTGAATCTATTAAAGAACGGGTGATTACCATCAATGGATTATCGAAAGGATACGCAATGACAGGCTGGAGACTTGGTTATATGGCAGCTAATACTGCTGTAGCCAAAGCCTGCGAAAAAATCCAGAGCCAATTTACATCTGCTACTAGCAGCATCACACAAAAAGCAGCCATAGCCGCATTGTTAGGCGACTCAAAACCCACCGCTGAAATGGTAAACGCCTTTAAAAGAAGAAAGGATTTAATCTTAGATGCGGTTAAACACATTCCGAACTGGAAATGCAACTATCCTGAAGGTGCCTTTTATTTGTTTCCAGATGTTAGTTGGTATTTTGGTAAAAAAGCAAATGGCAAAACGATTGAAAATGCTACAGATTTTTGCATGTATCTTTTGCACCACGCACATGTAAGTATGGTTACTGGAGAAGCTTTTGGAGCACCACATTGTGTGCGCATCAGTTATGCTACTAGTGATGAAAATATTGTTGCAGCCATGCATCGTATTCAACAAGCATTGGAACAACTTCAATAACCATTCATCATTTTTAATCAATCAATTAAAGTGCTAATGAATACAATTGACCAATTTAACCAACTCAAAGTACTTGTTGTTGGAGACGTGATGATTGATGCTTACTTTTTTGGAAAAGTAGACCGCATCTCACCTGAGGCTCCGGTTCCTGTGGTAGCCGTTGAACGAAAAGAAAACAGGTTGGGAGGAGCGGCTAATGTTGCCTTAAACTTGGTATCGCTTGGGGCTAAACCAACTGTGTGCAGTGTAGTAGGCAACGATACAGAAGGAGCAACACTTGTGGAGTTGTTTGAACAATCAGGTATTGATACATCAGGTATTGTAACATCTCCCAAACGAACAACTACCGTTAAACTACGTGTCATTTCTCAAGCAACCCAAATGTTGCGCATTGATACAGAAGATACACATGCAATATCTCCTGAAGAAAGTAATGCTTTAACACAACGTATCTTTTCGCTGTTACCGAATGCCAATGTACTCATTTTTGAAGATTATGATAAAGGCGTACTTACTCCTCAAAACATCGAAGCCATTACACGTAAAGCGAAAGAACTTGGAATTCCGGTTGTGGTAGATCCGAAAAAACGTAATTTTAATGCATACCATGGCGCAAGTTTGTTTAAGCCTAACTTAAAAGAGTTAAGAGAAGGCTTAAAAATAGATGTAGATACAGAAGACAAAACACAATTTGAGTTGGCTATTTCGCAAATGATGGAACGCATGAAAATTGAAAATACCATGGTAACCATGAGCGAAAAAGGCGTGATGATTACAGATGGAAAACAGTTTCACTATATACCGGCTCACATACGTAAAATAGCTGATGTAAGTGGCGCAGGAGATACTGTAGTAAGCGTTGCTGCTTTATGTTTAGCACTCAAAATGGATTTATCAAAAATTGCGGCCATTTCTAATTTAGCTGGCGGTCTTGTATGCGAAGAAGTGGGTGTAGTACCCATTGATAAACACAAACTCAAAAATGAGTTAATCCAACTTGGGTATTAAGATTATTTCACCAACACCCGCTGCGTTGATTTACGAAAACTCGATACAACACCCAAGCCAGTACTTACGTTGCTGTACTGCTGAACGGGTTCACTAAACGGGTCTTCTCCAAAATAATTCAATCTGCGCTTATGGTATTCGGCATAATGAATATCTGTATTGAGCAAAGTAAAATCAATCGTATCACCTTCGATACCATAATATGTATAATCCTCGCAAGTTCCAGTTAGTTGTTGCCCATTTTGGGTAGCATCTTCCCAAATGCTGTTGCATATATTGTAATAACTTTCTGTGGAGTCAAAATCATTTGGACCTTTGAAAATCAAAGAAAATATTCGTGAGTCTACAGATACCCTGTAAAAATTGCCTTTAGCCGGTTCATCCTGCCATTTATAAGTGTATATATAAGCAGGTCCAAAATAAGAACCATTCGGATCTGGAACGGCAATATTCTGGTATGTAACACTTGTAAAAGCTGGCTTAAGAACGGGTACTGTTGTTTCACCAGTTACCAAGTCATTTCCTCTTTGTGCAATGACTTTATACGTTTGTCCAGGTTCAATTGGGAACTGATTTTGGTCTACCAAATATGCACTTACCGAATCCACGTATGGCATATTAACAGTTTGCCCATTTTGATTGATGATGGTTACAATTGCATCCGCTATGTACCCATAAGGATTGCCTGGTGTTTGTTTGCCAAAAATTGGCCTGCTGCGGCTAACTTCAACTTTCACCAATGGCTCTTCTGGAGATAAAAATGCAAACAATACAAGCTTTGACGGAACTTTAGGTGGTTCAACATCATCTGCTAACTTATCACACCCTGTTAAAGACAACAATAACAAGTTAGATAGTATACCGAATATAAACCAACGTTGTTTTAAAATTTGATATTCCATGATACTGAAGGGATAATTGGAAATAAGGTAATTTGCCTGAGCACCACATCACCATTTAACTGGGTTGATGTGTAATAAAAATATGGATTAAGTCGGTTGTACGCATTGTATACGCTAAACTCCCAAGTACGTATCCACCACTTCATTTTGCGGGTAACTTGCACACCAAAATCCAGTCGGTGGTAAGCCGCCATCCGAAATGCATTTCTACTCGTGTATTGCGAAGCCTCGGTGCCGTAATAAGAATTTTGGTTATTACCTGTTGGCGAATGAACAGGAGCATAAAATTGAGCTATAGGAAGGGTAATGGCATTACCTGTTCCATATACCCATGTTGCTGAAAGCTTTAAGCCATTCTGATCATCCTTCTGTTTAATTGCTTCATAAATGAGCACAACAGAAACATCGTGTCTTCTATCATAACGAGCCCAAAATTTTTCACCAAAATTAAGTTCATCAAATTGCCATTGAGTCCATGATAACGTATAACCAACCCAACCTGAAACTTTACCTGATTTGCGTTGTAACAAAAACTCCAATCCTTGGCTCCAACCTTGTCCGGCTGTAATATTATCTTCATATTGGTATGGGTCAGTATTGGATTCAGGGTTCACTTCCAAAAAGCTTGCGCCTTCTTTATACGCAATAATATTGTCCATCTTCTTGTAATACGCTTCAATGGAAATACTGAAATTTTGGTCTATAAAATCTTTGGCCGCACCAGCTGCAACTTGCCAACTGCGTTGTGGAGCAATGCGTTTACTCGAAGGAATCCACAAATCAGTAGGTAGACCCAGTCCGGTATTCGTTAATAAATGAATATACTGATTCATGACTGCGCCTGATGCTTTTAAAGCAAAATCATTTCGAATATTATACGAAACACCCAAGCGAGGTTCCGCATTAATGTAGTTACGGTTCTGGGTATTAAAATGACTGATTCGGATTCCAGGATTCATACGCCACTTTAAACCCAACTTGATATCATCTTCAATATAAACCGCATTTTCAAAAGCATTAACCTTGGTTTCTGACGAAGTATCTACACTTGCGAATTGATCTTTGAGAACGTAGGCCGATGGTGTGAAAATATGGTAGGTAAACAATCCACCAAATTTGATGGTGTGATTGCTATTGGGCCTAAAGTCAAAATCTTGTTTGAGTGCAAAATCACGGATGCCGCTATTATACCTCAAGTCAAAAATAGAACCCCCATAATTGGACCGTTGCCTAATTCCAAATTTGTAATCACTAACGATAAAAGAAGAATTGCTAAACAACCGTTGATTTACCAAATGGTTCCAACGCAAGGTGCCTGTTGCATTTCCCCAGTTAATACCACCTTCGTCACTTACCCCAGTAAACTTGCTGCTAAACCTAAACTTATCACGCCCAAAATAACCACTGATGTACACCCTATTTTTTTCGTTAATTTCCCAATTTGCTTTGGCATTTAAATCGTAAAAATGATAGCCCGCTTTGTTGGTAGCAGGCATTAGAGGCATAGTCAGTGCATCAATATACGTTCGCCTAGCTGAAATCAAAAATGAAGATTTGCCTTTCACAATTGGTCCTTCCAACATCAATCTTGAGGCCAAGATACCTATTCCCGCTTCTCCTTTAATTCGCTCTTTGTTTCCTTCTTTCATCGACATATCAATAACCGAAGAAAGCCGACCACCATATCTTGCAGGGAAACCTCCTTTGGTTAATTCGATGCTTTTTAACGCATCTCCATTAAACAAACTAAAAAAACCAAACAAGTGAAATGCGTTGTAAACAGTGGCTTCATCTAAAATAATCAAATTCTGATCTGGCCCTCCTCCTCTAACATATATACCCGAATTCCCTTCGCTGGGCTTTTGAACTCCTGGCAAAAGTTGAATTACTTTAAGCACATCCTTTTCGCCTAATAAGGCCGGAATATCTTTGACTTGGCTTACGGGAATTTCGATCACACTCATTCGTGTTGCTTCGGCTAAGCGCATGTTTTGCTTATCGGCTTTTACCACAACTTCTTTAAGCGCCTGAGCAGACTCCAACTCAACCGACAAGGTTGTATTTTTCACCAAATCAACACGAAATGCCTTTGGTGCAAAACCCACATAACTGATAATGACTTCGAAGGTATCGGCAGGTAAAGTAATCGAATAAAATCCGTAAGCGTTGCTAACCGTTCCGGTTTTGTACTTAGGTATGGCAATTGAGGCCCCGATTAAGAGTTCCTTGCTTCCCTTTTCACTAATAAAACCACTCAATACCATTCGTTGCTGAGCAGTTACCAAAGAACAGCACAAGCATGTAAAAACAATCGCGATTATTTGTTTCATTTATATATAAACAATCAAAAAGGGCGTTTCCCCTATTCAAAAAATTACCTAACTTCAAATTTTACAAAATATTGTATTCAAATTGTATCATTGAACATTAAAATTCAATTACATTATCGAATAAACTAAAATTCCAAAGAATGCGTTGGCTTATGTTTATTGCTTGTTGTTTGTTGGCAAACATTCTTGTTGCCCAACAACCCGTATCCTCAACTCCATTAAGAGAAGCAGACGTATTGCTGAGCAAACGTATTTGGCGGGTTGTTGATTTACGAGAACGCCAAAACAGCCGAGCCACCTGGCCTGGCAATCCACTTGTTTCCATATTATACAACAACGCCAAAGCAGGTGTTCTAAAGGCATACACAAGTGACTCGCTTTCTAAAACATATCCAATAGAATCTTTTATTAATCGAGGTGTTGAGATTGAATACATCGAAACTCCCATCGACCCGAATGACCCAGGACTAACTAAAATGGATACCATTTACAATCCGTTTGAACCCACCGAACGTATTAAACAATTGTTATTGCTTGAAGAACATATTTTTGACGCAAAACATGGAACATCTGTAATTCGCATCATTGCCATTGCGCCCTTGTTTCGATACCAAGTTGCTGGAATTGACCTTGGAATGCAGCCTCTTTGTTGGCTAAAATTTGAAGATCCCAAAACACTTGAAACAGATTGCAGGGATATTTTGGTGAAGCAAAAAATGTTTAACCCTCAAAATTCCAGAAGTACATTTACCTATGACGACTGGTTCATTCAACGTCAGTTTACTGGATTTATCATAAAAGAGTCGAACATGCATGACGTGAGTATTTTACAAGATCCATACGTACGCAAAAACGGACTGCTTGCTTTGATTATAGCTGAACAACAAAAGCAAGAATCGTATCAAAAAAATGCAGACTTATTCGAAGAGTGAGCGCGTAAAATGCAACCTATTTTATTGGTATGCGTAACACTTAGAATACTGGCACAATTTTTATATTGCAAGGGTATAAAACAATAATTGTATGAAACAGCTAATATTATTCGGACTCACAATGATGGTGATTGGCCTGGGGTGCAAAACCAAAATGGACGGACTCACAGAAGTTAAAACCCCATTTAGTGGGAGTAAATATGAAGGCAATAAACGTTGGGTACGTGCTGTAGCAAGTGGTGAGAGTCAAAACCTAGAAACAAGCAAAGACAAAGCAATGCTGTTGGCAAAACAACGGTTAGCTTCCAGTTTTCAAACAGAAATAAAAAACCTCACCGAAAACTACAAAGGAGAAAGGCAAGTGGATGAATCTATTGGCGACTTTAACGAGCGGTTTCAATCATTAACCCGTGAAGTAATGAGCCAATTATTGGTTGAAGTGCAAACCATTGATGAAAAAGTATTCATGAACAAACAAAACAATTACGTTACTTGGGTAGCATTGGAAGCACGTAAAAAAACCATCTACAAAAAGTTAAAAGAACAAGCTAAACTTCGAAACAGCTTAAGTGAAAAAGACAAAGCAGTAATTGAAAAAATGATTGATCAGGCGATTGAAGAACTAGGTGATACTGATTAATAAAGTAGGGAGAAAACCTTATTCAACTTCTACTACTTCTTCTCCTTGTTCGTTAATTAAACCGCGCTTATTATTGACTGTAACAATAGCTAATCCGTTTACAAAAGGACCAATATAATCGTATTTGGCATCAACAAATACTTCACCATTATCATTTACCAAACCAAACTTTCCATTTTTAATCATCTTGGCTCTGCCTTTATCAAATGGATAAATTTGGTCATAAATACATTCGATTACTTCAACACCACTTCGGTCAATATAACCTACCTTCCCATTTTTCTCAACCTTGGCCCATCCTTTTCGGTTGTACGAACCAATCTTATCATAGCCTTTTGTTCCACCTTTGTTTGATTTTTGGGCAAAAGAGGCAGTAGATAAGGCCAGAATACTAAATACAAATAGGATTAATGATTTCATTCGATAAAAAAGCAGCGCGAATATAACTTTAAATTTTTAAAAACCACCCTTCTAGCTAATTACCTCATTGATAAATGCTTCAGCACGTTTTTCGGACCAATATTGCTGGTTAGGTAAACCTTCCGAAAATCCAACATGTCCGCCATATTGAGGCATTTCTAAAAAAAGATAGGGATTGGTTTTAGCCTGGCTTATCGGGAAACAACTCGGAGCCAAAAATGGGTCATTCTTGGCATTTACCAAACAAACAGGGTGTTGTATGGCTGCTAAAAACTGAAGTGAATTGCATGCTTGGTAATAGGCTTGGGCATTTTTAAATCCGTGCATTGGTCCAGTATAAAGGTTATCAAATTCATGAAACGTACGGATGGTACCTAAAGCCGATAGGTCAACCGCCTCTGGAAATTGCAATGCTTTTTGCCGCATTTTATTATCCAAACTTTTTAAAAAACGCTGCATATATACTTTGTTTTGCCAACCCGCCATTACATATGCCGATGCTTCCAAGTCACAAGGAACAGAAAAAGCAATTGCCGCTTTTAGCGCTGTTGGAATAGGATATTTTTTTTCTCCTAAATACTTTAACAACACATTTCCGCCCAAACTAAAACCCACCGAAACGAGGATATCGTATTTCTCGTTTGCAATATGGTTCATCACTGCATCAATATCGTCAGTTGCTCCACTGTGGTAACTTCGCAAAAGCCTGTTGGGTTGCCCGCTGCATCCCCTAAAATTAACTGCACAACAATCATAACCTCTTTGGCTAAAGTACCGAACAAATCCTTTGATGTATTGCGATTGAGCGCTTCCTTCAAGACCATGAAACAGTACCATGAGTTTCCGATTGCCAATTCGGTGCCAATCCAAATCAATAAAATCACCATCAACCAATTCGAGGCATGTTCGAGTATATTGAACCGAAACCGAACGAAACAGTGCGGGAATAATGGTTTCTGCGTGTTTGCCTTTAAACCATTTGTTACCATTAAATGATGACGCAACAATGGGCATATTACTGAGGACGGTATTTGCTGCGTTTTAAAATCATATCCGGGTTCATGTCGTCCATTAATTGTTTGAGCGAAACATCTGGATTTTCTTGCATGTAAGCTCTAACCATTTGCAACCCCATCCAAGTACCAATCATTGGTGCCGACTCGGGAGGCACTCCTTGTGCAGAAGTAAAAGGTCCATCATTGAAGTAACGCATAAACTGTGATGGCTCACTTTGATAAAGCAATTGTTGTTCAATTAAATGGGTCCATATTTGGGCTTCATTTTGTTTACTCCACTCCCATTGAGCGGTTGTATAACCCATCAACAATGAGTCGTGAATATCGGGTATCAGCGCTTTGATAAAATACCTAATTTTACCTTCCAATACCATGGTTGCTAAAAAGCGTTTGTCTTTATTGGTTTGGTGCTCATACTTTGAAATACCCAATGCTTTAATGGCATTTACCGCCATGTACGACTTGTTTAACTTTCGAATCATAAACTCTGGAAACTCATATGCACGGTAATAATCAATAAAACGATTGTTCATATACATATCCAACCCAATGCAAATGGCACTGTCAAATACAATATTTGCATATCCGAACTCTGATGTAAACGCTACAAATGTGGGTAACTTCGCTTCAGGAAATGATTGTTTGTAAATAGAAATAGCTTTGCTCAATACTGTTTCAACATCCGTTAAATCAGGAAAAGCAGAATCAACAGCTTGTTGGAGTTGCAACATGGGTTTGTAACCAAGCAACATTTTCATCGGTTTTACAAAAAGTGAATCGTTCTGCTGCAAGGGCATATTCAGCACATCTTCGGCATATGAATGGTAAAACTGACCGTATTTACGCTTCAATTGGGCCAATCCTAGCTCAATTGAATCGGGTTTGTTAACCAATGAAAACAACTCACGGTCGAAACGAAAGATGTGAACCGGCACTTCCTGCGCTACTTTAATTTCGCGCTGAGAACCTTTATCGCATCCATTGCAGGACAGGATGATAACCAATGTAGAAAAGAATACATATTTAAATACCGCTACATGTTTATTTTTGAATCTCATAAAACAAAAGTAAGCATGAAGAAGCTATTTTGGACATTGTTCGCGTTTCTACTTTCAGTTACTGGTTTTGCCCAAATTAAAATGGGACTCAAAGTAGCGCCTCAACTTAACTGGAGTGTGGTTGATAATAAAACCACCAGCACATTCGGCACTAGACTTAATGTGAGTTATGGCCTTATGATGGACTATTATTTTACAGATAATTATGCCATAGGTACTGAGGTACTTGTACAAACATTGGGAGCCAACTTAACATTGCCAGCAAATCAATATACATCGCTCACGTTTAAATCTACAAATCAAACATACGCTGCTGTTTCCGATTTAAAATATGATTACCAATTGACTTATATCCATATTCCGATTTTGTTAAAAATGCGTACTAAAAGTATAGGCAGCACCCGTATTTATGGTGAGTTTGGAACTTCTGCTTCTTTTTTAACTAAGGCTAAAGCTAACCTCGAACACACACAATTTTCAGTATCCAATATCAATGTGAACGATCCGGATAAAAGCGATGAGTATGTGCTTGCCCCAAACAACTACCAAGATGATGTTGCCAACCTCATGCTATCACTTATCTTTGGTGCAGGAATTCAATACAATGCTTTTGGCAACAGTTTGCTTATTGCTGGTGTAAGATATGATAGCCGCTACACCAATTTGTATGACGAAAGCAGTTGGCGTACCAAAGTAAACGGACTCGCATTAAACATGGGTTTATTGTTTTAATTTTATTCATCACAATTTGTCATCACTAGTTATTTCAATTGCACAGCTTGATTACCACACAGGTAATTTTGAATACAATACGCAAAAAATCATCGCCAATATTGAAGCTGCTAAACAAGAAGGAGTAGACCTGATTGTGTTTTCAGAGCTTTGTGTATGCGGTTATCCTCCACGTGATTTTTTAGAATTTGGCAATTTTATTAAACAGTGCAATCAAAGCATACAAGCAATTGCAGCTGCATGCACCAATATTACTGCCATTGTTGGCGCGCCTACGGTAAATCCTGTGAAAGAAGGAAAGGACTTGTATAACTCCGCGTATGTTCTTGCCAATGGACAAATTGCAGAAATCATTCACAAAACACTGTTACCTAACTACGATATTTTTGACGAGTATCGATACTTTGAACCCAATCGAATATTTAAAACCGTAAGTGTTAAAAATGTCACAATTGCCCTTACTGTTTGCGAAGATTTATGGAACATTAATGATAATCCAATGTATATCATAAATCCGATGGATGAGTTGATGCAATATAAACCCGATATGATGGTGAATATTGCCGCTTCTCCATTTAACAAACAGCAAATTGAACTACGCAGGCAAGTAATGGTTGACAATGTGCTTAAATATCACATTCCGTTATTTTATACAAACCATATTGGTGCACAAACCCAGCTTATTTTTGATGGTGGTTCGATGGTATTAAGTGCAACGGGGGACATTGTAGATACGCTAGGGTATTTTGAAGAAAGCCGCAAAAACTACCAATTTAACCCTGCAACAAAAACGGTTGTTCCATTACATGAAACCAATACACAAATACCACAAACACAAGAACGCATTTGGAATGCATTGGTATTGGGAATCAAAGAATATTTTTTAAAGCAAGGATTTACAAAAGCCATTTTGGGTTTGTCTGGTGGTATCGATTCAGCATTGGTGCTGGTGCTAGCAGTAGAAGCACTTGGCAAAGAAAATGTAAGAGCCGTTTTGTTGCCTTCTCGATTTTCATCTGACCACTCGGTAAATGATGCCATTGCATTAGCTATTAACTTAGGTGTACCTTATGATATCATTTCAATAGAAGATACATTTGCAGCACTCGAAAAAACACTAGCTCCTTACTTTAACAATTTGCCCTTTAATATTGCTGAAGAAAACATGCAATCAAGAAGTCGCGGTGTTTTGCTTATGGCATTGAGTAATAAATTTGGCTATATTTTATTAAACACCAGCAATAAAAGTGAACTGGCCGTTGGTTATGGAACTTTATATGGCGACATGTGTGGTGGACTTTCGGTCATTGGCGACCTGTATAAATCAGAGGTATTTGACTTGTGTGCTTACTGCAACCGCAACAGAATTATAATTCCTGAATCAATTTTAACTAAGCCGCCTTCAGCAGAGTTAAGGCCCGACCAAAAAGATTCAGACTCATTACCTGATTACGAAATACTTGATGCCATTTTGGAAATGTATATTGAGCAGCGGTTAGGTCCTGATGAGATTGTCAAAAATGGATTTAATAGCCAATTGGTGCAAAAAGTATTACGGCTGGTTAATACAAACGAGTGGAAACGTTTGCAGGCTCCGCCTGTTTTGCGCATTTCGCAAAAAGCATTCGGACCCGGACGCAGAATGCCCATCGTAGCAAAATATTTAAGCGAGTCGTAGTTGGGTGATGAGTTAAGTTTGTTACTCTGGTTCAAATTCCAATTCATCGGAGTTGGATTCTTTTTGTGGAATTGAATCTTTATCTAAACCAAGTTCTGCTCTCCAAATCTTTTTTACTTCTGAACGCTCCTGTTTCATTTGCTCTTGCATTTGCTTTCGAGCCATCTTTTTATCGTAAGCAAAAACCAATTGATCAATTGGGCCTTTCATGCTAATGTATAAATAGGTTCCTTCATCAAGCACTTCTTCATCAAATGCTGATTGGCGTTGCTTGAACTTTTTTGCCAATACATCATTTAACTTCAGTTTAAGATGGTAATCGAGCATATTGGTAAAAGTATGGCTACCTGAAACCGCTAAATTGAGTGCATTGTTGCGAACATCCATTTGTGGAATTTGAATGGTCTCGTTCTCGATAAAAATGGTATTCTTCAAATCTTCAAACCGCAACAATTTTAAATCATCCATTTTAACAAATTTCGAAAGTTCGTGTAGGGGTTCATAATTTAAAAGCTGGCCATTTTTAATTTCGAGTGATGCAGTAGCTTTCAGTTTTGGTAAATCGCAAACAAGTTGTTGGTTCCAAATACCAAGCATATCAACCGTTGCAGTCAAACTTCCTCTTAAGTGCTTATCCGTAAGTGCTCCTTGCCCAAAATTGTTACACTGAAAAAATAATTTTTCCAACGCCACTTGTTTGCATTCCGCATGCAATGTAACCACGTAATCGCCACTTGATAACCCCTCAATTGAACCAATTAACTTGGATGTTCCATCCATTGATTTAAATGTTAAAGCTGGCACATCTATTTTATTGCCTCGCCAAACCAATTTGCCAGAAATATCTTGGGCATTAAATGCATTCCATTGCAGTTTGTTCACATCAAACAGTAATCCCAACTCAATATTTCGTGATAGCTGAACAGGCTGGGCATTTGCCGATTGGTTAGTGCTCGTATTTACGAGTTGGTTTAAAACAATAGAAGATGATTTGCAAACCAAATCTGCTTTCAACAATTGATTGGATGACAGAAGATACGGAATAGCATTTCGAAGTGTCCCATTTACTGCTAAGTTACTTTCATTCAACTGCAACTTCATTTCTTCAATAACCAGATCATGTCCGTTTACTTGCATCGAAGCATCAAACTGCTCTAATACTATACCCGACTCGAGTGTTACCTTATGTAATTTTGTTGCAATATGACCAGCTGTTTCACAACGACTAAAACCTTGCTTATTGGTTAAATCACTTAACAAACCCTTTAACCTAATTTGAAAACCAACATCACCAGATGCAACCTTCACTGCTTTTTGTTGCAATACACTCAACATTGTTGCTGCTTCAACTTGTGCATCTGCTTCAATACTAAGAAATGGGTTATTAAAATTAGTGATTGCCAATGAGCCCGAAGCCTTACCGTTACCAACGGTAAGTGCAACATTTTGTAAAACCAAAGCAGCTGATTGCATTGATTGTTGAGCCCCATTCGTAAATCTGCCTTTGGTTGCAATATTAGAAAAGACTGCATACGGTGTTTCAACTTTGCCATCTGCTATTCCAAAATCAATTGTAATTTTGGGTTGACGCGTAGCTGTCCACAATCCATTGATCACACCGTTTACGTATATCTTACCATCGCTTGGATAAGCTGCAACTTGTTGGGACAATGAGCCGGGTAACAGTTCAAGTAATCCCCCAATTGTTGCCTGAGGTGCGCTAAATCTAGTATTCACAAGCGTACCTTTAGCCAAAAAAGTAAAATCGCCCTTTAGCAACAATGGCAATACACCAATTGAAAAAGAACCCTCTTGTATCACAAACTGTTTGGTTTGTTGATTGTACGTTGTACTTGACTCAAGTTTCACCTCACGCTTGGCCATCAAGGTATACCTGTTCTGTTTTAACTGGTGCAAGTATAAATTGCCACTCACGTTTAGCGCTAGCATTTCTTTCTTAATAGCCAAGCCAACTTTTACATCTTTTGCCTGCAAATCAATCCATTGTTTTGCTTGTTCATCGTCATATACCAACCGCACATTCTGCAATCGAATTTGTTTAAGTTGCAACCAAACAGGAGTTGTATCTGCACTGCTTGTATTCCAAATTTCGTAATTAACTTTACCCGCCTTATTGGTATGAAGCCAGCAATATCCACTATCAATATCTATTTGTTTGATGGTGTACTTGCGGGTAATAATATCCCAAAAATCAAATGCGATGTAAACACATTGGGCCTCAAACAACGATCTTTTGGGTCTGAGTGCATCCGCAATTTGCACTTGGTTAAACCGCAAGCTTACCCTTGGAAATTGTTGCACAAAAGCAATATCAATTTCTTGTACGTTTACAGGAGCCTTCAAATAGGTATTGACTTGGCTTACTGCATACTGCTTAATCTGATTTTGGTTAAACCAGACCAACGCAACAGCTGCCGTCAATATGGTTAACAAAACCATTAAGACAATGAACACACCCTTCAATATTCGCTTATGCACCATGAATAATGAGTAAATATGAGGTCAGCAATTTATGAAATTCAAGAGGTTACAAAATAGTTTCAACTTTTTTTAACGAATGATTTGACTTTTTCATATCCGGGAATATCTTTGCACTCCCCAAAACAAAAAAGGAGGCTTAGCTCAGCTGGTTCAGAGCATCTGCCTTACAAGCAGAGGGTCACTGGTTCGAATCCAGTAGCCTCCACAAAAAACCGACAATAATTGTCGGTTTTTTTTATGGTTTCTGTTGAAACTTTCGATTGTGCAAGGTAATGGTTTGGTAAATATACCTGCTGTAAGGTCCTTCTTGTATCAAATAGGATGTTCCAAACAATACTCCACCTCCCACAATACCACCCCAATACTGAGCAGAATTGCTATAATCGGCAGTAAAGCCAATAATCAATGAAACGAAACCCAAAGTGGTCACCCCAATATTTGCCCACTGTAAACGCCTAGCTTTTTTAAACGCAGCAAAGGCCTCTGGGTCCGATCTAACGATCTGTTTTAATTCATGCAAGGTAAGTGCCTCACCTTGTTTAACTGCGTAGATTGTTCCAAAAAAGCGTACCGCACTCAACGAGTCGGCTTGTTGTGCCCATGAAATAGTTACTGATAAAAATAAACAGCTGATTAAAATGTACTTAAACATAGAATAATTAGAAGTAATGAATAAAAATGGTTTAAGGTTTTTGTTTCAACTTGTCTTTAAAAACTTTTTGAAACTTTTCAACCTTCGGTTTGACTACAAATTGGCAATAAGGTTGCTCGCCATTTTCATTATAATAATTTTGGTGGTAGTCTTCAGCCTTGTAAAAAGTGCCCATCGGAGCGATCTCCGTAACAATTGGATTTGGATACGCATGGGCAGCATCCAACTCCTTTTTGATTTGCTCAGCAAGCAATTGTTGTGCTTGGTTGTGGTAAAAAATAACCGACCGGTATTGCGTACCAACATCGTTGCCTTGCCTATTTAACGTGGTTGGATCGTGGCTAAGCCAAAACGCTTGCAACAAATCTTTGTACGAAACAACTTTAGGGTCATACACAATTTGGCATACTTCTGCATGCCCCGTATTGCCTGTGCATACTTCTTTGTACGTTGGGTTTGCAACTTTACCTCCACTGTAGCCTGAAGCAACACTTACCACGCCTTCTAGTTGTTGAAAAACGGCTTCTACGCACCAGAAGCATCCAGCGCCAAAGGTGGCAGTATCAAGTGTTGCAGAATTTAAACTGGTTGAAATCATTGGTTGTTGTGTTGTAGGTTTAGGTTCAGGCTGATTGGCGCACGATGCAAAGCAAAAAGCAAACAGCATTAAAAATCCGAAAATAGAATTTAATTTCATATGTTATAAACAGCTAATATAACGTATGGTTTTACCATTCAGATATGTTTCAATCTAAAAAAGGTTTTGCATATTTGTAAAGTGAAATACAAACTTTTGCTATATATACTTTTTGCAAACTTGCTAGTTCAGGCGCAAACCATTGCCTTGTATTCACTCGACAATAATCAAACGGATGAGTCCAAAATTCGCAATCACCAACCCACGGTATACTTTTTTCTTTCACCTGAATGTCCGTTATGCCAAAGTTACTCCTTAACCATTCGTAATTTATTTGAAACCTATAGCAAAAAGGGAATTCAATTTATTGGAATTGTTCCGGGTTCTGATTACAGCAATGCAACCATCAAACAATTTGCACGAAAATACCAAATCCCTATTCGCATTTACACCGACCCCAACTTAGCATTTACCAAACAACTAAAAGCAACCATTACACCAGAAGCATTTTTTGTTGATCAAAATGGTGCTGTTTTATACAGCGGACGCATCGATAATTGGGCATATGAATTAGGTAAAAAACGAAAGGTGATTACTGAAAAAGATTTGCAAAATGCGTTAAATGCATTTTTGCAAAACCAAACAATTGCTGTATCCCGAACAAAAGCCGTTGGCTGTTTTATTGAGTAGTATGTATAAATGGATTTTCAGTATATGTGCCGCCATCGGTTTGTTTGCAGCTTGCTCAAACAGCTCGAAGCCCTCCAATCAATTGGGTCAAATTACATTTGCAGAACATATTGCACCCATTATTCACCAACAATGCACCAAATGCCATATTGAAGGCGAAGCAGGACCATTTACATTGGTCACATATTCAGATATTGCTAAGCGCGGGAAATTAATAAAGTATATGGTAACTGAACGGCTGATGCCACCTTGGCCAGCAGACCCCACTTACTCGCACTTTGCCGATGAAATGGTGTTAACTGATAGCGAAATTGAATGGATTAGCAAATGGGTCGACTCAGGAATGCCGCCAGGAGATACAAGCCAGTTAGAAACACCAGCATCCATTATCAAAAAGGTGCATTTAGGCAAACCTGATATGGTTATCAAAGTTCCTCCAATACAACTCAAAGGAAACAACGAAGATTTGTTTTTGGTGATGAAAATTCCGTACGAAATCGACAGAGATACTTTTGTTAGAGCAATCGAATATGTTCCGGGAAACAAACGATTGGTGCACCATGTCAATACACATTTGATACAATTTGATGCTTCGAAAAAGAAAAATGTTTTTCAAGGCAAAACGTATGTCAATCAAGATCAATCCAATAGCCAAAGCATACACAAAGAGTTGGGAATTTTGCACGATGATGGAACCTATCCAAGCATGACACCTAGTGTGAGTAATTATTTGCCTGGTGCATTGTTTAGTTTTTACCCTGAAGCAATTGGCGGTTATGTGTTTCCGAAAAAAGGCGCATTTTATTTAAATGATTTGCACTATGGACCTACTTCGATTAATGCAACAGATAGCAGCTACTATAATATTTACTTTGCACCAACTCCACCCAAGCGCCCTGTAAGTGAATTTCAAATAGGCACGTTAGGTATTGCACCTGTTGTACCCGAACTTATTATACCAGCCAATACCACCAAAACATTTCATATCCAAACAACTATTCCTCAAGATGTTTCGCTTATCAGTATTGTACCGCATATGCATTTAATTGGTAAATCGTTTTGGGCTTATGCAGTAAAACCGAGCGGAGATACCATTCCACTTATCCGCATTCGCAACTGGGATTTTAGATGGCAGTATTTTTACAAATTCAAGCAATTGCTCAAACTCCCTCGTGGCACTGTAATTTATGTTGAAGGCGTATTTGACAATACCGCACAAAATCCAAACAATCCTTTTTCACCTCCTCAAGAAATTAGGGAGCGAAATGGAAGCATGAAAACAACTGACGAGATGTTTCAACTCATTGTTACGTATGTCCCTTATCAAAAAGGCGATGAACATTTCGACCTTGAAAATGCGCAGCCCTAACTATGGATTGCATGACGGGCAAAACTGCGGGTCAGCTTGCTTTTTGCCGTAAGGGAATTCAACTTTGGTTTCATAACCGCAACTTCCACAAATGTAAACATGAGCCCTCGTTTGCGAAGTTGGCGTTGCGCAGGCACCACAAGGCAAACCTGTCATTACACGTGTCACATCAAACCCTGGGGCGCCACACTCAGTGCAAGTTGATTGGTACTTTTTAGCCAATTTTTCTGCAGCTTGCTTAATTACGCTCATTCGCATTGGATTGTACATGGCACGCATATCCGTTTCCAAATAAATGCTTCCAAATTGCTGCAACCATGTAGATGCAAGCTCAAACAACAACTCGCCCGAGGTAATTCCTTTGTGCATATTTTGAAAATCGGTTTGCGAACGTTTTGCAATAAGCGCATGTGATGGAAAAAAAACTTGCTTGCAAAAAGCAGTTACTTCTTCCATACTATTACAGGCTTTTGCAGCAAAATTGGTTTCCGTGCTAATTACTTTGATCTTTATTTCTTGTTGTGTTTGAGCATCAAACCAAACCAACCACTCTTCATCCGCTGGTAGCCAATAATATTGGGGATGGGGACCAAACGAACCTTCACTGGCTATGGCATACCTTGTTCCTGTTTGTTGGATTGCTGAAATACACTTTGCTTTGGCAGCTTCATAAGGCGATAATATGCGATCTATTTCGCCAGTAAATGTTCCAAATGAATCGGTATTCAAAGATTCGGGCAACACCATTTCAAATCCAAGTGGTTCCCAAACTGGGCCAATTGCTTTTTCCTTACCATGCATGGTGGCAATTGCAAGCTGTTGCTTCATGGTTAATGATTGATGCTTGTGAAACGTGTAGTGAAATCAATATAGGTTTTAGCCAACCCGTCAGATAATAAAACCTGAGGTTCCCATCCTAAGGCGCGAAGTTTTTTAGTATCCAGCACTTTACGTGGTGTACCATCTGGCATGTTTGGGTCAAATGTAACAGTACCTGTAAATCCAACAGCATGTTGCACCATCAATGCCAAATCTTTAATAGCGATTTCTGTACCTGAACCAATGTTAATCCATTCATCATCGTTGTAAGAATGCATCAATAACAAACATGCAGACGCAAGATCATCTACAAATAAAAACTCCCGTAAAGGAGTTCCTGTGCCCCACAAAGTTACCTCTTTTGCGCCTTCTTGCTTAGCCTTATGCATTTTTAAAATCATGGCTGGTATCACATGGCTCAACTGAGCATCGTACCGATCTCCGTAACCATATAAATTGCAAGGCATGGCAGCAATAAAATTACACCCAAATTGTTTGCGGTAATACGAACACATTTTAACCCCAGCAATTTTAGCCAGTGCATATGCCTCGTTGGTTGGCTCCAACATTCCTTGTAACAATTCACTTTCATGAATAGGTTGAGAAGCAAATTTTGGATATACACATGAAGACCCCAAAAACAATAGCTTTTTTACACCATGCTTCCACGATTGGTGTATCGTATTGGTAGCCATCATTGTGTTTTGGTAAAAGAAATCAGCTAATGCCATTCTGTTTGCTTCGATACCTCCAACCTTGGCAGCAGCCATTAAAACATAATCGGGTTTTTCTTGCTCAAAAAATTGCGCCACAGCCTGTTGATTTGTTAGATCAAGCTCAGTTGATGTGCGGGTAATAATATCATTATAGCCAGCCTGTTGCCATGTGCGTACGAGTGCACTTCCCACCATTCCGGTATGACCAGCTATATAAATACGATCTGTTGGTTTCAATGTTTACTCAAAATTATTTAAGGTATTGTAGCCAGAGTCTTTTAAGTGTTTTTCCTTTTTCATCAGCATCAAATCACTTGCTTGCATTTCGCGAACAAGGTCTGCCAATGCATATTTAGGCTTCCAGTTTAACTGAGTGCGAGCTTTACTGGCATCACCAACCAAGGTTTGCACTTCTGCAGGTCTATAATAACGAGGATCCACAGCGATTACTTCTTGCCCCACTTTAACCAATTCAGGATTCAATCCCAGCTGTTTCATTTTGGTTTGGTCAATGAGACTGATACGCGCTGTTTCATTTTCGAGCGATCCCGAAAAGGCGAGTTCAATCCCTAATTCGGCAAAAGCCATCAGCGCAAAATCGCGAACAGATGTACTCACTCCCGTAGCAATTACATAGTCAGTTGGCGTTTGCTGCTGCATCATTAAATACATTGCCTCTACATAATCTTTTGCATGGCCCCAATCACGTTGTGCATTTAAATTGCCTAGATACAGTTTGTCTTGCATACCTAATGCAATTTTGGCCGCAGCTCTGGTAATTTTACGTGTCACAAATGTCTCGCCCCTAACAGGACTTTCATGGTTAAATAAAATTCCGTTACAAGCGAACATGCCATAAGCTTCGCGGTAATTAACGGTAATCCAATAGGCGTACAATTTTGCTGCGGCATAAGGTGAGCGTGGATAAAATGGCGTAGCCTCAGTTTGCGGTGTATGGGTAACTTGCCCGTACAACTCAGAAGAAGACGCTTGGTAAAATTTGGTTTGATTTGTCAATCCACAAATACGAATAGCCTCAAGCAAGCGTAACGTGCCCAAAGCATCGGCATTAGCAGTATATTCAGGTGTTTCAAAACTTACTTGCACATGACTCATTGCTGCAAGATTGTAAATTTCATCAGGCTGTGTTTCTTGAATAATCCGAATAAGATTAGAAGCATCGGTTAAGTCGCCATAATGCAATTTCAAACGCAAATTGTGTTCATGCGGATCTTGGTACAAATGGTCAATTCGATCAGTATTGAACAACGAACTTCTGCGTTTGATGCCATGTACTAAGTATCCTTTGCTCAACAAGAACTCAGCCAAGTAGGATCCATCTTGTCCTGTAATGCCAGTAATTAAAGCTTTTTTCATGCTCAATATTGTTCTTCAAAAAAACCCGTTTTCCTGTTTTTTTTCACATTGTCCCAAGTAAAATAGCGGCCGTTCATGGCCACATAAACCCCAGAAGGCAGCGTTTGCGCAAAGGCCAATGCACTTCCCAAATTAAACAAACCATCGCTTGATCCAAACTTATACGGAATCATTGCACCTGTAATCACAATGGTTTTGTCTTTTACTTCTTCGGCTAACCTTTTTGCAGTTTGGGTCATGGTATCGGTTCCATGTGTAATTACAATTCGGTTTTCTTCGGCACGCTTACAGCTCTCTAAAATAATGGTACGATCCGCTTCTGTCATTTCCAAACTATCAACCAACATCAACGTGCGTACGCTGGTATCCACCTTGCACCTACCTAATTTTAAAATTTCTTGAATATGGGTATCCTTAAAATACAACTGCCCATTTAGCTCATTGTATTCTTTATCAAATGTGCCTCCGGTAACAAAAATGCGAACTGTGCTCATGGCACAAATATATTGGATATGACCAATCTTGTACCTTGTTGGTTAAAATTTATAACCCAAGTACCATTGCCAAGCCGGCCAACACTAAAACAGTGCCAGTTATGGTCATGCCGTAAAGTGTAAATCCGGCATACACAGCAGAATAATCATTTTGCAGAAACGTAAACAAACAACCACTTAAACACAGCATAGCACCAAGTGCAAGGCATTTAAATCCTCGGCTTCGCATGCGCTCATACTTTAAATTCCGCCAAGTACGCAGCCATTCATCCATTCGTGTTTCTTCTATTCCAATACGAGCCAATTCTGCCTTTAGCTGTTCTTCACTCAACCCTTGATCAAAAACCCTTTTAACAAAAACATCAACTTGTTGTTCCATAATCAGGCATTTATATATTGATAAAATTTGAAAACACATGCAGGTATGTTTTGTTTGACCAATTTAAAAAATGGTTGAAGATATTTCCAAATAAGATAAATTGATTTTCAATTCATTACCCTAACACATATTAGTTTTTCAGTTGATTAATTGTACATTCGAACCTTTATTAATTGGAATCAATGAGCACAACAGAAACCACCGTTCAATCGGTAGTCATAAGGTTTGCGGGCGACTCTGGGGATGGGATGCAATTAACAGGTACCCAATTTACCAACGCTACCGCATTGCATGGAAACGATTTAGCCACATTCCCTGATTTTCCTGCCGAAATCAGGGCCCCAATCGGAACATTGGCAGGCGTTTCGGGTTATCAAATTCATTTTGGATCTACTCGAATACACACTCCAGGAGACCAAAGTGATGTATTGGTAGCAATGAACGTGGCCGCATTAAAAGCCAATTTAAAAGGCCTCAAAACAGGTGGTGTTATTATTGCCAATACTGATGGGTTTGATGCCAAAAATATGCGCTTGGCCAACGTGCCTGAAGATAAAAACCCATTAAAAGATGGAAGCCTTGCGGCCTACGATGTTAAAGAAATTGATGTAACCAAAATTACCCGCGCAGCGCTTGCCGACAGTGGATTAGGAACCAAAGAAATAGACCGTTGTAAAAACATGTTTGTTCTTGGTTTATTGTACTGGATGTACCATCGCCCAATTGAAAACACGGTTGCTTTTATCGAAAGTAAATTCAAAAAAAATCAAGCGGTTGCCGATGCAAATATTAAAGTATTAAAAGCAGGTTGGGCTTATGGCGAAACCACCGAAATGTTTGCACAACGATACAATGTTGCACCTGCCAAAATGGAACCTGGTGTATACCGAAGCATCATGGGGAACCAAGCGGCAGCTTATGGATTGATTGCAGCTTCTGTAAAATCAACCTTACCATTGTTTTATGGAACATACCCAATTACACCTGCATCAGATGTATTACACGAGTTATCAAAATACAAAAACTTCAATATCAAAACATTCCAAGCTGAAGATGAAATTGCAGGTATTTGCTCAGCAATAGGCGCTGCTTTTGGTGGGCATTTAGCCATTACTGGATCATCAGGGCCAGGGATTGCACTCAAAACGGAAGCCATTGGTTTGGCTACCATGTTGGAATTGCCATTGGTTGTGGTAAATATTCAACGTGCCGGACCAAGCACAGGTTTGCCTACAAAAACAGAACAGGCGGATTTGTTGCAATCGTATTATGGTCGAAATGGCGAGTGTCCAGTTGTAATTGTTGCAGCTCAATCGCCTGCCGATTGTTTTCATATGGCTTACGAGGCATGCCGCATTGCTTTACAGCACATGATTCCAGTTTTCTTTTTAAGTGATGGATACATTGCCAATGGAGCTGAACCTTGGAAGTTTCCAAATGCTGATTCACTCGAACCAATTAACGTAGCATTTGCTAAAGAACGCAAAGCAAGCGATGATAAGTTTATGCCCTATTTACGCGATGAAAAACTGTCGCGCCCATGGGCTGTTCCAGGTACCAAAGGCTTGGAGCACCGTATTGGTGGATTAGAAAAACAGAACATTACGGGCAATATTTCGTATGACCCAGATAACCATGAATTGATGGTGAAATTGCGTCAGGAAAAAGTAGATTTAGTTGCCAATTATATTCCAGAGCAAACCATTGATAATGGTGCTGAATCTGGCGATTTGTTAATTTTGGGTTGGGGGGGAACGTATGGCGCATTAAAAACCGCCACGCTTGATTTGATTGAACAAGGCTATAAAGTATCACATGCGCATGTTCGGTACTTAAGTCCATTTCCTAAAAATTTGGGCGAACTGATGAGCAAGTTTAAAACAGTAGTTGTACCTGAACTAAACAACGGACAATTGGTCAAAATTATTCGTGATAAATATTTTGTAGATGCCATTGCATATAACAAAATTCAAGGACAACCATTTATGGCAAGTGAGGTGGTGGAATATATTAAAACGAAATGTTAAGTTTTTAGTGTTGAGTTATGTCACCTCAAAATGAAACGGTACTGGAGAAGAGCTTTAACTTTTCGCTTGATATGATCAACCTATACAAAGTTCTTTTAAATGAAAAGGAGTATGTGATTTCAAAACAATTGTTGAAAAGCGCTACCAGTATTGGAGCGAATATCAACGAGGCTGGTGCCGCATTTTCAAAGCCCGATTTTGTTTATAAGATGTCAATAGCTTCAAAAGAAGCAAGAGAAGCGCGTTATTGGTTGATGCTTTTAGACAAGAGTCAAATTGTAGTATTCAATTATCATAATTATCTTGATAAGGTTGATTAGTTGATTAGAATGCTCACAGCAATTGTAAAAACAGCTCAAGTAAATAACTCAAAGGATAAATCTACTTAAAACTAAACACTCAAAACTAAACACTCTTAAAATTATCATTTATGACAATAGCTATCGATAAATTAACATCTAAAGATTTCGCTTCAGATCAAGAGGTGCGCTGGTGCCCTGGTTGTGGCGATTACAGTATATTAAAACAAGTACAAACAGTATTACCTGACTTGGGTAGACCAAAAGAAGAGTTTGTTTTTATTTCAGGTATTGGCTGCTCCTCGCGTTTCCCTTATTATATGGATACGTTTGGCATGCACTCTATTCATGGCAGGGCAACTGCTATTGCAACAGGGCTAAAAGCTACCCGTCCTGACTTATCTGTTTGGGTTATCACAGGTGATGGCGACAGCATGAGTATTGGCGGAAACCATTTTATTCACATGCTACGCAGAAACCCCGACTTGAATGTGTTGTTGTTTAACAACCAAATTTATGGCTTAACCAAAGGACAATACTCTCCTACTTCAGAGCAAGGAAAGATTACCAAATCAACTCCAATGGGATCAGTTGATTATCCATTTAACCCAATTGCTTTATGCCTTGGTGCCGATGCTACATTTGTGGCACGCACCATGGACCGTGATCCTAAACACCAACAAGCAGTAATCAAAAGAGGCTATGAACACAAGGGAACATCACTTGTTGAAATTTACCAAAACTGCAATGTGTTTAATGATGGTGCCTTTGAAATATTTACCGAAAAGGGAACCAAGAAACAAGAAACCTTAATGATGGAACATGGCAAACCTCTTGTGTTTGGTGAGAACAACGATAAAGGAATTAAACTTGATGGTTTCAAACCAATTATTGTAAATTTATCGGATGTGTCGGCAAATGATTTGTGGATTCATGATGAAACAGATTTAGTAAAGGCTACCATCCTCTCTCGTTTTTATGACGACCCAAGTGTGGATGGACATTTCCCTCGCCCGTTTGGGGTGTTTTATGTAAATAACAACAAAGCAACGTTTGATGAATTATTCAACAACCAGATAAACCACGCCATTGAAAGTTATGGCGCAGGAGATTTGGATAAGTTGATTGCTGGGCGTGAAACGTGGGTGGTAAACTAACTTGTTTGATTAACAATTACCATGGAGGCTAACCGTACATTTTTAAATGCGATGGTTCGCAAATACAACCAACCAAGTTTTATTGCCACGGATCCGATTGCCATTCCGCACCGATTTCAAGACAAACCCAATATTGAAATAGCAGGATTGTTTGCTGCACTTTTTGCTTGGGGAAACCGCAATACCATTTTGCAAAAATGCACCGAACTCATCCACCGCATGGATGGAAATCCGCATCAATTTATTACCCAATCATCGGATACTGACTTAAAACAACTTGAAGGTTTCGCCCACCGCACGTTTAATGATACTGACTTGTTGTACATGGTATCTTTTTTAAAACATTGGTATGGTAAACACCATTCCCTCGAAACAGCTTTCTTATTGGGAGTAAAACCGGAACATGAAACAGTTGAACATGGATTGAATGCATTTCGTTCAGCGTTTTTTAGTTTACCACATGTACCCAAACGAACATATAAGCATATAGCCTCACCCATCCAACATTCGGCTTGCAAACGAATAAACATGTATCTACGATGGATGGTGCGCAACTCCAACAGCGGGGTTGATTTTGGTATTTGGAAGCAGATTAACCCAGCTCAGCTTATTTGCCCGCTCGACTTACACGTGCAACGTACAGCACTAAAACTTGGATTGTTAACACGCAAACAAAGCGACTGGAAGGCGGCTCTCGAACTTACCCAGAACTTAAGAAAATTAGACCCAAAAGATCCAGTAAAATACGATTTTGCCTTATTTGGCCTCAGTGTAAACAAAGCAATCTAACTATGAACTATACCATTGCCATTAACCAAAATGAACCGCATTTTTTAAACTTGGTTTTTACCATCCCCAATATTCATCAAAATTCCATTGTGGTACAACTTCCATCATGGCGACCGGGCAGGTACGAATTGCAAAACTATGCTAAAAACATTCGTTCGTTAAGCATTACAGATGAACAAGGGAACCACCTGCCATATCAAAAAATAACCAAAGACCGTTGGGAAATTCAAACTGCAAATATTCGAAAAGTACTTATCAGCTATGAGTATTATGCCAATCAATACGATGCAGGTGCCAGTTATGTTTTGAATGAAATGATGTATGTAAATCCGGTAAATTGTTTGCTTTATGTTGAAGGAAGAATAGATGAGTCCTATGAAGTCAAACTTGAATTGCCTGAAACATATACAATTGCTTGCCAACTACCTCATCAAAACCTCACATTAGTTGCTCAAAATTTTGATCAATTGGCAGACAGCCCGTGGATTGCCAGCAAAAATATGACCCATCATGTTGTTGCCATCAAACCTCAGCTAAACGGACGCCAAGAGGCTCAGTTGCATTTTTGGTTTCAAGGTAAACCGTGTCCTTTTACCAACCGTTTAGTAGATGATACCATTCGGTATGCCCAAGAACAGATTGCTATCTTTGGTGATTTCCCTTGTGAAAATTACCATTTTTTATACCATATTTTACCTACCACATTCAGGCATGGTGTGGAGCATGCCGACTCTACAGTAATTACTATTGGACCAGATTCAGATTGGGAAGATCCAGATTTTTACCGTTCATTTATTGCCATTAGTTCGCATGAGTTGTTTCATTTGTGGAATATCAAACGGATTAGACCTGCAGACATGTTGCCTTATGATTTTACGAAAGAAAACTACTCCACACTTGGATACGTTTACGAAGGAATTACAACTTATTATGGAGATTTACTGCTGCTAACAGCAGGCGTTTGGAATTGGGAAGAATACAAGAGCAGCTTTGAAAGTGACCTCAAAAGGCATTGTACCAATTTGGGAAGAAACAATTACTCACTTGCCGAATCATCATTCGATACATGGCTAGATGGTTATACTGTAGGCATCCCAGGTCGTAAAGTATCTATTTACATAGAAGGCATGTTAGCCGCTTGGGTTGCTGATGCATTGATTATACACCATACCAATGGAACAAAATCGCTCGACACTGTGATGCGGGCATTATACGAACGATTTGCCAAACACGGAAAAGGATACACAGAAAGTGATTACCAAAACTTGCTCGAAGAAGTAAGCGGAATTTCATTTGCCACCTACTTTTCCGAATTGATTTGGGGCAAAGGACATTTTCAAAAATGGCTGCACCAAACAGCGGATTTACTCGGGTGCACAATTGATTTAGAAGAAATTAGCCTACATAAAAATGAACAATTAACCGAAACCCAAATGCGAAATTTTACCAAATGGACCCAAAGCCGGTTTGCTGCTGTTGCAAAAAATCCTATTTTCGACCAACAAAACTGAAAAGCCACAATGGAACATTTTGATTCGAGCAAACTCTCAATTGATGTTAAAGAAATTCGCTTTTTAAACCATTGCACCTCAGAAGAGCTGCTTGAAATACAGCAGAACATGACTTGTGCTTCGTATAAAAAAGGACAAACCATTTTTAGCGATGGAAGCACCCCTCAAGGTGTTTTTTATGTTCGCAAGGGCGTTCTCAAACTGGTACGCACCAATAATGAAGGTAAAGAGCAAATCCTTCGTTTTGCCAAAGAAGGCGACTTGATTGGCTACCGCGCTTTAATCGCAAACGAACCATTCGTGGCTACTGCCATATGCATTGATGATGTTATTGCTTGCTTTATTCCTAAACCCATTTTTTCAGGTTTATTAGATAAAAATTTTGCGGTTACCAAAGACATCTTGCAATCAATTAGCCACGAGTTGGGAGTGGTTGAAGAGCGTGTCCAAAGCTTGGCGCAAAAAAGCGTGCGTGAACGCTTGGCCGAAACGTTGCTTTTTTTGCACGATACTTTCAACTATAATGATAAAGATGATGCTGTAATTCATATCACATTGCCTCGTGAAGACATCGCCAATATTGTGGGCACGGCAACTGAAACCATTATTAGGTTGTTATCTGAATTTAAACACGACAAGTTGGTTGAGTTGGAAGGAAAAAAAATCAAGATTGTGAATGCAGCTAAACTGCATAAGATTTCGACTACTTCTGTTTAATGAAAACAGTCGGTTCAAGGCATAAATTCTGCCCCCATAAATCGGTTAATTCTTTTTGAGTAAATCCTTCCTTCATATCCGAATAACTTAAATGGCACACAGACTTGCGTGTGCTTTCCAGTTTACAAACACACATCCACATAAAGCAATGCGTCCTCTTATTTTCCCAATACCTTATTTTCAATACTTATGATTGAATCTAACATGGCCTTTTCTTTAGAAATTAAGGTATCTAATTGTTGAACCTTAGCTATCTCTGCATTGAGTGCTGAGTCCAACGTATTTAGTTTACCATCCAATATCCGTTGCTTTTCTTCAAGTTTAGAGGTGATGTCGCCACATGCTGAACAGAATGCAATAAGCGTGAAGTACATAATTGTTTTTCGCATAATTGTTATTATTAAATAAATGTTTAGCTACTACTGCCAGCCGCCACCTAAAGCTTTGTATAGGTTTACGGTAGTATTGTACTGGCGTTTTTTGGCTGTTACCAATTCTAACTTTGACGCTAGAGCAGAACGCTGAGTCATCAAGACTTCGAAATAGGTAGCCCTCCCCGACTTAAACAAATCGGTTGCAATGCTAATTGAAGAGTCAAGTGTTGAAACCTCTTCGGTTTTTAATTTATAAATCATTTCAAGGTTGTTAATATTGGATAACTCGTTTGAAACTTCAACATAAGCATTCAAAATAGTTTTTTGGTATTTGTACATCGCTTCAATTTGGTTTGCTTTTGCATTTTTAAATTGGGCTTTAATGGCACTTCTGTTAATTAAAGGTGTGGTTAAGCTACCCAATGCGTTATAAGCAATTGATTGAGGAGTAGTGAATAAAAAGGCCGTGTTAAACGATTGAAATCCCGCTGAGCCAGTAATGGTAAATGATGGGTAGAAGGCTGCTTTTGCCGACTTTACATTTAAGTTAGATGCTATCAATTCGTATTCAGATTGTTTTATATCGGGTCTATTTGCAAGCAACTGTGACGGTATACCAGATTTAATATTAGCCGGCACTTGTGAATTAAAGTTTACCTTATCACGCGCAATAGGTTGCGGATACCTACCCAATAAAAAGTTCAGTTTATTTTCGTTTTCTTTAATTTTTTGTAACAATTCATATTCTAGGTTCTTTGAGTTGAGCACTTGCGCCTTAAATTGTTTAATGGCCAACTCATTGGTAACACCTGATTGCTTCTGAACTTCAAAAATTTCCAAAACACTCTCCTGTATCTTAATCGTTTCATCAATAATATCCAATTCAACATCCAGTGCGATGAGTTCGTAGTAGGTATTTGCGATTTCTGCAATCAAATTGGTACGCACCAATTTAACACCCTCGGTGCTACTTAGGTATCGGGTAAATGCTGCTTTCTTTTTGTTGCGTAGTTTTCCCCAAATATCAATTTCCCAGTTTGCTTGCAATCCAACAAAGTAGTCGGGCAAATTGGTTGGTATGAGCTGGCCAGGTGTAATCTCAGTAACCCTATTCCCAGCATCATCCATGGTATAATAGCCAAATTTTCTTTGCAAGTAAGCGAAATTGGCATTCACAGTAGGTAACATAGCACCTTTACTCAAACGCAAATCATTTCTAGCTACTTCAATTTTTTGCAAGGTCATCAGAATATCAAGGTTATTTTTCAAAGCAGTATCAATTAATGCCACTAGATTTTTATCCATAAAAAAATCATTCCATCTAACAGTAGCAGAATTGGTGCTGTCAGCATTATCCGTATATGATTTAGGTAACAATATGTTGGTTTGATTCAAATCACCTTGGGTTGTTTTACAGCTAAACCAAAGTATGCATATCAAAAAAAGTATCGTATATATTTTAAACAGTTTCATGATTGTTAGTTTCTTCAGTCACCAGATTATTTTCTGAATCTTTTGAGCGAATAAATTTTGTTGAAATGGTTTGGAAAATGTAATAAAGACCAGGGATGATGAGTACACCGAATACTGTTCCAAAGAGCATTCCTCCTGCCGAAGCTGCACCAATAGTTCTATTACCAATTGCACCTGCACCACTTGCGAATATTAATGGAAGTAACCCAGCAATAAATGCGAATGATGTCATCAAAATTGGTCGTAATCTAAGGGTTGCACCCTCAATTGCCGCTTTGTATGGCGATAAACCTTCCTTGTGTTTTTGCACAGCAAACTCTACAATTAACACGGCATTTTTACCCAATAATCCAATTAACATAATCATAGCTACTTGTGCATATATATTATTCTCTAATCCAAGTATGGTTAATAGAAAAAACGCTCCGAAGACACCAGGAGGTAGCGAAATAATTATCGGAAGTGGCAAAATGAAACTTTCATACTGTGCCGACAAAATCAGGTAAACAAACATGAGGCAAATTAAAAAGATGTAGATTGCTTCATTTCCGGCATTCGCTTGTTCTTTTGATGAACCAGCCCAGTCAAATCCATAACCCTTTGGTAATTTTTGTTTTGCGGTTTCTTTAATGGCATCAATTGCTTGTCCACTGCTATACCCATTATTGGGTTCACCATTGAGCATGGCCGATGGATACATATTGTAACGGGTTACTTGCTCTGGCCCATATACCTTTTGAATAGTTAAGAAAGATGAAATTGCAACCATATTTCCATCTCGATTTTTTACAGTTAGTTTTAAGAGGTCTTCTGGCTTAGCCCTGTATTCAGGGGCTGCTTGCAACATCACTTTATACATTTGTCCAAAACGAATGAAGTTAGTTGCATAATCACTTCCTAAATACGTTTGCAAGGTTCCCAACACATCTCTAATAATTACTCCCTTTTGCGCAGCTTTGGTATTGTCAATATTAATTAAGTATTGAGGAAAACTGGCATCAAATGAAGAGAATGCGTTCTTTATTTCGGGTCTCTTATTTAGCTCCTCAGCAAAGTTTTTAGCCACCTCTTCTATTTTCTTCAAATCACCTTTTCCCGTCTTATCTAATATTCGAAGCTCAAATCCACTTGCATTACCATAGCCAGGAACAGGCGGTGGTGTAAAAAATTCAATTTTGGCATCTTTAATGTAGTTTGTTCTCTCTTTTAAGATGGCAATAATTTGTTGATCTGTTTTATCTCGATCGTTCCAATTTTTTAAACTCATCAACTTCATACCATAAGAAGCACCTGTTCCATCTGTTATAAAGTTATAGCCTACCAAACTAGATACAGAGGCAATTTCATCAATTTCAGATGCTACACTTTGTATCTCATTCAATACATCTTCTGTGCGCTCTAAAGTGGCGCCTGAAGGGGTTGTAATTGCAGTGTATATTGTACCTTGGTCTTCGTTTGGAATAAAACCAGATGGTAAAATATTGGATAAACCGAGTATACCCAAGCAAAAGAGTAGCAAAAGACTGGTTGTTATAACACGCCTATTGACGATTTTACTTAACGTGTTTTTGTATTTACCAGTTAATACATTAAAGTTTTTATTGAAGCCATTTAAAAACGCATTTAATATCGTCTTTTTCTTGGGTTGTCCATGTGTATTTTTTAATAGTAAAGCGCAAAGTGCAGGTGTTAAGGTTAATGCGCAAACTCCTGATAATACAATAGAAATGGCTAACGTAACCGAGAATTGTCGATAGAAAATACCAACTGGTCCACTTAAAAAAGCGGCAGGTATAAATACAGCCGACATAACCAACGTAATGGCAATAATTGCCCCTCCTATTTCCTTCATGGCAAGCATCGTTGCCTGTTTTGCCTCCAAATGGTGTTCTTCCATTTTTGCATGCACCGCCTCCACCACTACAATTGCGTCATCAACAACAATTCCAATTGCTAACACCAATGCAAAAAGAGTGATTAAATTAATAGAGAAACCAAACATTTGCATAAAGAAAAAAGTACCTATAAGTGATACTGGCACTGCGATGGCTGGAATGAGGGTGGAGCGAAAATCCCCTAAAAATATAAATACGATTAATGCAACTAATAAAAAGGCCTCAACTAACGTTTTGAGTACTTCATAAATGGATGCATCTAAAAAACTTGAAACATCATAACTTGTTGTGTAAGACACTCCGGCAGGAAAGCTTTTTTGCAATTCCTCCATTTTTGTTTTAATGTTTTTAATTACCTCTCGCGCGTTGCTTCCAGGCCTTTGTTTTAAAACAATAGCTGCAGAAGGATTACCATTTTCTTTAGAGAGCACATCGTAATCTAATGAGCCAAACTCAATCTCCGCAATATCTTTTAAACGCAAGATTTGTCCATCAGAGTTTCGCTTTATCACCACATTCTCGTATTGCTCTTTGGTATTATATTTACCCGAATATTTGATTACATATTGCAATGACTGCTCTTTTTTACCTGAACTTTCGCCTATTTTACCAGGAGCAGCTTCTACGTTTTGTTCTTTAAGACTTTGCACTACATCTTCTGTCGAAATTTCGAAGGCATTCATTTTAATGGGGTTTAACCAAACCCGCATCGCATACTCGCGCTGCCCCATAATATCGGCAAACCCTACACCTTCAATACGTTTAAGTTCGGGTAAAATATTAATATCGGTATAGTTGTACAAAAACTTTTCATCAAGATTTTTATCTGTACTAAGTAAGTTCAAATATAAAAGCATACTGTTTTGAACTTTCTCTACGATTACTCCAGATTTAATTACTTCCTCTGGCAATTCATCTAACACAGAAGCAGCTCTGTTTTGCACATTCACTGCAGCAATTTCAGGATCAGTGCCTGCCTTAAAAATAATATTGATAACGCTGGTTCCATCGTTCCCTGATACGGACGACATATAGGCCATTCCAGGCACTCCATTGATTGCCCTTTCTAAAGGCGTAACTACCGCCTTGATACAAGATTCGGCATTTGCTCCAGTATATTTTGTGGTAACAGTAACCTCTGGCGGTGCAATATCCGGAAATTGCGTCATTGGCAATTGTGTGATAGCTAACCCTCCAAGGATAGTAATCAACAATGAAATTACAATTGATAAAACAGGCCTTTGTATGAATTGATTAAACATGGTTATTTCGAATTAAATTTTGAAATAATTTTACCCATTGCTAAAAATTCTCCTGTAATCGTATCCCCATCTTTTACGTTTTGAATACCTTCAAATACAATTCGATCTTTTGTAGAGAGATTCTTTTCAATTACGAATAAATGAGGCAAGCTTTGCTTAACGACAATATTTTTTGCCTTCACCCTATTGTTTTCATCTAACACAAAAACATAGTATTTATCTTGAATTTCGAAAGTTGATTTCTGTGGAATAACCAAAGCATTGTTTAGTTCATTTATGATTTGCACTTTACCGCTTGATCCATGCCTAAGCAAAATATCAGGGTTAGCGAATTTGGCTCGAAATGCAATATTGCCAGTACTCTTATCAAATTCGCCATCTATGGTTTCTATATTTCCTTTGTACTGATGTGGTTGGTTATCGGCCAATAACAAAGTTATTTTGTTTTTTTCAATGGATGCTTTCTGTGAACGTATGTTTAAATACTCCTTTTCGGAAACATTAAAATATGCGAATACTTCTTTATTATTTGATAAGGTAGTCAGCAATGAACCCTCATCAATCATACTCCCTTTTTTAAATGGAATACGGTCTATAATACCATCAAAAGGAGCTCTAATATCTGCATAGGATAAATGAAGTTTTGCTACTTGTTCTTCAGATTTGGCTTCCTCAATTTTAGCATTAGCAGCGTCTAACAAAGCTGCTGCTTTATCCAATTCGGTTTTGGATACAATATTTTTATCATGTAGCTTTTTGACATTTTCAAGCTCCAATTGGTTTATTTTCAATTGTGCAATAGCTGATTTTAAATTTGCCTGAGCTTTTAACAATTCAAGTTGAAATGCTTCTTTATTAATACTAAACAGTAGCTGCCCAGTTTTAACAGCAGCACCTTCATCTACATAAATATTTTCAAGATGACCTTTAACCTTTGTTCTTATTTCTACATTTTGCAATGAGTGAATATCTGCTGCATACTCAATGGTGTAGCTGGTGTCAATCACAATCGGACTGGTAGTTATAAATGTTTCTTTAGCTTCGCCATTTTGATTTTTGTTTGAGCAAGAGGTAAGGAAAACCCCTAACGTAGCTATTATAAGAAGAAATTGTTTCATTTTTTTTTAAGAATTTGTGATTTTGAGCCAAAAAAGCCAAACTGCAAGCCAATAACCATTTTGATAATACAACCAATACGTTTGTAGAGGCTAATTGGGTTTGAACCAATGCTTATTGGGAAGGTTAAAATGCGGAGTTAAAGGATTAACTATTGCATGGAGGCTCCAAAATTTTGTTCGGATTGGAGGCTATCGTTTTACCTACAACAGCTAAATACAATATTGCCATGTTTAATGGTGAAGTATATAAATTCAAACGACAGCATTTGGCATCATCCTCTTCATTTTGCTCAGTTGCAACAGAAGTGTTATCGCTGTGTTGGTCTTCTTCACCGTTGTAAGAAACTGTTTTATGGTATTTGCAGTTCGAATTTTGCGAATTGAGGCTAGGACCTATTGAATATGCAACGCACACTTGGCATAAAATGAAGGCAAACAAAAGATATTTGGCATGTTTCATATTCGGGTGCAAATATAGCTTAACCTTTATAACAATAAAGCTACCGGGGAGTTTTACTTTATCTTTACATAGTCCAAATTCGTATCAAAAAGAGGGATGATTCTGCCAAATTAGCTATTCATTCAATATGCTGGTACTTCTATTTTATTCAGTCAATATTATAGCTTTTGTTTGATTCTATAAATTGGGATTAAACAATAAAAACCAAGAAATAATGAGCAGGTAATTACAAGCTAGGTAAGTCTTGGTTTAAGATTAACCATGTGGTTGATTCACCGCTACTATAGGAAAATCGTTTGTTCACGATCTGGGCCAATTGAGATCATGCTCAATTTGGTTTGAATGTGTTGCTGTACATAATCCATATACGTCTTAAACGTTGCAGGCAAATCATCATACGTTCTGATTCCCGTTAAATCTTCGCTCCAACCTTTAAATGATTTGTATTGCGGCTCAATGAGTGCGTCTGCAATATTAAAAGGAATTTCATCGGTTATGTTGTTGTCAATTTTGTATGAATCGCAAACCAACACATCTTCAAACCCACTGAGTACGTCACTTTTAGTACAAATTAAATCGGTAACTCCATTCAGCATAATGGCATACTTTAATGTTGGCAAATCAAGCCAACCTGTTCTGCGTGGCCTGCCAGTTGTGGCGCCAAACTCAAAGCCTAGCTTGCGCAATTTTTCGCCCGTTTCGTTCTGCTGCTCGGTTGGGAATGGACCACTGCCAACTCGGGTGCAATAGGCTTTAAAGATTCCAAATACCTTATTTACTTTTTGAGGAGGTACGCCCAACCCATTGCATACACCGCCCGTAATGGTATTACTAGATGTAACAAATGGGTATGAGCCAAAATCGATATCAAGCAACGTTCCTTGTGCACCTTCGCCTATTACCTTTTTGCCTTTTGCCATCAATTCGTTAATAACATACTCCGAATTGATAATCGGAAATTGCTTTAAAAACTCTACCGCTTCAAAAAACGCAGGCTCCAATTCTGCAAGGTTGTAATCATAATTAAACCGATCAAGCAATTGCTTGTGATTGGCCACCGCATGCTCATATTTTTGCTTAAAATTTGGATGCAAAATATCACCCATTCGCAAACCACTTCTTCCAATTTTATCTTGGTAAGTCGGGCTAATGCCTCTTAATGTAGATCCAATTTTATGTTCACCTTTATGCGCTTCACTTGCTGCATCAACCAGTCGGTGTGTTGGCAATATAATATGTGCCTTTTGGGAAATAAACAAATTGTGCTTTGGATTGCCACCAGAAGATGCAACCTTTTCTATTTCCTTTTTTAAGGTAACAGGATCTATTACCACTCCATTGCCTATAATATTGGTGCAATGCTCATGAAAGATGCCTGATGGAATGGTGTTTAAAACATGCTTTTGTCCATTAAACTCAAGTGAGTGACCAGCATTGGGGCCACCTTGAAAACGTGCCACTACATCATATTGAGGCGTTAATACATCTACAATTTTCCCTTTTCCTTCATCGCCCCATTGCAATCCTAATACTACATCTATCATGGCTATTCGTTTATTATTCGATTTATACTCATTATTGATTTTGTTTTGAAACAGCTGGTTGATGGCACGTAAGGCAAACACCGTTTGCATCCCGTTTGGGTTCACCCATTAAATGCAACGAATGCCCTGTTACATTAAACTCAAGTAAATTACCCATTGTGCTTTTAATTTGTTGAATGCGCGGATCGCAAAACTCAAGAATACGGCTACACTGGTTGCAAATTAAATGGTCGTGTTGCCTAAACCCGTAAGAACGCTCATACAAAGCCAAGTTTTTACCAAATTGGTGCTTGGCAACCAAACCAGCGTCCAACAGCAAATCCAAGGTATTGTATACCGTAGCTCTGCTAACGCGATAATTGCGGTTTTTCATATGCACGTACAAGGTTTCAACATCAAAATGTTCTTTGCTGCTATAGATTTCATCCAATATAGCAAAGCGCTCAGGCGTTTTACGCTGTTGCTTTTGCTCCAAAAATTGAATGAAGAGGTTTTTTACCTCTTCTTTAACTGCTGCTGAAACTTGATTTGATGGCATGTATGCTGCTTCAATTGGGCTGCAAAATAGGCCATTTACTTGTGTATAAAAAGGGTTGGGGAAAAGTTGTGGATGCCAATTGTTTAAGTCATTAAAAAGATGGTTACCAACACTCCCCTTAACAAACGGAAGCGTTACCTAGTATATCGCCTCCTTTAAAAAAGTGATGGCACATCTACTTTACTTCATCAACTGCTGAGCATCTTCTCGGCTCACTTTTATTAAAGGACTGGCAGCCTTGATTTTGTTCATTAGTTCTTCCAAATGGTTGGTATCAAACACCTCTAACTCAATGGCTCCTTCAAACATGCCATCTTTGGAGCCAATTCGAATAGAATGCATATTGATTTGCAATTGTTTTGATATAATATCGGTGATGGTGCTCACAATACCTACACTATCAATACCATTGAGGGTAATATTGGTAATAAATGCACGTGTTTTACTTGCTGTATTGGCCCATTTACTTCGAATAATGCGGTAACCATAATTGCTCATTAATCCAATTGCATTGGGGCAGTTGGTGCGGTGAATTTTTACACCTTCACCAACCGTTACAAAACCAAAAATATCATCACCAGGAATTGGGTTGCAACATTTCGCAAACGAATACGGCATATCAATATCATCACCTAAAATTACCGCGTCTGATGCTAAATTTGGATTAGGCTTGGCTGTTGAGTTTGCCCTTGCTAGCCTAGCCTCAGCCACTTGATCGCTTCGTTGCTTTTTAATCTGCTCGAGGATACTTGCAATATCAATATCCTTTTTATCGATCATTCCATTGGCTACACGGTAATACAACTCTGCAACACTGGGCAGTTTGTAATAATAAATTAGCTCCGTTAACGCTTCGCTGGTAAATGGAATACGATCTTGGTTAAACTTACGCTCTAATATTTCTTTGCCCATTCCAGAGGCGCGTAATTTTTCTTGCTTAAACCAGTCGCGCACTTTGGCCTTGGCCTTGGCGGTAACCACAAACTCAAGCCATTCCTCTTTAGGTGTTTGTTTGGTTGAGGTTAAAATTTCTACTTGGTCGCCATTGGTGAGTTTAAAGTTAATGGGCACAAGTTTATTATTGACTTTACCACCAATGCATTTGGAACCTAATTCGGAGTGAATATCAAATGCAAAATCCAAAATAGTTGCATTGCCCGGAAGTTTGCGTAAATCACCTTTGGGGGTAAACACAAATATTTCGTCTGCAAATAAGTTGAGTTTAAAATCGTCTAAGAAATCAAGCGCATTGGATTCTGGGTTTTCCAAAATTTCCCGCACCCTTGCTAACCACTCTTCGAGTCCATCGGCACTTTGTTGGGCAGCATCTTTATCTTTGTATTTCCAATGTGCAGCGTAACCTTTCTCAGCAATTTCATCCATTCGCAATGTCCGAATTTGCACCTCAACCCATTTCCCTTTAGGGCCCATCACCGTTGTGTGTAACGACTCGTATCCGTTTCCTTTAGGTGTAGAAACCCAATCGCGCAAACGGTCAGGATTTGGTCGGTAAAAATCCGTTACAATCGAATATGCTCGCCAACAATCTGATTTTTCATTTTCTACTTCAGTATCAATAATGATGCGGATGGCAAACAAATCATAAACTTCTTCGAAAGGAATATTTTGTTTTTTCATCTTATTCAAAATAGAATGAATAGATTTTGGTCTTCCTTTAACCTCATATTGAAATCCTGCTTCTGTTAAGGCCTCAGAAATAGGTTCAATAAATTGTTTAATGTATCGGTTGCGTTGGGTTTTGGTTTCTTGTAGTTTTTCTTTGACAAAATTGTAGTTATCTGGCTCTATGTATTTGGTAGCCAAATCTTCAAGCTCTGTTTTAATAGCGTATAAGCCAAGCCTGTGTGCTAATGGTGCATACACGTATTGGGTTTCGCTTGCAATCTTCAATTGTGACTTTGCACTCATCGAATCGAGGGTGCGCATATTGTGGAGCCTATCGGCCAACTTAATCAAAATAACGCGAACATCATCGCTTAACGTAAGCAGCATTTTACGAAAGTTTTCAGCTTGCATACTTTTGTCTTGCTGATCAAAAACTCCCGATATTTTTGTAAGCCCATCAATGATTTTTGCCACCCGCTCACCAAACTGTAACCTGATATCTGCCAGCGAAATATCCGTATCTTCGACCACATCGTGCAAAAGCGCACATACAATACTGGTTGTTCCCAAACCAATTTCTTCAGCACAAATTTGCGCAACTGCCAACGGATGCATAATATAAGGTTCACCTGATTTTCTGCGCATATTCTTGTGCGCATCCAGCGATAAATTAAATGCCTCGCGAATAAGTTTCTTGTCTCCTTTTTCCAATTGCCGCTTGCAGGCCTTTAGTAAATTGCGGTAAGCTTTTACAATATGTTGGTTTTCGATTTCAGCTTCTGTCAACTCCATGGTGTTTTGGTTCAGGTGTACAAATCTAATCATTCTTACCTATCCCTAAATAGGTTAAGAAAGCCCTTGTTTGTTGCTATCATAACCATTTGGGATTCTTTTTTTTGATTTATTGTGAAAATTGAAAAAACAACATACATTTGCCGTCCTTTTTATAAAGAAAAGTATCGGCTATTGTTACAGTTATAACAATTCCTAGACCTTTTCGTAAACAAAGGATTGCATGTGGCGTAATTGTTCGTGAACCTGTTGTTTGAAAAACAACAATCTGAACAATCCCGCTGCGCGGGAGTAGCCGAAAGGCTCAGTGGATGAAAGATAAATTTTGCGCATGTGGCGTAATTGTTCGTGAACCTGTTGTTTGAAAAACAACAACGTGAACAATCCCGCTGCGCGGGAGTAGCCGAAAGGCTCAGTGGATGAAAGATAAATTTTGCGCATGTGGCGTAATTGGTAGCCGTGCCAGACTTAGGATCTGGTGCCGAAAGGCGTGGGGGTTCGAGTCCCTCCATGCGCACAAATAACCAATCCGGAAACAAAAAAGGCTTTCCGGTTTAGTTGTAAGGCCGCTTAAAAGGTTGCAACTAAAAATCACTGCCTTTACCACGTAATTTAAATAAGGCTGATTTTTCAGTCTTATTTTATTTAAAGCGAAAGCGAGAAAAAACATGAACGTTACATTCGAAAAAAAAGACGCGCTTAACGGAACCATTGCCGTTAATCTTTCAAGTGCTGATTATGCAACTGAATTGGATCAAAAAATTAAAGCATACCAAAAAAAATCAAATATCCCTGGCTTCCGTCCTGGTGCTGCGCCAAAATCAATGATTGAAAAAATGTTTGGAACCAGCCTGTTACTTGAAGCTGTAAATGCAGCTGCCTCTAAAGGATTGTTCGATTATATTGATTCGCAAAAATTAAACATACTAGGCCAACCCGTGCTTACTGATGACAGCAAGATTGAAGAATTAAGTAAATCGGCAGATTACACATTCAAGTTTGATATCGGTTTGGCTCCAGAGATTGAGCTTACTGTTTCAGAAAAAGATGTATTCACAAAGTATGAAGTAGCTATTACTGACGAAATGCTAAATGACGAGATTGAGCGCATGCAAAGACGTTTCGGAACATTAACAGACGAAGAAACGGTTACCGACAATGACATTATATACACCAAAATGGTGGAACTTGATGACAATGGAAACCCTGTAGATGGTGGTGTTCAAAATGACTCGGTACCGGTATTGATTTCTTCGATTAAAAACGAAGCCATTAAAAATGAATTACTTGCTAAAACCAAAGGCGCATCAATTGATGTAAATGTATTTGACCTTTTTGACGGTAATACAACTGAAATTTCGCATGCGTTAGGCATTAACAAGCTAACAGTGAATGATATCGGGAAAAACTTCTCCTTAACCATTAATGAAATTAAACGCAATAGCTTAGCCGAGTTAAACCAAGAATTATTCGACAAAGCGTACAGTGATGGTAGTGTGCATTCCATTGAAGATTTAAAAGCCCGCCTAACCACAGAACTTCAAGCTTATTTTGGTGGTCAGGCAGACCATTTATTTGAACACGAAATGCTCGATACACTTGTAGCAAAACAAAATATTCAATTACCCGATGCTTTCTTAAAAAGATGGTTAATGGATAGGCATGCAGATAAATTTACTCCGGAAAACGTGGATCATAATTACGAGCACGAAGCCCAGTATTTACGCAACCATATTTTTGAAGAAAAAGTGTTGAGTACTGCGGGTGTAAAAGTAGAAGAAAGTGATATTAAAGCTGCTGCCATTAACTATACACGCAGCATGTTTGGTGCATACGCGACCACGGGCCTAAATGAAGAAATGCTTGAAAGCATCGTGGGACCAAGTTTGCAAAAAGACGATTACCGCTCACGCATGATTAACTTGGCCGTTTCACAAAAAGTAAGGGAGGTATTAAAAACCAAGGTTACGGTTAAAACAGAACAAGTTAGCGCAGACGCATTTTTCAAAATTGTGGCTGAACACAACGAAAAACACCATACGCACAACCACTAAAGTTGAACTTACTACACAATAATTAAAGAATGTAAAAAGGTGCCACGGCACCTTTTTTTTATGGCAATTGTGTCAGGCAATCAATTTTGGCAAAGCTATTGTCGCTTTCAAGGCATTTACTATTTTTGACTTAATACAACTCAATATGATAGACGGAAAAGAATTTAGAAAATATGCGGTGAAACATCACGGCATTAGCAGCATGAAGGTAGATACCTACATTGAAAGCTCGGTGGAAAACATGACGCGTACAGTTATTGAAGAGCGTCCGATGAATTTTAGGGAAATAGATGTTTTCTCTCGACTGATGGCAGATCGCATCATATTCCTAGGAATGCCTATTGATGATTATGTTGCGAATATCATTCAAGCCCAACTCTTGTTTCTTGATTCGATGGATGCACGCAGAGACATTCAGATGTACATCAACTCACCCGGAGGATCAGTGTACGCTGGATTGGGAATTTATGATACCATGCAATGGGTTAACCCTGATGTGGCAACCATTTGTACAGGTTTAGCCGCATCCATGGGAGCGGTATTGTTGTGTGCTGGAGCAACTGGTAAGCGCACTGCACTCCGCCATGCACGTGTGATGATACATCAACCTTTGGGAGGTGCACAAGGACAAGCTTCTGATATCGAAATTACCGCAAGAGAAATTCAGAAACTCAAAAAAGAACTTTATACCATTATTTCTACACACTCGGGTCAAGCATTTGATAAAGTAGAAGCTGACAGTGATCGTGATTACTGGATGATTGCCCATGAAGCAAAAGAATATGGCATGATCGATGATGTTTTGATTAAACACAAACCTACCGATAAAAAATAATGGCAAAGAGCAAACAAGGAGACGAATGCTCATTTTGTGGCAGAACAAAATCAGAAGTTGAGTTCCTCATTTCGGGGATGGGCGCTTTTATTTGCAATAACTGCATAGAGCAAGCCCACAAGTTGGTAAACGAAGAATTGCGTTCAGCTGCCCATGGTGCTGCATTTTCTAAACCCAACCAACTGCTTACTCCGAAAGAAATTAAATCGCATTTGGACATGTATGTAGTTGGGCAAGATGAAGCAAAAAAAGTGCTTTCAGTTGCTGTATACAACCATTTTAAAAGGGTGTACCAGCAAGCAGATGGAGATGAATCGGTGATTGAAAAATCAAATATTTTAATGGTAGGTGAAACAGGGACTGGTAAAACTTTACTTGCCAAAACACTTGCTAAAATATTGCATGTGCCTTTTTGCATTGCCGATGCAACCGTGCTTACCGAAGCTGGTTATGTTGGCGAAGATGTAGAGAGTATTCTATCAAGGTTATTGCAAGCTGCCAATTACGATGTTGAAGCCGCTCAAAGAGGCATTGTGTATGTAGACGAAATTGACAAAGTGAGCCGCAAAAGTGATAACCCGAGTATTACAAGAGATGTGAGTGGAGAAGGTGTGCAACAGGCACTGTTAAAGATTTTAGAAGGGACAGTAGCCAACGTTCCGCCACAAGGTGGACGCAAACACCCCGAACAAAAAATGATTCAGATTAACACTGAAAACATCTTGTTTATTTGCGGTGGTGCTTTTGAAGGAATAGATAAAATCATTGCACGCAGGCTCCAAACACAAGCAATCGGATTTAACAGCAGTGACCTCGAAATTGATACCAGTTCTGAGTCAAATTGGCTGCAGTATGTATCACCTGCCGATTTACGTCAATATGGTTTGATACCTGAAGTAATTGGGCGCATGCCTGTACTTTGCCATTTAAACCCACTCGACAAAACCACACTACGCAATATTTTAACAGAACCAAAAAATGCCTTGCTCAAACAATACGTTCAGTTATTTAAGCTCGAAAAAATTGATCTGCGTTTTGATGATGCTGTGATTGATTTGATAGTGGAGAAAGCATTTGAGTACAAGCTAGGAGCGCGCGGTTTGCGCAGTATTTGTGAAGCCATTATGCTTGATTACATGTACGAAATGCCTTCTCAAAAAGAAGTTGCGACACTACAGGTAACCTTGGATACCGCACGCGAAAAATTGGCAACCCTTAAACTTAAAAGTTTAAAAGCTGCTTAAGATTTATCAAAAAATACATTTCCTTAAAACGCATACATTTGTTGTATGCGTTTTTTATTTGCACTCCTCGTTTGTTTTTTAACTCTATGCTTGCAGGCTCAGGTTACCATTCGCATCGTATCCATTCCATCGAATACACCCGCAAACGCCACTTTTTATTTGGCCGGAAGCTTAAACAATTGGAATCCTGCCGATACTCATTTTGTATTTACCAAAACAGGAAATACCTATGAGCTTAATTTACCCGCGGCAGTTGGAACGGTGCAGTACAAAATAACACGCGGCAGTTGGCCAACATGTGAGGGAACGGCAACAGGAGGGCAATCGGGTAATCGAACATTTACGTACGCACCTAACTTGGTTGTGGAAATAGCCATTGCAGGTTGGGAAAATCTTGGAGGAGGTGTTTCTACAGCGTTGCCTAACGTAAAACTGTTTACCATCTATGCCCCACAACTGCAAACGGTTAAAACAGTTGCTGTATACACTCCTAGCCATTACCAATTGGATTCAACCAAACATTACCCCGTTTTGTATATGCAAGATGGACAAAACATATTTGATGCTGCTACAGCCTTTTCAGGAGAATGGGGTGTTGATGAAACATTGGCTTCTAAAGAACAACAAGGCATTGAAAGTTGCATTGTGGTTGCCATCTATAACGGAGGAAGCGCTCGATTAGACGAATACTCTCCTTATGTAAATCCACAATATGGTGGAGGCAAAGGCGAGGCGTACCTTGATTTTTTAGTCCATACGCTAAAGCCTCATATCGACTCTGCATACCGAACGTTAACCGACCAACAACATACAGGTATTGCAGGTAGCTCAATGGGTGGATTGATATCTGTATATGCAGCAATTGCCCAACCAAGCGTTTTTGGTAAAGTTGGCGTATTCTCTCCTGCCTTATGGTTCAGCGATTCGTTGTTTTTACTTGCATCCAATACCAATCAAACACATGATGTAAAATGGTATTGGGTAGCAGGGCTAAATGAAAGTGCAACCATGGTATCAAAAATGGATACCCTCATTGCTACATTAATAAACAAAGGGCACAAACCTTGGCTAATCAAAAAAACAATCAAGGCTGATGGAGCACATAGTGAGTGGTTTTGGAAAAGGGAATTTAGCGCTTGTTATGATTGGTTATTTGTAAATACACTTACAACAGCGAAACAAATTGCCAATGTTCAATCTCCGTTATTGGCAATACCCAATCCCGCTCGTGATACGTTTTGCATCAATCAATCAGCACTATTCATTGAATTGATTGATCAACGAGGGAAGGTGGTTAAAACATGGAAAGACATAAGTGCATTGCAACCGCTATCTGTAATGTGGGTGCCAGAAGCAAGGTATGTTTTACGCATATACCAAGCCAATGAAATGAGTACGATTCCATTTCAAGTTAGTGCGCATTAAGCACGTCTTAATTCAAACAAGGTGATTTCGGGTAAAATACCCACACGTCCGGGATAGCCTAAAAACCCGTAACCACGGTTCACATACAATTGCTGATTGCCTTCGGTGTATAACCCGGCCCAGTGTGGGTAAATGTATTGTGAAGGACTCCACTTGATGTATTTGTTTTCGATACCAAATTGAAATCCATGTGTGTGCCCACTAAACGTTACTTGGATATCGTTGTATTGTTGTTGCTTGGAAACGATGCTATCAAAATGCGATGGATCGTGTGACAATAATAACTTTACTGGCACATCTTGCATTTTGTCCATGGCCATATCCAAGTCGCCAAATTTTTGAAACCGTCCCCGATCTCCCCAATTCTCAACACCCACTAAACCAATCTTACTTCCACCTTTTTCAAGCATGATGTGGTTGTTGCGCAACAAATGCCATCCCATATCGTGATGCACTTTAATCAAATCGGCAAGGTTTTGCTTTTTAGCTTCTTCGTTTTCCCAGCGCATATAATCACCATAATCGTGGTTGCCAAATATGCTGTAAACACCCATTGGTGCTTGCACTTGCGCAAAATGATCCATCAATGGATAGGCTTCGCTGGTTTGGTTATTGACCAAATCACCAGTAAAAAAAACCAAGTCTGGCTTCTCAGCATTCAACAGTTGAATTCCCTTATGAACCGAATCTTTGTCAAATAAACTTCCAGTATGGATATCCGAAAGCTGACCTACTTTGAGCCCTTCAAACGCCAACGGAAGATTTTTTATAAACAGTGGAACCCTGTGAATGCGGTAATCATAAGCTCCTTTAAAAATACCTTTACTCAATGCAATCAAAGGCACTCCACCAACTAAAGCTCCGGTAGTAGCAATAAACTGTGAACGGGTGATACGCGTTTCCGATTCAGTTGTTTTTGCTTTAGGAGGATTAACTTTATGGTAAACCCATTTTCCCAATCTCCTCAAATCATCAACCAACAAAAAGATGCACCAAACAAATTTGGATAAGTAAATCACAAAAATGAATGCTGAAACATACACCCGCAATATTGCATTCCCTTCTAAGCCTGGCAGCCAATAACTAGCTATAAATACAAGAACAGAGGCTAGCGTTACCAAAAAATAAAATCTGCTCCACGCTTGATAGGCTTTAACAGATCGGTTCCGAAGCATTGTTTTAATCCCTTGCCACGAGTATGCATCAATGAGTGCAATGAAAGCGATAATAGCTAAAGTGATGGTGATTTTAAATTGAAGCATATATTAAAAGAATAGTGCAAATTGCATGCAAATATAGTTTTGGAATGATTTGTTTCCCGAATATAAAAATCAATTTGGGTTTGCATGTAATCAATAGGCGAACCGATGGATTTCATACCATAGAAAGCGTTTTTTATCCGGTAACCTTTGCTGATGTACTTGAAGTAATACCAGCAACGAGTGACACATTTACCACAAGTGGATTAGCCATTGCAGGCAATACAGCAGATAACTTAATTGTACGTGCTTACCATTTACTTAAACAATCGCATTCCATTCCCCCTATTCATACTCATCTGCACAAAATAGTTCCCATGGGAGCTGGCCTTGGCGGTGGTAGCAGCGATGCTGCATTTATGCTTAAGTTATTAAACCAAAAATTTGAGTTAGGTTTAGCTACTGAACAATTGGAAAACTACGCAGCACAATTGGGAAGTGATTGTGCCTTTTTTATCAAAAACGAACCTTCGTATTTATTAGGAAAAGGGCATGAATTGCAACCGTTCAACATTAACCTATCTGGATATTATTTGGTGTTGTTGTATCCCAACGTGCATAGCAACACTGCATTGGCGTACCGCAATGTAAAAAGAAGGGAAACATGGATTGAATCAGAATCCATTCGTTATTGGTTAAGCCAACCTGTGAGCGAATGGAAAAACCATGTATTTAATGATTTTGAAGATTCGGTATTTGAAACATTCCCTGAGTTGCGTGAATACAAAAACCTGTTGTACGCAAAGGGCGCAACTTACGCCAGCATGAGCGGAAGCGGCTCGGCCATATTTGGCTTGTTTACACAAAAACCACAACTACCTGAACAATTGAAATCTTTGGTTTGCTTTGAGGGATGGCTAGGATAAAACTACTTTTAACATGAAAATTGGCTTTACAAACATCATATCGAAATTATCTTTTGCTATTAGCCGCATTAAAACGCTTAACTATATACTCCTTTTGTAACACTGTTGGAAGTCGTATTCCAATTTACCTATTATATCGTGATCTGAATTAATTGGAATGATTCATTTCGCAAATAGCTTTAAACAACACCGCCTCAACTGACGAGTCAGTTGGGGCGGTGAAAGAATTTGGTGTTTAATTTTGGTTATCTGTTTTAATGATTTTAGATACAGATGTACCTGACTCACTTTTTGTGGTAACAAAATCCATACAATTAAACCTGTTATGTTGAGTATACCACTCTGTATTTTTTAGATTAAATGGATTGGTTTCTATTTGTGTAGGGCGTTCGCAGGGTTCAGTTCCGTTATGAGGTGTATTTAATGCATCATTTTCTTCGGTGGTTTGAGATCGTGCTGGTACACCTACTAAACAATAAATAGTCAGTAATAATAAATATCTTTTCATGGTTAATTGATTTTAATTCCAGTGAATATTCTGTTTTTTGTAGTGAAAGCACCATCAATAAACGTTCGATACTCTTGCCTAATGGTGTAATTGTTACCGTTATTGAATACTCCTCTAACAATTTTACCATTACAATCCGTTCCGCTTAATACAAATAATACGTTTTTATACCCCACAAATCCTCCACCAAAATCACCAAGTAACCGATTAATCGTATCCTGACATCCCCTTGGCACCCCGAATACAGTAAGTTTATCTTCTTGTTCTGCCGCATCATAGCTGTGCCCCAATACAATAGTATATATGCTATCGGGTTTGTCGTCATCGCTGCCATAATACGTGCCTTCCCAACTCAGGGGTTCATTAAACCGTACAAAATAAAATGAGCGAATCACTGTATCTATCCCATCATCGGTTGGGAAGCAGCGGGTATTGGGTTTGCGTTTCACAATAAGGCGAACATTAAAATTGGTTCCCCTTAAATTATCTGGAAACACCACATTTACCTGCTTACCATACCTTGGTTCTGGCTCGGTGCCAATTTGCCAAATAAAACTATCAGCATCTGCTTGTGTAGCTTCGAGGTAAAGACTTCTAAAATAAACTGAGTCAGTATCTATTAAAAAATCTGCTAAACGTGGTTCGATAATTTGGGTATACGTGGCTTCTTTAATCGTAAACGCGGCACTGGTTGGCTTGGCATCCATACAGGGGTTGTAGTTTTCGCAATCAGGGTTGCGCGGGTCTTGGCATTCGTCTTTGCAACTGTTTAAGGTTAGCAAAACAGCGCTGCTGCCTAGTAAAAGTAAGAATAGGTATTTGTGTCTAAGTATTTTCATCTTGAATTTTAATATAATCCATCCAATTGAATCGGTTGCGCATGGTATACCATTCTGTATTTTTTGGATTAAATGGGTTGGTTTCTATTTGTGTCGGGCGTTCGCAGGGTTCAGTTCCGTTATGAGGTGTATTTAATGTATCATTTTCTTCGGTGGTTTGAGATTGTGCTGGTACACCTACTAAACTGCAAAGAGTCAGCAATAATAAATATCTTTTCATGGTTAATTGATTTTAATTCCAGTGAATATTCTGTTTTTTGTAGTGAAAGCACCATCAATAAACGTTCGATACTCTTGCTTAATGGTGTAATTGTTACCGTTATTGAATACTCCTCTAACAATTTTACCTTCACAATCAAGTCCCCTTCGTTCACACCAAATATTGGTGTAGTTTATTATAGGTAACGAAAAACTCTCATTAACAGTGTCTTTACATCCCCTTGGTAAACCAATAATCTTTATCTTATCTCTATCCCATACTTCATCATAACTATGCCCCAATACAATGGTATACATGCTATCGGGTTTATCGTCATCGCTGCCATAATACGTGCCTTCCCAACTCAGGGGTTCATTAAACCGTACAAAATAAAATGAGCGAATCACTGTATCAATACCATCATCGTTTGGGAAGCAGCGGGTATTGGGTTTGCGTTTTACAATGAGCCGAATATTAAAATTGGTTCCCCTTAAATTATCCGGAAACACCACATTTACTTGCTTGCCATACCTTGGCTCTGGCTCGGTACCAATTTGCCAAATAAAACTATCAGCATCTGCTTGTGTGGCTTCAAAATAAACACTTCTTCCATAGCAAGAATCAGTATCAATTAAAAAGTCTTTTAAGTTAGGCGAAATCATTTCTAGATAATCAGCCTCTTTAATGGTAAAGGCGGCACTGGTTGGCTTAGAATCAATGCAGGGGTTGTAGTTTTCGCAATCAGGGTTGCGCGGGTCTTGGCATTCGTCTTTGCAACTGTTTAAGGTTAGTAAAACAGCGCTGCTGCCTAGTAAAAGTAAGAATAGGTATTTGTGCAACATATGCGTTAAGGTTTAAGTTGTTGTTTAAGCGCATGTATTTCGGTCTGCTATATCAACTTAGACCTACAAGTATTTAACTATTTATTTTGTTTTTGTATAGGCTTAAACCTGTAAAGTGTCATATTTTATTTACAAATCCCCCAACCTTCCGTTACTTGCAAGACGTATTAAATCCATTCGCCTGTTTTTAGGCATTACCCAAAACCAAATGGCAATCAAATTGGATATTGAACAATCAACCTACTGCGGTTACCAACGCAAAGCGGGTGACTTGAAGTTTAAGACCATTGTTAAAATTGCCCAAGCTTTGGGTTGCAGTATTCCTTTTTTAACTGATATAAACTCAAGCGAAGTAGATGAAGCTAAATGGAGGGAAAGGTTTAGTAAATAGCTTTAAACAACACCGCCCCAACTGACTCGTCAGTTGGGGCGATGAAAGAATTTGGTGTTTAATTTTGGTTACCTGTTTTAATGATTTTAGATACAGATGTACCTGCCTCACTTTTTGTGGTAACAAAATACATCCCATTGTCTAGGTCCTCTATTTCCATTTGGTATTGAAAAACATCTTTGGTATCAATTGTTTGTGTTTTAACTAATTTGCCATTGATATCAGTTATGGTAATTTCAATAATCGCCTTTTGAGCCGATTGAATGCTAATATATTGGGAAGCTGGATTTGGGAAAACCATCGCTTTATATTCGATAAGTTTATTCTCGTTCACCCGATTAGCGCCATCTGCTTTTGAGAGCTGATTGCCTTTATACGTAGCTTGACTGTTGCAAAATTCACGTGTAACAGCTGTGGGATAAATGCGGGTGGCTTGGCAATATCCGGGTTTTTCAATCATCAATACAATTTCTGGATCGATGTTGGCCTCCGGATCAACTGTGATGGTTCCTCCTGATTTGAATTGAACAATAACACCTGGGTCAGCAGTAATATTACCCTTTAAAGTGAGTTCGTCCCAAACGTAAATGGTTTCGTTGCTTGTGTAATGTTTGCCATCAATAGTTAATTCCGAAGGTGCATTCATGGCTGCGGTATTGATATTGTTTAAAATGGCATTGTTTGCATTGTTCCCTTCAACCAAATAGGTAAAGGTTTGAAAATGCACAATATCGTTTAAGCCATTACCATCAGGGCGGTTATACCTGTAGGTGATGTTTACTTTTAAAAACGTATTGGTTATTTGGGGTTTACTACCATCAAGTCTCTGCCGATGAAAAGCGATTGCACCTAAGAGTTTCTGTTGAATAAGATCCTTGTTCTGCTGGTCAGATGGAAAAATAGTACTCAAAATTCTAAGTGCTTCAGGTTTTACACTATAATTAAAAATAGGTACAAACTGCGTGATGCATTCAATTGGCATAAACTCGCTAAAAAACACAGCTCGTTTTTCTTTTGTATTTTTATCGAACTCATAATCATATGCACGTTTCATATTGGGTGATGTAAAATTCCACATGTCTCCACCAATCACACCAAGATTATTCAATTTATTTACTTCTACTCCCCAAGCCACTTCTATTTGGGTTGCTTCGGCATTAATTTGAGCAGCAGGGTTAAAGGTGTATTGCAAATTTTCAATGAGCTTAAATCCAATTTGGGGTTCAAAAGTGTAGGCACGTTGTACTGAATCAACAAGTTTAAATGTTATAGGTATATCCGTGTTATTCCGTGTTTGTGCAACCGCATTTATGTTTACCTCAGTAGGAGACAATTTACCAACTTGTTTTTGGGGTGTTTTAAGCAATGCATACAAACCCAAGGCTTGGTTATAGACAGGGTACTCAAAACGGTCGGGTTCGTTCTCAGAATTTAATTGATCTATGCTATTTGGTGTATTAAAACTACCTGGGGTAAACATATCGAAACTAAATCCATTTAGTGTTGTAGTAGAAGTCAATTGTCCTGTTAAAGTCATTTGTGCTTCTATGAGCATGGGTGGGCTTTTGGTACTTTTATCGGTTTTAAAAGGCATACTGGCAAATCCTGTGAACTTGCTGATTATTTTAAGTTTTTTATAGGCAGCTCTACTTGGGTCAACTGCAGTTAAACCCAAATCAGCAATTTCTGCTACGATTTTACTGGCACCGTACACATCATCATAAATATTCGATTTTTGATTAAACTTGTTAAAATCATCTACTAATTTACCATAGTTTTTGTATTCCAATAATCCGTATTTGACTTGGTCTCTGAAGTTGTTATCTGCATTCTTATACAAACTTAACAATCTATCCGTGTTGACAGCATCACTTTCATTCAGCATTTTTCCGGTGCCTTCCAGTCTGCCATATAAATCAATATTGGCAGTAGTGTTAGCGTTTAATGAATAGCTTAGTTTAGAATCGAAATAACATACACATGGATCATAACTAATATTAAAATCGGCCATTGAAAAGTACGGTAAACTAAAACTTGTTTGTGCAGGTGAGGCTATTCTCACCACCTCAGTGGTTTTATCCAAAGCTTGGTCAAGTCCATTATAGTTCCGAAAAAGTGATGCTACCTGATTGTCTTTAAATTCAATCAGCGGCTCAAGCTCGTTATAAGTGTTTCCATTTACTTTAGGTGCCATAAACCAACGCAACATGCCCGTGTATCGGTTGTATAAGATAAAATTCATGGATTTAAAATCAGATCCAGCAACACCACTCACCGGTGTTACACCATCAGCTTCGTATCCATCAAATTTCCATAACAATTCCCAGCCGTGCTCAACACTAGTAATATCCATTTCATCAACGAGTCGGTGAAAATTGCTATAGTCATTATCCACTACAAGTTGGTTTTGCAAATTGGTGGTATTGGAGAATAAATTGATGTGTTTTAAGTAGTCCTCATCTTCATCAAAAAAAGGATTATTAAAGTAAAATATACTGTTTAGCCCATTCCCATAGCGATTGTTATTATCAAAGTAAGGGATGCGCATTTTACCACCATTAAGAAGGGTCACATAATCCATCCAGTTAAACCTATTACGTTGGGTATACCACTCTGTATTTTTGGGATTAAATGGATTGGTTTCTATTTGGGCCGTTCGTTCACATGGGTCTTGCCCGCGATCAGGCGAATTTTCTTCTGTATTTTGGGCAATAGTTCTGGTCAAATAAAGTATTGCAAATATGATTAATAAATATTTTTTCATCATTACTAATTGATTTTAATTCCAGTAAATATTCTATTTTTTTTGGTCAATACCCCATTTGTAAATGTTCTGTATCCTTGAATAATTCTATACTTATTGCCTTCATTATACACTCCTAAGACTATTTTGGCACTACAATCAATACCAACTCTCTCAAATCCAATATTTTTATATGTTGTTACAACCCCAGGAATCCATTCATTAATAGTATCTCTACACCCCCTAGGTATCCCAACAACTTTTATGATATCTTCTTCCTCTGCAACATCATAACTATGCCCCAATACAATGGTATACATGCTATCGGGTTTGTCGTCATCGCTGCCATAATACGAGCCTTCCCAACTTAAGGGTTCGTTATACCGCACAAAATAAAACCTGCGGGTAAGGGTATCTATCCCATCATCGGTTGGGAAGCAACGGGTATTGGGTTTGCGTTTTACAATGAGCCGAACATTAAAGTTGGTTCCCCTTAAATTATCTGGAAACACCACATTTACTTGCTTGCCATACCTGGGCTGTGGCTCGGTGCCAATTTGCCAAATAAAACTATCAGCATCTGCTTGTGTGGCTTCGAAGAAAATACTACTCATATAACAACTATCAGTATCCATTAAAAAATCTGTTAAGTTTGGAGAATTGATTTGTTGAACGGTAGCCTCTTTAATGGTGAAAGCGGCACTGGTTGGCTTGGCATCAATACATGGGTTGTAGTTTTCGCAATCAGGATTGCGTGGGTCTTGGCATTCGTCTTTGCAACTGTTTAAGGTT
>JALONP010000002.1 GCA_025454875.1 Bacteroidia bacterium | reverse complement strand
AACCCACGAACGAAGTGGCTTGGGTTGCGGGGAAAATAAATGATGTAGTTTGTAACAAAAGCATCGGTAGCATGAACTTTTTGCTTACTTTTTCTTTCCACAGAGAAAAAGTAAGGCGGGGTTGGGGCGGCTAGCCCCAAGAGCAGATCAAATAAGGTATGAATCCATTTTACTGGTAACGTAACGGGTATCTTTCACATAAATGTAAAAGCCCATTATGAGCAATCATAATGGGCTTTTGAGTTAGCGTGTTTTATTAAGTATAATTAGTTAAATATCTTACGCAAACGCTTCATCCAACAAAGCCTGTTGCTCCGTAGCATGTACTTTGCTGTAACCCGTTGCAGGCGTTGAGCTGCTTTCTCGCGAAATACGTCTCAAGATTCTGTTGGTATCCCAGCGTAGTAAATACAACCAAGCACCCATGTTTTTAGGTTCTTCTTGCACCCAGCAAATTTCAGCTCCTTGGTACTTTTGGTAAATGGCTGCCAATTGGGTTTCAGGCATTGGGTATAATTGCTCAACTCGCACAATAGCAATATCTTTTCGTTTGTCGGTTTGTTGGCGCTCCAATAATTCGTAATAAATTTTTCCGCTACACAACAATACACGTTTTACTTTTTTGGCATCGCTGTACGAATCGTCAATCACTTCTTTGAAACCACCAGTGGTAAAATCGCTGAGTTTGCTTACACAAGCTGGGTGGCGCAATAAACTTTTGGGTGTCATCACCACCATTGGCAATCGATAGTCGCGCTGCAATTGCCTGCGCAATGCATGAAAATAATTAGCTGGCGAAGTAATATTCATTACTTGCATATTCCAGTTGGCACATAACTGCAAAAAGCGTTCGAGTCTTGCCGATGAGTGTTCAGGTCCTTGACCTTCGTATCCATGCGGTAGCATAAGCACCAAGTTGCTGAACGTTTTCCATTTGGTTGCAGCGCTTGCAAGGTATTGGTCAATGATAATTTGCGCGCCATTGGCAAAATCACCAAATTGTGCTTCCCAAATGGTTAAGTCATTTGGTGAGTACATGCTGTATCCGTACTCAAAACCTAAAACGGCATACTCACTTAACAATGAATTGTAAAATACCACACTTCCTTTTTGGTCGGTACCTAACGATTCAAAAATATTGTGTTCTTTTTCGCTGTCTTCTTGTTTGATAATGGCATGTCGGTGTGAGAATGTACCACGCTCACAATCTTGCCCGCTCATGCGCACATGATGCCCTTGTTGGCTTAATGTAGCATATGCCATTAACTCACCCATTGCCCAATCAAATGCATCATTTTGAATCATGTTTTTGCGATCGGTGAACAATTTTTCAATTTTGCTGAATGCTTTAAATCCTTCCGGTATGGATGTGATTTTTTGGGCAAGTGAAATAAATACATCTTTGGATACCGAAGTATCAGGACTTGTTTCAAAGTCTTCACGTTTACCAGGCCTAAATCCTTCCCAACGGGCTGCTAAAAAGTTTTTACCCTTAGCAGGAGCAGCAGCTTTTGCTTCTTCGAGTTTTGATTGCAATAAGCCCCTAAACTCTTTATCCATTTCTTTAGCAAGAGAGGCTTCAACACTTCCTGCAGTGGCGAGTTTTTGGTTGTAAATTTCGCGTGGGTTTTGGTGTGCACCAATTGCCTTGTATAGTAAAGGTTGGGTAAAGCGAGGTTCGTCACCTTCGTTATGGCCGTATTTGCGGTATCCTAATAGGTCAATAAAAATATCTGTATTAAACTCTTGCCTATACTCCATGGCTAACCGAATGGTAAACACCACAGCTTCTACATCATCGGCATTAACATGGAACACCGGGCATAACGTGGTTTTGGCAACATCCGTACAATAGGTTGATGTACGGGCATCAATATAATTGGTTGTAAAACCTACTTGGTTATTTGCCACAATGTGAATGCAACCTCCTACACCATAGGCTTTAAGTCCTGCCATTTGCAATACTTCGTACACAATACCTTGGCCAGCAACGGAGGCATCGCCATGAATTAGGATTGGAGCTACCTTATCAATATCACCTTTGTGTACTTTGTCTAGTTTTGCACGTGTGAGGCCTTTTACTACTGGATTTACAGTTTCAAGGTGTGAAGGGTTAGGCAATAAAGTAAGTTGTACTTTTTGTTTGTTGCGGGTTTCAATTTCGCTGGTATAACCTAAATGGTATTTAACATCACCTTCAAATATGCCTTCGTCTTCTGCGCTTTTGCCTTCAAACTCTTTAAAAATATCTGCGTATGATTTACCTAAAATATTGGCCAACACATTTAAGCGGCCACGATGGGCCATGCCCAATACAAACTCTTCAACACCCAACTCGGCACCATATTGAATTACTTCATCAAGTGCCGGAATCATGTTTTCCAATCCTTCTAACGAGAAACGTTTTTGCCCAACAAACTTGGTATGGATAAAATTTTCGAATACCGTAGCTTGGTTAATTTTTGAAAGGATATGTCGTTTTTGTTCGATGTTTAGGTTTGGCGTATTGCGGGAGTTTTCCATTTTTTCCTGCAACCATTTTAAAGCTTTTGGTTCGCGCACATAGCGGTACTCTGCACCAATAGAGCCACAATACGTTTGCTCAAGCAATGCAATAATATCTTTTAGCTTGGCAGCGCCTAAACCTACTTCAACACCTGCATTAAATGTGGCGTCTAGGTCTTTGGGTTCCAATCCAAAATTTTCGATACTCAGTGTTGGTGTGTATTTTCTGCGTTCGCGCACGGGATTTGTTTTGGTAAATAAATGCCCACGAGTGCGGTAACCTTCAATGAGGTTTAATACATTAATTTCTTTGATAAAATTTTCAGTAACAGCAACACCCTTGGTATTTCCATTAAATTTTTGTTGGCCCATTTCGAAGCCTTCGAAAAATTTTTTCCAACCAAAGTCTACTGCATTTTCGTCTGCCTTGTATTGTTGGTACAAATCGTCAATGACGTTAACATCGGCATTTGATACATATGAGAATTTATCCATCTTTTGGAAAGGTTTTTAGCGGAGCAAAGATAGCGGGAATATCGGCTTTGTAAAGTGCTTTCAATGGCTCATTTTGGCTGTTGCATCCACATGCTGATTTGCTGGATGATGGATTCAGCTACATTTCCTTGTGTTTGATATTCAATTGGTTTTGATGGTCCTTGGCCAGCCACGAGCAAGTGGTTGAGCGTGGGATATGTTTTAAACTGGGTAGGTGCTGTGCGCAGGGCAGCCGCTTTTTGCCAGAGGGCAATATCAGTTGAATTGGCTTGGTAATCGCGTTCGCCCTGTAAGATGAGGGCAGGTGTTTGTACCTGTTTAAATACTTCGGTTTGTTTGTATGCATTCACCGAAATCCAATACGAAGCAGTGATTTGGTTAGGCAATGAATCTTTAGGTGTGCGCATCGAAAATTTCTTGCTCATAGTGTATGCTGCTTCGCGCTTGAGCTTGGTAGCATAAGCATAATCTTGGTAATTTAATTGGCTGCTATCGGGGTATAAATAATTAAGTTGGTCAATAATGGATTGTTGGATGGGTCTTGCATACGCACCTAAAAGCACCATCCCTGCAATTTCGGGGTGTTGTTTGGCAATGTACGGGGCCATTGTTCCCCCTTGTCCGTGCCCAATAATGTATATTTGGTTGGTATCGATATTGGGGTTTGTTTTGAGCAATGCAATGGCGAGTGAAGCATCATCGGTAACTTCATCTGCAAGTGTATAAGGCTTATCTTGGTAGTTTTGCATAAACAATTTATTACCATGTGCGTAGGAGCGTTTCTCATATCGAAATACACAAATGCCTTTTGATGCCAATCCATAAGCAAGGTCTTTGTACATGCGCACCAGGCCAACTGTACCATCTTTATCAATGGGGCCCGAATCGTGAATGATGATTGCAGCGGGCATTTTATTACTGCTATTAGGTATTGATAATACACCATTTAACTGCCAGCCGGGTTTACCAAAGGTGTAAGGGGTTTCGGTAAATGTAAAGGTATTCGCGTAATCAGGAATAAGGTATGCTGTAAATCGGGGGATGAGCATCCAGTTCGAAACGCAACCATTGCTGTCAAAGGTAAGCATCATGGTGAGGAGGTTATTGGCAAACACAAGAGGGATGGTGCTGCGCCATCCAATGGAAGGAATAAACTCAACATCGGGAGTACGGTTGGTTTCCCATTTACCGTAAACAGATTCGAGTTGTGATACTTGTTGTTCGATTTGGGCAACTGAAACAGCTAGTTTAAGGTCAAGACTAAAGCAATGGTGCGCACTGTCAAATTGGTGAAGCTGCATCCACCGAGCCATTCGGTTGCTGGTATTCACATATTTTTCTTGCGCTTTTGAAGTAAAAGAGCCAAGGGCAATTGTTAAGAGAAACAAAGATGTTGCATATCGCATGTAACAAGTATAAGGCACAATTCACTTAAAGGTATCATAAAAAGATGATTGGTTGGCAAATTGGTCATTGGGTATTGGTTGATTAGGCATTGGTGGCCACTTGACATCCACACTTAACACTAAAAATGGCCTCATTCAACATTTAAAATGAAGCATTTAAACTTCCTAATTAGTGCTTCTCAACGCATCATCGTTTGTTGAACTCAGGCTGACACATTTACGCAACCTAATACTAAAAATTCAACAACCATCTGTCCCTTCTCGATACACCGCGATTTTCGTGGTACTCGAAGTGACGATTGCATTCGCATAATCAAATCATCTCATGATTAAATTATCAAATAAATCAGTGGCGATTTTTTTTACCGCAGCGATCACAGCGTTAAGACAAAGTGCACAGCGATAAGCCCAATTACCAGTGTTTGCTGCCCAACATCACTTCTCGATACGAGCCTGCGGCTCTACTCGAAGTGACGGTTGCATTATCTCATTATCCAATGACCTCATTGAACTTCCCAATTCGTAATCCCCAATTCGTCATTCGTATTTGGCTTAGCGGGTGCAGCAAGGTACCGTGTACCGCGGAACACGCGCAGCGAGTGAGTGAAACGAACCTCGCTGAAGCCCCAATATTGAATAAGTAGCATGTAAAGGGCTTCATTTATGGGCAAAAAAAAACACAGCATTTGCCGTGTTTTTTCAAAGAGGGATATCGTTTATTACTTAAGCACTTCGGCTACATCTGTGTATTTTAAGTTGAAGGCTTCGGCCACACCTTTGTATACCACTTTGCCGTTTACAACATTTAATCCTAAACGAAGTTCTTCGTTATCTGCGCACGCTTTTTTCCAACCTTTATTGGCAAGTTGAAGCGCATATGGCAAGGTTGCATTGGTAAGTGCAAGTGTTGATGTATAGGGAACTGCACCAGGCATATTGGCCACACAGTAATGAATCACCTGATCAATTACGTAAGTTGGTTTTTCGTGCGTGGTTGCTTTTGTAGTTTCGAAACAACCTCCTTGATCTACGGCAACATCAACCAAAACGGTACCAGGGCGCATGGTTTTAAGCATGTCTTTGGTAATTAAGTGTGGTGCTTTTGCACCAGGAATTAATACGGCCCCAATAATTAAATCGCTATGGGTTATGGCTTCTCTGATATTGTACTCGTTAGAGTAAACGGTTTTTACATTTTTAGGCAAAATATTATCTAACTCGCGCAAGCGAGGTAACGAAATATCCATAATGGTAACATCAGCACCTAAACCTGCGGCCATAATTGCAGCTTGCGTTCCTACAATACCACCTCCCAATACAAGCACTTCAGCAGGTTTTACACCTGGAACACCTCCAAGTAAAATACCACGACCACCCATAGGTTTCTCTAAAAATTTAGCGCCTTCTTGCACGCTCATGCGTCCTGCCACTTCGCTCATTGGCACAAGTAGTGGAAGTGAGCGGTCTTTTTTCTCTACGGTTTCGTAAGCCAAGCAAACGGCTTTGCTTTTAATCATTGCTTTGGTTAGGGGCTCGTAACTTGCAAAGTGGAAATACGTGAACAACAGTTGTCCTTCACGGATTAATGCGTACTCTTCTTTAATTGGCTCTTTTACCTTTACAATCATTTCAGCTTTTTTATAAACCTCAGCAATTGTTTTGAGCAATGTGGCACCTGCTTTTTTGTACTCGTCATCACTAAATCCACTGCCTAGGCCGGCAGTTGATTGCACAAATACTTTATGCCCGTTTTTTACAAAAGCAGATACACCTGCAGGTGTAAGTCCTACGCGGTTTTCGTTGTTTTTGATTTCTTTAGGTACGCCAATAATCATAATTTGCTTATTTTTAAATAGTGGGCAAAAATAGTGTTTAAATGCGCAATTCAAAACTGACTTTTAAGGCACAAAAAAGCCCTGCAACACTTGTGTTGCAGGGCTTTTAATTCGATTACGTTTTAATTTATTCCGATTGGTTGTTACGCACTGGCGAAACAGGTTCAATTGGTTTAGGCTCAACTGTACCTTTAATGGTAAGTTGCACTTCCGTAGTGAGCGCATTAGATTTTACGGTGATGTATTTTTGAAACACACCTGGGCGGTTGTACGAGTTGTATACAGCTTTAATAGTACCTTTTTGGCCTGGCATAATTGGCTCTTTGGTCCACTCTGGTGATGTACAACCACATGATGCTTGCACGTTGCTTAGGATTAAAGGAGCCTTACCTGTATTGGTAAAAGTAAAGTTGTATGTTGCAAGTGTACCTTCTTTTATGTTCCCAAAATCGTGAACAACCGTTTCAAAACTAATTTCGGGAGTAGGCATTGGTTGCTGTGCATTGGCCAGTGAGCATACGCCAACAAACGCCAATAACAAAATGAAATAACGAGTTACTTTCATGTGGATGCAGGTTAATGGTTATTTTTTAGGTGAAGCAGCGGGCATTTGGTCAGCATTTTTCACATCACCTTTGATGTAAAGAGTAACACTGGCGTTTTTGGCATTGCTACTTACATTGATTGCTTTGTTAAACATACCCAATGTAGCTGAGTTGTAGGTTGCTTTCACAAATCCTTTTTTGCCAGGTAAAATAGGTTCTTTGGTCCACTCAGGAGTTGTGCAGCCGCAAGATGCGGCAGCGCTGGTGATGATTAGAGGCTCTTTGCCAGTATTTTTAAAGGTAAAGGTGTAAGTGGCAGGTTGGTTAAGCAGTACAGGACCAAAGTCATGCACTTCTTTATCGAAGGTAATTTCTGCTTGGTTTTTGTTTTCAGTAGGAGCTGGAGTAGTTTGGGCCGATGCTGTGTATGCAGCAGTTACTGCTACAAAAGCTGATAAAATCCATTTTTTCATATGATGATGTTGTTATTTAAGTTCTGTTCAATTTTCAAAAACCATTCCACAATGGCAATGGCATACAAATGTAAACGGCTTCAAGTATAGTACAAATGGATATGCCATAAAAATTTCTTAATTGAAATTATGAGGTATTATTGAAACATGAACGCAAAATTTAGCGGGCTAATTATATATTTGAAACATTCAACCTTAAAGCGTATGAGCAGATCGGAACAGGCACAACTTACTGCCGTTGAGTTTAAACAATCAGTATTAGCGGATTACAGTATCGCTTATAAAAGCCGTCAGGCAAGTTTATTAGGCCGAAAAGAGGTATTAACTGGCAAGGCTAAGTTTGGTATTTTTGGCGATGGAAAAGAGTTGCCACAAATTGCCATGGCAAAAGCATTTAAAGATGGCGATTTTAGAAGTGGGTACTACCGCGACCAAACGTTTATGATGGCGATTGGGCAGCATACAGTTCAAGAATTTTTTGCCCAGTTATATGCACATACCGATGTACAAGCAGAGCCAGCAAGCGCTGGGCGGATGATGAACGGTCATTTTGGAACGCGCAGTTTGACAGAAACTGGCGAATGGAAAACGTTGAAGTCACAAAAAAATTCGGCCAGCGATATTTCGCCAACAGCAGGGCAAATGTTACGGTTGGTCGGATTGGCGCATGCAAGTAAATATTATAGGCAAAATGCTGCCATTATTGGTGAAAATCAGTTTAGCAATGATGGAAACGAAGTTGCTTGGGGTACCATTGGCAACGCGAGTTCAAGTGAAGGCCATTTTTTTGAGGCCATTAATGCGGCTGGGGTACTTCAAATACCGATGGTTGTTTCGGTTTGGGATGATGCTTATGGAATATCGGTGCCAGCCCAATACCAAACAACCAAGGAAAATATTTCTGAAATATTAAAGGGATTCCAGCGCGATGAGAAGGGCAAGGGCTTTGAAATTATTGTGGCTCGTGGTTGGAATTACCCCGAACTTGTGGCTGCTTATGAAAAGGCAGGAAAAATTGCCCGCGAAGAGCATGTTCCAGTATTGGTGCACGTAACTGAGTTAACACAACCTCAAGGTCACTCAACATCTGGTTCGCACGAACGCTATAAATCAAAAGAGCGATTGGCTTGGGAACTTGAACATGATTGTGTATCAAGATTCAGGTCCTTTTTGGTAGAGAACCAAATTGCTTCTGAATCGGATTTAGCCGCACTCGAAACCCAATTAAAAGGGGAAGTAAATGCTGCCAAAAAAGCTGCTTGGGATGCTTACTTATCACCCATTAAGCAAGAGGTACAATCGGTATTGCCATTGCTTACCAATTTGGCGCAAGCCGCTGGCGTCTCTGCAATCGAACAAATTGCAAATGAATTGAGTCAGTTAACAGAACCTATTCGGAAAGATATTGGTGTGGCGGTAAATACTGCGCTGCGCTTAACTTACAATCAACAGCTTGCGGAGCGAACCAATTTGATTGCGTTTAAACAGCAGTTTTTAAGCACCAATGCCGAACGTTACAATAGCTTTTTGTTTAGCCAAGGTAAAGAATCGGCTTTAGCGGTTCCTGCAATTGAACCTGTTTTTACCAATGAAAGCAAAGTAGTTGATGGAAGAGAGGTAATGCAGGCATTTTTTGATATTGCACTTGAGCGCGATGCTAGGGTTTTTGCATTTGGAGAAGATGTAGGAAAAATAGGGGATGTAAATCAAGGATTTGCAGGGTTACAAGACAAGTATGGTGAGACTCGCGTTTTTGACACAGGTATTCGTGAACTAACAATTATTGGTCAGGGAATTGGTGCTGCTATGCGTGGTTTAAGACCAATTGCCGAAATTCAATACCTTGATTATTTACTGTATGGATTGCAACCGTTAAGTGATGATTTGGCAACCTTACAATACCGCACCAAAGGTGGGCAAAAGGCGCCACTTATTGTTCGCACGCGTGGGCATCGACTCGAAGGGATATGGCATAGTGGTTCTCCAATCGGAATGATTTTACACTCATTGCGTGGGATGCATGTGTTGGTTCCTCGTAACATGGTTCAAGCTGCGGGTTTCTATAATACCATGCTCCAAAGTGATGAACCTGCGTTGATTATTGAATGTTTAAATGGATACAGGCTAAAAGAGCGTTTGCCAGAAAATTTAGGCACCTATACCACACCACTCGGAGTACCTGAGGTGTTAATTGAAGGTTCAGATATTACGGTGGTTAGTTATGGAAGTACATTGCGAATTGCTGAAGAGGCCATTAAACAATTACAGGCTTTTGGAATCCAATGTGAATTAATTGATGCACAAAGTTTGTTGCCATTTGACATACACCATCGAATTGCACAATCGGTTCAAAAAACAAATAAGTTGGTAGTGGTGGATGAAGATGTTCCGGGTGGAGCTTCTGCGTATATTTTACAACAAATACTTGAAGAGCAAAAAGCATTTAAGTATTTGGATGCGCAGCCAATAACCATTACGGCAAAGGCTCATAGGCCGCCATATGGAACAGATGGTGATTATTTTAGCAAACCGAGCACAGAAGATATTTTTGAAGCATTGTTTGCAATGATGCACGAATACGATCCAGGTAAATACCCTGCATTTTTGTAAAATTTGTGCTGCATATGAGTTTAAGATAATGAGATGCTTTGGGCACGATTATCATCATTACCTTGTTTTCTCAACACGTACACCCACTGCTTTGATATGTTGCAAGGTGTCTTCGCGCATGTTTTGTTCAACTTCAAAACGGTAAAAACCGCTGTGAGGAAAACGCACTTTTTGGTAAACGGGAAATTGGTAATCGTATAAATCACCCAAACCACTGCCGAGCCATTTACCACTTTCGTCAGCCAGTTTGATTTCAACCCTTCGTTTATCTGTTTTACGATCGGGGTTGGTTGTGTTTAACCACAAAAAAATATTGCTGTACTTATAGTCGGCATTTACCCTTAGGTTAACATATACATTGTAATAAGCTTGGGTATCGGTTATTTGCACTTCAAATGGGAAAGTGGTTTTGTAATACCATGCTTCACCATTAATCAGTTTGTTATCATCAAATACACGTTGCGGGTCGCATGCCTGCAAGCCAAACACCAACCCTACAAGCAAACTGTATGTCCATTTATGGGCGCTCATTGGGCGGAGTATTGGGTTTAGGTTGGTTGTTTTTAGGCGGGCGTTGCTGCTGAGGTTGTTGTCCGCGTGGTTTATTACGTTGGTCGTTACCTTGTTGCTTAGGTATATTTTTAACAGGTTGGTTAGGGTTAGCTTGGGTTGATGCCGTTTCACCTTTATTGTTTCTGTTTTTATTTTTATTCCTATTTTTTGATTTCTTTTTGTTGCGCTCATCTAAACGTGTAAGACTCTCTGTTCCCATATCGTTTTTAAAATCTAACTCAACAACTTTTGGTATAGGACGCTTGTATTCAAGTTCTGGCTTTTCGCCTCGTTTGTTTAGCTCTTGGTATTCTTTTACTTTGTTTACATTTAAACTAATCCATTCGCCTCCAATTTCGGTAAGGGGCATGAACCACATCAGCCGTTTTAAGATATCCGTTTTAACCAATTTGTATGCGCCATTGGTAAACTCAAGTCTTACGTGGTCTTCTTCAGGAAACTCTTTCCATGCTTCTAAATAGTTATCGAGTTCAAAGTTTAAACAACATTTAAGTCGGCCACATTGCCCTGATAACTTAAGCGGATTGAGTGATAGGTTTTGGTAACGAGCAGCATTGGTTTGTACCAGTTTAAAATCTGTTAACCAAGTGGAACAACATAATTCACGACCGCAAGATCCAATTGCACCAAGCCTTCCAGCTTCTTGACGGTAACCAATTTGGCGCATTTCTACCCTCACTTTAAATGAGTCGGCAAGGCGTTTAATTAATTCCCTAAAATCTACGCGGTCTTCTGCAGTGTAATAAAAAGTAGCTTTGCGTCTATCGCCTTGGTATTCTACATCGCTTAGTTTCATGCTCAATCCAAGCTCCATGGCAATGCTCCGTGCTTTGTACATGGTGGGAACTTCAAGCTCTTGATTTTCTTTGAGGCGAGCAAGGTCGGCATCACTTGCCCTGCGCATTATTTTACGGAATTGCCCGTCTTCCTGCAATCCAGCTTTGCGCAATTGCAGTTTACACATTTCACCTTTGGTGGCTACTTTTCCAATATCATAGCCGTTTTCCATTTCTACTACCACGGTATCGTTTAGCGTAATGTCAAGTTGCTGCGTATTGCGGTAAAACTCTTTACGTGTGCCTTTAAAACGTACTTCTACTACGTCAAAAGGTTTCATATATGGAGGCATTTCCATTATGCCAAGCCAATCGTATGTATTTAATTTATTGCATCCACCAGTACTGCATCCTCCCGAACAACCTCCACCAGTGCTGCATCCTCCTGAACCACATCCCATTTATATCTCTTATTTTGTATGTTAACGAACTTTTAAATTATGCTTTGTACAAGCGGTGGCTAATATACAAAGAAAGATTTAAAAAGGTGATGCGTAAGTCGGCATTGCGTTCTACATGGTATGCAGCATCGTTAATTGCTTTCATTAATTGGGGAATATTGCGATCGTCCATTGTAAAAGAAAAGCGCTGCATAAACGCCAGTTCTTCAGGGCTTAGACGAAGTAATTGGTTAGGCGCATAACGGTATAACAATGCAGATCGCAACATATGTAGGCTATATCCTAAGAAACTTTTAATAAATTCTCTTCCCGTGCCGGTTATAGAGTCAATGGATTGGTTGATGGCATCTACGCTGCGGCTAAAACATGCACGCATCCAAATGGCAAACAATTGGTTATAATCCGATCTGCCTGCCTCACTTAACGAGAGTGCCAGGGCTAGATTGCCTTCCGCCACGCGGGCAATGGTATGCGCCTCGTTTGTTGGAAGCGCGGATTTATCCATAAGCGCTTGGGTAATGGCAGCATCTGAGAGCGGATGAATGCGGATGATTTGGGTACGTGATAAGATGGTTCCAATCACCTTGTCGGCATCTTGGGCAACCAATATAAAAAGTGTTTGGGGAGGGGGTTCTTCTAGCAGTTTCAGCAGGATGTTTCCTTCTTGCTTCATATACTCAGGCAACCAGATAATGACTGTTTTATATGTTGCTTCAAATGATTTTAAACCCACTTTACGGATAATATCTCTGCATTCTTCAGCAGTAATATTGCCTTGTTTTTTGCCTTCTTCGTCCAAATGCATCAGCCATTGCAATTCGCTCATGTATGGATTGTTGAGAAGCGCCTGACGCCATTCGCTGATAAAATCATTGCTGGTTTTTTTCTTTTCGATAGCAATTGTAGGAAAAGTAAAATGCAGGTCTGGATGAATATATTTTTCGAACTTTATACATGAAGGGCAGCTACCACAACTATCAGTTGGTGTTGGGCTTAAACAATTAATATATTGCGCATATGCAATAGCTAAAGGAAGCGCACCACTGCCTTCAGGGCCTAAAAAAAGTTGAGCATGGCTGATACGGCCATTTACAGCAGACTGTATCAGCTTTTGTTTAAGTTCTTCTTGGCCATATATCGAACTAAATTGCATGTGTGCAAGATAAACGGGAGTACTTGTTCATTGCCCACTAATTGTTCACACTTTCAGTGGTATAATCTATTTTGCATTCCTAATTGTGACTAAGAATCATTGGTGACTATTGATAAGTATAAATCACTTCAAGCACGGTTTGCCCAACAACTTTTAGGGTGTTTCGGTCTATCACATTCATGTTGTCGTTATGGGTGTGGTGGTGTTCGGGGAAATTACCGTTGGCATCAAAATCAATGATATCGATGCTTGGTATGCCTGCCTTGTTCATGTACACATGATCGTCATCAATTCCACCTAATTGAATGTATCCAAAGTGTTTGCCGTAGTTAAGGTTGTGTGCCGTTCCCCATACTTTTTCTAAAATAGGTTTGGCATTTCTAAATGAATTAGCCTCCCATCCGAAAACAACATTGGTGCGACCAACCATATCCAATAATATTCCAAAATCGGCTTTGTAGTTTGGGTGGTGTAAATTGGCGGACCAAAATTGTGATCCTAAACAATAAGAATTTGCGTTTAGGTTGTTTCCTAAATCTTCGGCATCAAACAAAACAATATCAATACCAATATTTACAGGATTTGATTTTACGATTCGGGCAATTTCCATCAATACTCCAACACCACTTGCACCATCATTTGCACCTAAAATAGGTTTATCTTGATTTACCACATCTTTGTCGGCCCTATCACGCGAATCCCAATGTGCTGCTAGCAAAATGCGTTTCGTTGCTCTGGGATTTATTTCAGCAATAATATTGCGCACATTCAATTTGGTGCCGTCATAATGGGTAATGATTGTTTTTTGTTCAATAACATTATCCGTATATTTTTTCAACTCTTTTACCAGCCAATCGCCACATTTTTTGTGAGGTGCGCTGTTGGTTACTCGAGGGCCAAAATCAACTTGTGTTTTTACATAATAATAAGCGGAGTCTGCATTAAAGTTTGGCGAAACTTGCTTGTATGCAGCGGGTTGCTGGGTTTCTGTTTTAGGTTTTTTAGGCTCGTTGTTACAAGTCAAAAACAATAAACTAAAACTTGCAACAACAAAAAATTGAACGGCTAACTTTAATTTCATTTGTAGGTTTAATTATTCATTGCTAATTACTCAATGTGTAGGTTGTTCCTTCTTTTCCATCTTTTATTTCGAATCCAATTTCTTTGAGTTTCTCTCTAATTAAATCGCTGGTTGCAAAATCTTTTTTGGCTTTTGCTTCATTACGAACATTTAAAATCATACTCATCAAGCCATCAATTTTATCGGTATTCACAGCGTTTTCTTCTTTTAACCCAAGCACATCAAATACAAAGGTTCTCATTAATTGAATCAAAAGAGCTTTATCTAACTCTGTTAAAGTTTCTTTTCCATCACTAACACTATTAATCACCCTAACACCTTCAAATAAATGTGACAATGCGATTGGCGTGTTCAAGTCGTCATTCATGGCAGCATAAACTTTATCTTTTAATGCCTGGATATTGGTTGTTGATGTAGCACTTGTTTTTAATCCATCGAGTAGTTTCATGGCATTCATCAAACGTGCAAATCCTTTTTCAGCAGCTTGTAAGGCTTCGTTGCTAAAGTCGAGTGTACTGCGGTAGTGGGCTTGCAGTACAAAAAAGCGAACCGTCATTGGGCTGTAACCTTTTTCGAGTAAAGGATGGTTGCCCGTAAACAGTTCATGAGGTAAAAAAGAATTACCTAAGCTTTTGCTCATTTTTTGACCATTTACCGTAAGCATATTTGTATGAATCCAATACCGTGCTGGCGTTTTATGTGAACAAGCAATGTTTTGGGCAATTTCATTGGTGTGGTGCGTTGGTGCTAAATCCATTCCGCCACCATGAATGTCAAATTGGTCGCCTAAGTATTTAGAGCTCATAGCAGAGCACTCCAAATGCCAACCAGGGAAACCTTCGCCCCAAGGACTTGGCCAGCGCATGATGTGTTCTGGGTTTGCTTTAATCCAGAGTGCAAAATCTAGTCGGCCACGTTTTTCATCTTGTCCACCTAATTCGCGGGTACCGTTCATTAAGTCTTCTAGGTTACGCCCAGTGAGGGCTGTATAGTTGTGTTGTGCAGCAAATTTTTCTACGTCAAAGTACACAGATCCATTTGCCTCGTAAGCATATCCATTGGCAATGATTTTTTTTGTCATTTCAATTTGTTCAATGATATGACCTGTAGCTGTTGGTTCGATACTAGGGGGTAGGGCATTAAATAACTGCATCATGTTGTGAAAGTCGATGGTGTAACGTTGTACGATTTCCATCGGTTCCAATTGTTCGAGCTTTGCTTTTTTACTTATTTTATCTTCGCCTTCATCGGCATCACTTTCCAAATGACCAGCATCGGTAATATTGCGAACGTACCTCACTTTATAACCTAAATGCGTTAAGTATCTGAACAAAATGTCGAACGACATAAACGTACGCGCATTGCCAAGGTGAGCATTGCTATACACGGTTGGTCCACACACATACATACCTACATGACCTTTATGCAAAGGCTCAAACAATTCGGTTTGCCGGGTAAGGGTATTGTATATTTTAAGGTCGTGACTAATCATTCGCTTTTAGGTATTCTTTATTTTGGGTGGTTGACACAGTGTGCTTGGTGGCAACTGCTTCATTATCCAACCATGTATAAAATAACAAAAGGAAAGTGCTGTAAGACTACTTTCCTTAATGTTTATTGTTTTCGTTGAAACTTATGCTACTAAAAATTAGAAAGGCAAATCATCAGTAGATGAGTCAGCCGTAAAACTTGGTTCGTTATCGGGATGAAAAGGATCTGCAGCAGGTGATGAGCTAGCCGCTGAACCATTGCCTTGTATTTTCCATGCACGTGCGTCTGTGTACCAACGGCCATTGTATTCGCGACTCTCAAGGTTAAGTGATGCAGTTATCATATCACCAACATTGAAGCGTTCCAATTCAGTAACTTTATCATTCATGGTGCTAATCATAACCTTGCGAGGATATTGTTCTTGAGTTTCAATCACAAATTCTTGTTTACTCCAAGGTTTTCCAGCTTTGCTTACGCCTTCTGTTTTGTTTAATTTTTGGATAATTTTTCCGGTGATGTCGAGTGCCATATGTGTCGTTTATTTGATTATGTTACATAAATTGTGAATTGCGAAAATACTCAAAAACGCCTTTTGTTTTACACCGTTGATAATATTTAATGTTAAGTGTAAGAGAGTGTTACAAACTTAAAAGTAGATTTTGCATACGAAAATGGCAGTGAGTACACATACCAAATCAACTAGTAGCATAATGCCGAGGGTATAACGGGTCTCTTTTATATTTACCGAGCCAAAGTAAAGTGCAATTACATAAAACGTAGTTTCTGCTGCACCTTGAAACAAGCACGATAGTTGACCAGCTAAGCTATCAGGGCCATATGTCTTCATTGCATCGAGCATAAACCCACGTGAGCCACCAGCACTAAAGGGGCGCATAATGGCAACAGGCAATGCTTGAATAATTTGTGGATCAACACCTAAAGCCAATAAACTTTTTGAAAGACCGCCCATGATAATTTCCATTAAATCCGAGTTGCGAAAAATACTCAATGCAACAAGCATGGCAACCATGTAAGGCAATACACGCACCCCTGTGGTAAAGCCGTCTTTGGCGCCATTCACAAATGAATCGAAAATATTGGTTTGATTATTTTTAAAATTTTTTTCTTGCCAAATACTGTAGGCCACAATTGCTAAAATGATTATAAGCAAAACGCCATTGCTTAAGTTTCCGGTAAAGTGAAACTTTTCAATGCCTGATAATTTATTTACGTAAAACAATAAGAAACCAATTAGTGCACTTACGCCTGTTACAAATCCAATAACAACTCCATTTAAGAGGTTAATGCGTTGTTTGATGCTTACAAAAATGAGTGCTGCTAATGTTCCAATAAAGGAGGTAATAATACAAGGTAGCATGATATCGGCCGGATTGCTTGCATTTTGCGCAGCGCGGTATCCAATAATGGAGGTAGGAATCAACGTAAGACCTGCAGCATGGAGGCATAAAAACATAATCTGGCTATTGCTTGCTTTGTTTTTATCCTGGTTTGCTTCTTGCATGCTTTCCATTGCCTTCAATCCGAATGGTGTAGCTGCATTATCGAGACCTAAGAAGTTGGCAGCAAAATTCATGGTCATAAAGCCATAAGCTGGGTGCCCCTTTGGTAGTTCAGGAAAAACCCTTGTAAAAAAGGGAGCAAGTACAGATGCAAGTTTAGTGATGGCGTTGGAATCGTTAAGCAAGTTAAGCAGGCCGCAAAAGAATGTTAGGTAGCCAATAAGAGGTAACCATATATCCATAATGGTGTTTTTGCATGTAGGAAAAATGCCATCGGCTGCTTGTTTGCCTGAGGTGAGTTGAACTATACCGTTATCAAGCAAAAAATAGGTAGAGTCTCCAGTGATGCTTGCTGCTACTTTATGGGCTTGCAGTGCATTTACAAGTGAGGTATCTGTTTGAGGCAATTGCGAAAGTGTATATTCAGTAATTACGAGAGGATCGTTTTGCTTACCGTTAACAATTCCGCTTAAGCTATACTGCCTGCCTGATGCAAGCATAAATAGGATGTATACAATACTGCATACAATGATATATGACCAAAATCTACTCAGTGCCATAGTAAAAATTTATATTCCAAAGCTGGTAAATAATTCTCATTCTGTATTCAATTTCAACACGCGAATTGTGGATATACTGAATAGGGATAGAGAAAAATTGGACACTTTATTTTGTAAAAGGAGGTAATTAAAATTTGACAAATTCGGAATCAGATTCCGAATTTGTCAAATTTTATCTAACCGTATTTGCGTTTAATTTTTGATAGAAATAATTTCTTTCCAGTTTAGAATATTAGTATTATCAATGGTGTAGCTCTTTCCCGTATAGATGAGGTATGCGTTTTTTAATTTGGGATGAAGTTTTTTCCAGTACTTAATTCCACGAAGGTAGTCGGTATTAAAGGTAGTTGCGGTTTTGATTTCAACGGGTATAATTTGCGAAGATTGATCAATTAAAATGTCAATTTCATTACCGGTTCGATCACGCCAATAAAACAAATTGCTTCGTTGTCCATTGTTGAAGCGTTGTTTCATAAGTTCGAGTATCATTAGGTTTTCAAATAAATGACCCCGCAGCGGATGCGTATTCACGTGTGACTCTGTTTCAAGTTCAAGCAATGAACAACACAGCCCAGTATCATAAAAATACAGTTTGGGCATTTGGGTCAGTCGTTTGCCTAAATTATTATAAAATGGAGCCAGTCTAAATGCAATGAAACTGGCTTCCAATATACCAAACCAACTCATCACGGTTTTTTGGTCCACACCTGTATCATTGCTTATTGATGAGTAGTTGATTTCTTGGCCAACCCGGGTAGCACATATTTTTAGGAATCTTTGAAACAAACTTAGACTCGCTATATTTTTAATTTGCCTTACATCTCTTTCTACATAAGTTAGCAAGTAGTTGGGATAATAATCGGCAGGTGCAATTTTACGATCGTATAACCTTGGATAGCCTCCATTGAGCAATAACTTATTGAGCGACTGTGATGCAAATTTGCTTGTTGAGAGTTCGGCATAACTAAAGGGCAATAAATGAATAAATGCAATTCTGCCAGCAAGCGTTTGGGTAACGGAATCAAGTAGCAGTAAATTCATAGAACCTGTAATGATGAACAAACCTACTTTATTGGGTTGCGAATCAATAATTCCTTGCATGTACGAAAGCAAGTCGGGTACGCGCTGTATTTCATCAAAGATGGCACCTGTTTTAAAGGTATTTAAAAACGCACGAGGGTCTTTTCGAGCAAGCAGTACGTTGTCTTGATTTTCAAAACTGATATAAGGCTTTTTGGGAAACAGTTCTTTTGCTAGCGTGGTTTTTCCGGATTGGCGTGGACCTAATAAACCTACTGCTGGAAATTTCTTTGCCAGGTGCTTTATTTTTACCGAAGCGCTTCTTTGAATCATTATTCAAACATACAAAAATTTGACAAATTCGGAATCCGATTCCGAATTTGTCAAATTTTAACAAGTTTAATGATTGAAAATAGGACGCAGCGTGATTAAAAAATTACGATTTTAGTTCAATGCTCAGCTCTTTTAGTTGCTTCACGTCAATGGTACTTGGTGCGTCAATCATCATATCACGACCACTATTGTTTTTAGGGAAGGCAATGAAATCACGGATTGAATCGGCACCACCAAAGAGTGAGCATAAACGGTCAAAGCCAAATGCAATACCAGCATGTGGTGGGGCTCCAAATTCAAAAGCGTTCATTAAAAAACCAAACTGGTGCTGCGCTTCTTCTTTTGTAAATCCAAGTATCTCGAACATGCGGGCTTGCATTGTTTTGTCATAAATCCGAACACTTCCTCCACCAACTTCTACACCATTAATTACCATATCATACGCATTGGCTCTTACGTTACCTAGGGTATCAAAGTTATCAAGTAGCTTCACATCTTCTGGTTTTGGAGCTGTAAATGGGTGGTGCATGGCAAAGTATCTGTTTTCGTCTTCGTTAAATTCCAGTAACGGAAAGTCAACCACCCATAAACACGAAAATGTATTTTTATCTCTTAGACCTAAGCGTGCTCCCATTTCGAGACGTAATTCGTTTAATGCTTTTCGTGTCTTGGTTGCTTCTCCTGCTAAAATCAGCAGCAAATCACCTGGCTCTGCGTTAAATGCAGCGGCCCATTCTTTTAATGCAGTTTCGTCATAAAATTTATCTACTGACGATTTAATGCTCCCATCTCCATTGATACGAGCATATACCAACCCTGTTGCACCAATCTGTGGGCGCTTTACAAAATCTGTTAATTCGTCTAGTTGTTTACGCGTATATTCAGCGCAACCTTTGGCGCATATCCCAACAACCAACGCAGCATCATCAAATACCTTAAAGTTTTTACCTTTAACAACGGCATTCAGTTCTACAAATTTCATATCGAAACGTGTATCTGGCTTGTCACTGCCATAATATTTCATCGCATCCGCATAGGTCATTCGAGGCAATTCGGTAATATCAATTCCTTTAACTTGTTTGAATAAATGCTTAACCAATCCTTCAAATGTATTCAGCACATCTTCCTGCTCAACAAAGCTCATTTCGCAATCAATTTGTGTGAATTCAGGTTGGCGATCGGCACGTAAATCTTCATCTCTAAAGCACTTTACAACTTGATAGTAGCGATCAAAACCACTCACCATGAGCAATTGTTTAAAGGTTTGAGGCGATTGAGGAAGTGCATAAAATTCACCTGGATTCATCCGGCTTGGGACCACAAAATCACGCGCACCTTCTGGTGTTGATTTAATTAATACAGGTGTTTCTACCTCAATAAAGTCTTTTCCATCCAAATACAAACGGGTTTGTTGTGCCATTTGGTGGCGCAACTGTAAGTTAGCACGGACACTGGCTCTTCGCAAATCGAGGTAACGGTATTTCATTCGCAAATCATCACCACCATCTGTTTGTTCTTCTATGGTAAATGGTGGTGTATTGGCTGTGTTTAAAATTGTTAAGCTAGTTACTTCTATCTCAATTTCACCTGTCGGTAAATTGGTGTTTTTACTGCTCCGTTCAATTACTTTCCCTGTAACTTGGAGCACAAACTCACGTCCACATTTGCGTGCTTGCTCGCACAATACGGCATTGGTTTCCATGTTAAATGCCAACTGGGTAATTCCATACCGATCGCGCAGGTCAATAAAAGTCATTCCGCCTAAATCGCGGCTTTTTTGAACCCAACCACAAAGGGTTACAATTTGATTCTGATGTTGTATTCTAAGTTCTCCGCAGGTATGTGTACGTAGCATATGATTTCGTATTGAGCACTAAATAGTGGGCGAAAATACGAAAGCAATACCTTGTACCCAAACGTATTTATGATTTGCGTCTTCTTAACAATACCAGTACGAGTAACGCAAGCGGTATTCGTTCAATAGTCCACGAATGTTTTGTGTAAAAGGTAAGATATGTTTGGTACTGTAATGTTGCTGATAATGCTGCAGGTTCCCACCATTGGGTGGCTTGAATGATATTGCCAAAATCATCGATAAATCCTGATTTTCCCGTATTTGCGCTTCGTGCTATGTAACGTCTGTTTTCAATGGCTCGTAAACGCGCATAGTCAAAGTGGTGAACATATCCTGGCGTATTGCCCCACCAGCCATCGTTGGTGATGATGCACAATAAGCCTGCTCCTTTTTGCACGTAGGTACTCACGTGTTCACCAAATACAGATTCGTAACAAATTATTGGCGCAACCTGTTGGTTGCCGTTTATCCAAAAATTAATAGCCTCCTTACTTCGGCCTAAGCTTCCTGAAGTACCTCCCAAATCAATGGCTGCTTTTGTTAAAAACTGTAAATATTGCTGGTAAGGGATGGCTTCAACACCAGGTACTAGCTTGCTTTTGTGGTATACTTGAACAGGTTGGTTGTTTTGAATAAGCAGTGCCGTGTTATACGAATCATAGTAATTGTCATCATCATATTTGCGCGCAGTTACAGAGCGTTTGCTCGGATCTGCAAAAAAGCGATAGGTATCTGCACCACTTAGCACTGCTGTATGCGGATAGCTGCTTAGAAAACTTTTGGTAAGTACAATTGATGGATCATTTTCAAACGATTCTTCATTGATTCCGCCAACCATTGCCGTTTCAGGAAAACAAACCAAATGGGTTGAGGCGTTTGTACTTCGTTTTGCCAAACGTAGCATTTGAACGGTTTGTTCTGTTGGGCTCATCCCTTTAAATTTATCATGATAGGGATCAATATTGGGTTGCACAACACTTACCTGCATTGGCGTGCCAAATGAAACATACTGCGATTGCACATACCACGATGCGAACAAAGGCGCAATCGCAATCCAAAACAACTGATTAAGTCCTAGTTTAAGTCTTTCCGCTGGCATTTTTTGTTGCCATTGCATCACGTACCCGAACAACAAGCCATTAGAAACCAAGACCCAAAGACTGCCCCCACTTACACCACTTAATTCATACCATTGTACTGCCCAAGGTGTTGTGGCAAAAACGTTTCCTAAATTAAGCCAAGGCCAACTGAACTCCCATGTGCGGTGCCACCATTCAAATGTTAACCAAGCCCATAATCCAATCCATAAAGCAGCCTTTGTACCTCTTTTTTTTGCAGCCCAATGGTATAATAACCAAGGTAAACACATTAACAAGGTATTGATAAAAAATGCTGCAATGGATCCTTCTGGTGTTGCATTCCAAAGCCACCAAGTTGTACCAATATTCCACACAAAAAAGGTTAAGAATCCGTAACCGAATAAGGTTAATGGACTTTTGTTTGCTAATCGCAGTTCATGTTCAATCAATAATAAGGGAACAAGTGCAAATAATGAAACAAAAGCCAATCCATATGGCAACCAGCTTATGGTAAGCAAAATTGCGCTGCTTAAACTTAAGGTAGCATACCTAATCGGATTTGGTAATTTCATTTGGCAATAATAATGGGGTTTTGCAGTATTTGGATGCGAAGATCTCTTCATTATTTTTTAACGCATCAATCCGAGATTTTCTTTTAATTTGCCGCACTTATCACACATGAAAAAGTTTCTGCTTGTATTGGCGTTTTTTGCAACACACTTAGCACTTCGGGCTCAGATATTGCCTACTTTTGGCGATTCACGCACGGGTGGCTCTGGAATGCAGTTTTTGAAGATAAGTCCGGATGCTAAAGGAATGTCGCTTGCAGGTGCACATGTAGCTACGGTGAACGATGTTTCTTCAATGTATTGGAATCCAGCAGGGATTACGCGTTCTGATACGGCTAAGTTTCATGCTATGGTATCTCATTCGAGGTATTTTGGCGATATCTCAGGAAATTTTGCTGGTGTATTGTTTAAACCTGGTAAGCTATCGTATTTAGGTGTACAGGTTTTTTCGATGAATTATGGCACCATGGAGGAAACAACTGAGTTTGAATCACGTGGAACAGGACGCACATTTACTGTATCAAATTATACCATCGGTGTTACTTATGCCAAGGTACTAACCAATAGTTTTAGTTTTGGTGTAAATGCAAAGTATGCCAACGAAGGTTTTGCTGGAATGCATATTCACAATGCTTTGTTTGATTTGGGTTTGCAGTACAATGTGGGCATTAAACATACCCGTTTTGGTATCAACTTTAGTAACTTTGGTTTCAACGTACGTCCTGGAGGTGAAGTAACCATCTTAAAATTTAACGGAACGCAGCAAATAGAGAGTTTTTCAAACGTAAGTGTTCCGGGTTTGTTCAGATTGGGATTTGCATTTGATCCGATACATAACAATACCCATGTGCTTACAGCAATAGGCCAATTAAACCATCCTACGGATAACAACGAAACCTATGTTTTGGCTGCAGAGTACAGTTACCTCAAGCTATTATACTTGCGTACGGGGTACGAGTTTGGTTCTGATGAACGGTATATTGCCCCCTCAGCAGGTATTGGCCTAAAGTTAAATAAACGCATGGGTGGACTTGCAATTGATTATGGATTTTTGGCAAAAGAGCGACTTGGCAGTGTGCACCGCTTAACTTTATCAATGTATTTAAGATGAAACCAGCAATTAAAATAGGTTCTTTACTTTGTTTAATGGCTTTGCTAAACGCCTGTACTTCATTGTTTGGTACCAAAGAAGACAAGCAAGTTGATGAAGTGTTTCAACAAGGTGCTATTGATCCAAACTTGGTGCAACCTATTGTTGGATACGTACCAATTTTTCCATTTTTTACCCAGAATATCCAAAATCCAGTTGATGTTTATGTTGGGTATGATGAACTGATATACGTGGTGGTATTAAACAACGAAAGCAATCAATTGGATAATGAACTTTTAATATTAGACCAAAAAGGAACCATTGCCAAAAGATTTACCATTGCTGGAGCTACTGATGTTACTCAAGATAGGCGTTTGCATACCTATGTAACTGGCAGGGTTGAAACACCTTTCGGAAACCGGGCTTGCGTATACCATTTAACAAATACAGCTGCTGGTGCACCTCAATTTATAGATACCCTTATTCATCCAATATGCGATGATTCAAGAAGCAGCACTGCATCGAGGGGGCCCGCTGACGAAGCGGTTCAATTTACTGGAATTGCCACATTACACGATAATACACTGTATGTTTCTAGAACTGGACCTACCAATGATGTAAGTTCATTTGTTAGACCTGATAATGGTGTGTTGGTATACAATGCTGCGGGCGCTAATACTGGTTTTGCTGTTGGCCTTAACCCAACTACATCTAGTTTAAAATCGGCATTGGGAATTTCGGCAATTGCTACATTGGCTGGCCCACCGCAACGATTAACTGGAATGAGCACAAGCAAGAGTTTTTACATTACCCAAAGTGCACAAACAGGTGCAGTTGAATACAGGGTACTTGGTATTACGGTTACAGATGATCCAGAACTTGGAACACAATATGCTGAAACCCCAACATTGCTCAATTTTGATCAAACCAAAGCGAATCGTTTTCTTTATGAGTCTTTTAGGTTTAAGCAACCAGAAGATGTGTATTTATCGCCTGATAATTTGCAGTACACATTTGTTGTTGATAGCGGGAATGACTCTCTTTTTGTTTTTACCAACCAAGGTTACGAAGGGGTAAATCCACCAGCAAACTCAGGGCTTAAAAAGCAAGCTATCGTATCTTTTGGAGGTGCAGGAACCGATGGCTCATCAAGTGGACCATTCAGTTTTAATAACCCAAGCGGGGTTTGTTATTTTAACCGCACTATCTATGTTGCTGATAAAAACAACAACCGCATCTGCCGCTACCGTTTGAGCAACGACTTAGAATAGCGGTTTAAAAATACGTTTGGATTACAGATGCCAATTGTTGATGCAATGCAGCTGACGCGGCAACAATAGAGCGTGAAAAAACAGCATCTTCGCCTCCGTCAAAATTGGTGATTACACCCCCAGCTTGTTGTACGATGAAAATACCCCCAGCAACATCCCAAGGGCTTAAGCCATATTCAAAGTACCCATCAAACCGTCCGCAAGCAACATAAGCTAAATCTACTGCAGCACTTCCCATCCTGCGAATACCTCTTGTTTCTTTCATCAGATGTGTGAGGGTACTCAAATACGGTTGCATGCCCTCAAAATCGTAGTAAGGCAGGCCCGTTGCAAGCAAGGTATTGGCAAATTTGGTTTCTGATCGTACTTGAATAATAGAGCCATTTAAGTATGCTGGGCTCCCTTCCCATGCATAAAACAGTTCATTTTGATTGAGTTCATATACAATGCCCATAACCGGTTTGTTATTGTGCAACAATCCAATACTGATGCTGTATACAGGAATGCCGTGCATAAAATTTGTTGTGCCATCAAGAGGGTCTATTACCCACATCCACTCTTTGGTTTCAGTGGCAATGGTTTGTTCTTCGGTTATAAATCCAGCATCAGGAAAAAGTAACGAAAGACCATTTACTAATTTTTTCTCCGCTGTTTGATCTACATACGAAACCAGTTGATTGATGCTTTTGGTTTCAATGTTTGCTTCTGAAAAATGGGTGCGTTGGCCTTGGATATAAGCGCCTACTTCTTTTACAAGTGCACAAGTTTTTTCACACAGTTGTTTCATGCTTCAAGTATACGCATAAAAAAAGCTGCCGAAGCAGCTTTTAAAAAACAATAGGTAAGGATTATTGAATCAATACTTTTTGTATGCTGCTATTACCGTTGGTGGTAACTTGCATGAAGTAAATACCAGCAGGTAATTCAGTTACATCAAATTCTAAATTACCTAAAACTGTTCCGTTGTAAAGTTGCTTCGAAATTTTACCATCAATGCTTGTTAATACAACGGAAGCAGATGCTCCTTGTTTTATCATTTGTACTTGCAATTGAGCAGTTGCTGGGTTAGGGAACACATGGAACGAAGCTGCGTTAAGTTCACGAACACTGTTAGCACCTGATGGCAAACTTAATGATTTACCATAGATCATATCGCCATTGTCGCCATTGTCGTTATTTGAAGCATTGATGTACAACTGAAAATTAACTGTACCACTTGCTGGGGCAGTCCATAACAAACCCCATGCTCCAACGCCAGCTACCGTTGCGGTTCCATTGCTGGTATGTGTGGCGTAACCGTTTCTTATTTGTGCGCCATCTACATCAGGGTCTAAAGCCAATGTACCAGCGGATGCTGATAAGGCAAACCCCATTTTTTCAGTGCCTTGCGAAAACATTCCAGCTGCTACAAAGTAAGTTCTTCCTGCAATATAGGAAGTAACAACTTCTTCGGTTTGGGTGTCTGTAACAACAAGTTCAACTAGATTTGAGGTATTCACTGCGCCTCCGTGGCAAGCGGTGCAAGCTCCTGCACTAGGGGCTCCACTGCTGTTTGAATGCAGTTGCCCATCATTTGTAGCCACACTTACCACCATTGATAAGGTGGTGATGGCAGCTAAAGAAAGTACAATTTTTTTCATGAGTTTTGAATTAGTTTTAAGATTATATGTACATAGATACACTAAATTGGAAAAAGTTGCCTCAAGATTGCGTAATCAGTTCAATAATTTATATAAGCGGTGCTCGAATCGGGTAAAATTGATTGAAATCGAACGAGTTGTAGTGGCATATTTTGGTACTCGATGTTAAAACTGAGGAGCACATCAGTACGGTAAAACTTGTATTGGGTAGGGTCAATTATAAACAACGAAGTTGTATCGATTGGGCGATTGTATAAAATGCTATTGCGTTCACGCTCGATGTAATAGTAAAAATTGTGTTCAAGCACGTAAGCGTTTTTCTCAGCTATGTACAACGGTTTTTCAGAAGCAATATCCACTATCTCGAGGGCAAATTTTTTACTCCTATCAATCAAACCAGTTTGTGTGCGGTATGGCAACACGTACCAATTAAACGCAATACGAGAGGTAATGACCAAAGCCATTAAACACCATAATGACTGCTGAGTATTGCGCCAACTTACAAACGCAAAACTTGCAGCTAATACAACGATGGTAGCAGCTTGCCAAATGGGCGCTTGGTTATAAGCATACACCATTGAACCTATCATGCCTACCCCAATAAGTAGGTTAAACCATTTAACAAACGCAGCAATGCGGGCAGCTAAATTGGATTGCAATGCATATGCTAAGGCCAATACCAAAAAAGCAAATACAATTGGGTAAAACATGAATAAGTACCGTGGATAATAACCAGGCGATGCCCAATACACAGGAATATTAAATACCAGCACCCAGCCTAAAAATACAACCAACGGAAACTGTTGTAAGTAAATGGATAAGCCTTTGCGAAAAAGCAATACTGCCAACAGCGACCAAGGTGCTAAATGCATGATGTGGTCAAGTGGAAATGTAAAAAGATGGCGCACACTTTCCCACCATGTTTTATCAAGTACTGTGCGTTGTTTCGATTGGTCCCACAAATTGACAATCCACCCTTCCAATGAATTAAATTGGGCGTATACTGCAAAAAATGTTACAGGTATACTTAGCCCGATTGCAATGGCTATAAAATGCCATTTACTCCATAAAAATTGCCATTGTTTATAGTGCCATGCAAATGCCAATAAAGTAAAAACTGGAAACAAAAGTGATGGCAAACCTTTGAGCATAAATGCTACCGCGTGCAATAGGTAAAATGCAACCAAAGCTTTTTCAATATTTTTTTGATATTGATACAAAAGCACAAATGACTCAAACGTAATCCATGCATATAAAATATCGATATGCCCGAGCATCGAATCGTAATAGAGCATGCGGCCATTGGTTATATTCATTAATGCAATTACGATTGCAATGCCAGGGGTGGTTTCTTTGCGTAAAGTTTTATAAATGCGTAGGCTAAAGAGCAATAATGGAATCAATGCAGCAAGCCTAACCACAAACTCAGATTTACTTCCGGTTAGCGTGAAGAACCCCACCAAAATCCAATTAAACAAGGGTGGTTTTTTGTAGTAATAATTGCCCCCAATTGTTGAAATGAGGTAATCACCAGTATACATCATTTCCATTGCTACGTTGGCACGCGTTGGTTCATCGGCTTTAATTGCTGGCAAACCTAAATTAATAAACAATGCCGGAACTAACAGTAACAAACAACAAATAACAATACTTCTGTTATCTTTTAAATCTAGCATACATTTACGAAGTAGTTAATTGTTTTTCGATTCCAACAATAAAAAATAATCCGATGAGCGATGATAATGCAGATGCGCAAAAAAATAAAATTGCAAAAGCTACCGCTGCTGGTTGGTTAATATGCAAATAATTTGCTCCAAAAATAAAAACCAACTCGCGAGCACCTGCCCCTCCAATAGTAATTGGAATGATTGCAAAAACAGATGATGCCATAAATAAAGTCAGGTAGTCCCAGTATGAAGTATCAATATGCAACGACATTAAAATGAACCAAGCGCAAACAACCTGACCCAGCTGCACAAAAAACGAATAGTATCCAGTAACCATGAATCCTGAAATGAATGTTGGGAAAACCCATTTTACAAATACATAATACGAGGGTATAACAAGCAATGTTGCTGCTAAAATATACCATTTGTAATTGGGGATTTCGAGGTAAAAAGTACTCAATAATAAGAATACACCACCCATTACAAACAAAAATGAAACGCCACTAATTCGATCAAGTAAGGCTGCGCTAATGAGTTTTTTAGTGCTTGCTTCTTTTTGTTGTTGTTTTAAAAGGTACACTTTAAAGGCGTCACCACCAATAGAGCCAGGTAAAAACATGTTGTAAAACATGCCTAGATAATAAAACTTTAGGTTTGCTTTTCCATCCAGTTCTACTCCTGCTAGTTTATACATTACCAACAACCGGTAGGCGGAAATAATTTTCGAAACATTAAAAAACAAAAAAGCCAAAGCAAAGAATCCTAGGTTAACAGTGCTTAAGGTTTGCTTAAACAACTCAAAGTCTATTTTTTGAAATACAAAATACAGTGCAGCTGATGTAATGCATAACTTCAATACAAACGATGCGGTTTGTTTCCAGTTGAATGTGAATTTGGCCATTTACAAACTCAAATGTATTTGAATTAATTGAATATTTACGAATCCTCTTCTGCTTGTTTCAACACCACATTACGGTGGTAAGCTCTCCATTTGTCTAACACACCACCAAAATCAGGAGGTAATGGAGCAGTAAAAAATAACCTCTTACCCGTGATGGGATGTGTAAATCCAAGTGATTGCGCATGCAATGCTTGCCGCGGCATCAAGGCAAAACAATTATCAATAAATTGGCGGTATTTGGTAAAGGTCGTTCCTTTCACAATCCTGTCTCCTCCATAGGTGTCATCAGCAAACAACGGATGTCCGAGATGTTTCATGTGTACGCGAATTTGGTGCGTACGACCGGTTTCGAGTTTGCATTCAATAAGTGTAACATAATGCATGCGTTCTAAAACATTATAGTGTGTAACACTCCATTTGCCTTTTTCTTCTTCATCATACATGGTAAATACCTTTCGGTCGCGGGTGCTTCTTCCAATATAACCAGTTACGGTTCCTTGGTCATCTTCAAAATCGCCCCATGAAAGTGCCATGTATGATCGGTCGATTGAATGGTCATAAAACTGTTTGGCTAAGTGGGTCATTGCCAATTCAGTTTTGGCCACAACCAATAAGCCACTTGTGTTTTTATCAATGCGGTGCACAAGCCCAGGTCTGATGTTTCCTTGTTTGCTAAAATCGCTGTCTTTTAAATACCAAGCTAACGCATTTACTAACGTACCAGTTACATTGTTGTAACCAGGGTGAACCACCATTCCAGCCGGTTTATTTACCAGTAACAAGAACTCATCTTCGTACACAATTTCAAGCGGAATTGGTTCAGGAACAATTTCTGTATCTTTTGGTGGGTGTGGTAATACAATCGAAATTTGATCGCCCGGTTTTACCTTGTAGCTCGATTTTACTGGCTTGCCATTTACAACAATACAATCGGCATCAGCCGCATTTTGTATTTTGGTGCGGCTAGCGTTTTGCATTCTGTGCATTAAAAACTTATCAATGCGCAGCATCGATTGGCCTTTATCTACAATAATGCGATGGTGTTCGTATAATTCTTGTTCAGCGGACTCATCACTTTCGTCAAAATCTTCTTCGGTGTAATCAACCATTGTGAGTTATTATTGAAGTGGGTAAAGAATGGGCTTACTTGGGCTCGCATCACTTTCGATGGGAGCTATTTGGTGTTGAAGAATATACAATCCATCTTCGATTTCATTAGGCACATAAATCATTTCGGTAATGGTTGCATTTACCCGCGGATGGTAGGGATACTGCCAAAAAGCATGGTGCGCTTGTAATAATCCTTCGTCCATTTCAGGGTCTACTGAAGGCAAATCAACCAATAGGTGTTCAATACCTTGTTGGGCTAACCAACCGCATAACTCAACGCTTAAGTAAGGAGGGTTGTTCCCTGAGTATACAGAATGCAATTTATCTTTGGTATTTGGCAATGTACGGATAACCAATGCTTGAATATTTGGCAACAATAGGTTTTGGATAGCGTCTAATTGAATACAATTATCAGTGGGTTTTACAGATACTACTTGTGCGGGTAGTAAATATGTTTTTAAACTTTGGTTAATGGTAAATCGTTCGTTGGTAATATGGCCAATACATTCTGTATGTGTTCCATTGCCATGAGCATTGAGCAATAAGTTTTCGCAGTTTACACTGCCGCCTAAAGAAACACTGCCAATAAATCCACCACTTTGGTAAGGGGTAAATTGTGGAGCTTGAATACCAAATGCATTTGGGTTGTTGTTACCTGATTGCAAAGGAATGGCAATTGAAATTGGATTTGCCAGGTTGGCTTCTAAAGTTTTACCGTTGTGCTCAATAATAAGGCGCATCTGTTCGTTTATATGTTGCAAATATGTATATATTCGAGCAATATGCGTTTGTATGAACAGAAAATATGGTGGAAACGAACACTGCTTGCTGTAGCGGTTGGTATCGGATTGTTTTCACTTTGGTACACACAAAAATTGGTGCAAAAACTTGCAGTTGAAGAAGAGAAGAAAGTATTGCTATGGGCTAATGCCACCAAACAACTTATCAATGCGAGCACAGAGGGTGATTTTGGATTTTTACTCGATATCATCAAAGACAATGAAACCATTCCGGTAATTTTGGTTGATGATGCGGGTATGATCATTGCTCATCGGAATCTTGATTCTACTAAAACAAATGACACTACGTACCTGCGCCAACAGCTTATTCAAATGATGGATATCAAAGAACCTATTCCCATTTTATATGATGAAGCAAACAAGCGTTACAATTATTTATATTACAAAAACTCCATTATTCTCACCCAATTAAAGCAGTATCCATATTACCAACTTAGCGTTATTGGCATATTTATTTTAGTTGCTTATTTGGCTTTTAGTTTTTCGCGTAGGGCAGAGCAAAATCAAGTTTGGGTTGGGATGAGCAAAGAAACAGCGCACCAATTGGGTACACCCATATCTTCATTAATGGGCTGGATTAACTTACTGCGCGAAACGGATAAACCAAAGCAAGAGGAATTGTTGGTTGAGCTTGAAAAAGATGTAAAACGACTTGAGCTTATTACAGAACGCTTTTCTAAAATTGGTTCAGAGCCTAAACTCGAAAGTCATTTGGTGGATGAAGTACTGCAAGAAAGTATCAACTATTTAAAGTTACGTACTTCGTCTAAAGTATCATTCACGTTAATTTCCAATCAAGATGAGTTAACGGCATTGATGAATATTCCATTGTTTGAATGGGTGGTTGAAAATATTTGTAAAAATGCCATAGATGCCATGAATGGAGTTGGCAGCATTACCATGACAACCAAAAGCCAAGGTGATTCTGTGCTAATTGATATTACGGATACTGGAAAAGGTATTCCAAAATCGAAACTCAAAACCGTATTTAAGCCAGGTTATACAACCAAAAAAAGAGGTTGGGGATTAGGACTGTCATTAGCCAAACGCATTATAGAAGATTACCACAAAGGAAAAGTATTTGTAAAACAAAGTGAGTTAAATAAAGGAACCACCTTTCGTATTGTTTTACAAGCCTAACTATTCAATCCAATCGGCAATAAATAAGTTGGTATCCCTTGTGCCACCATTGTTCCTGTTAGAAGAAAAAATGAGTTTTTTGCCATCAGGTGAAAACATTGGAAAAGCATTAAACAAACTTTCGGTTGTTATTTTTTGTAACCCTGTTCCGTCTGTATTGATTACATACAACTGAAAATCGTATCCTCGAGGCGAATGGTGATTACTTGAAAAAATAATTTGTTTGCCATTGGGATGAAAAAAAGGGGCCCAATTGGCTTTGCCTAGATTGGTTATTTGACGCAAACCTGTTCCATCTGCATTAATTGTATAAAGCTCCATGTTTGTTGGGGCAACTAAGCCTTTAGCCAATAATTCTTTATAGGCTATCGTATCTTCACCTTGTGGTCGCGAAGCCCTAAATACTAACTGTTTCCCATCAGGTGAAAAAAATGCACCACCATCATAACCTAAACCAAATGTAAGTTGCTTGATGTTTTTACCATCGATGTCCATAATGTACAAATCCAAGTCTCCATTGCGGGTGGAAGTGAATACAATTTTATCTCCTTTGGGCGATAATGTTGCTTCAGCATCGTATCCAGGAACATCAGTAAGTTGTTTGGTTGTTTTTCCTTTTTCGTCAGTGATGAATAGATCAAAAGTTGGGTAAATGGCCCATAAATATTTGCCATCTTTTGCCGGTTCAGGTGGGCATTCGTTGCTGCCTTTAAATGTTGATGCGTAAATAATTTTTTTACCATCAGGCATATAATACGAGCATGTGGTGCGGCCTTTGCCATTGCTAACCATCATAGGTTGGTAGGTTGTATTGTCTTCCGCTTCTTCGAGCACCATGTAAAAAATTTGGTCACATTGCAAACCCCATTGTGGGTTGTTTGATTGAAAACAAACCTTTTTCCCATCAGGACTAAAATAAGCTTCAGCATTATCACCACCAAAGGTAAGTTGTTTGATATTGGCCAGATGGGGTTCTGTATTGGTTTGTGCCCAAGTAAACAAGCCATTTGTAAGCAACATCAGCAGCAGAATCCATTTCATATATTATATTGTATTAAGGACATGCAAGGTAGGTTAAGCAGGATGAAAAATGCAACCAACCTTATCTAATCACAATATCATCAATTAATTGGCAGCCTGCATCTGTATTAATCACTTCTATCAATTTACTTTTGGAGTAAGTAAGTTCTGTTCGGAGTGCGGCCGACTCTAAATGCAAGTGCAATTTGCGTTGGTGGATGAATATTTTAAGGGTGTTTTTAGCGATGAGTTTTCCGACCAGCGTTTCCCAGTTTTGAATGAGTTGCGCTTCTTTGAGTTTACTGCTCATGTGGTTTGACTCAAACAATTCGCTTATTACCTCTTTCAATGATTGTTCGTTGGTTTGCCGCTGTTTTTTCATTTGCTCAAATATCGCTTATTGTGCCAAGTTGTACATTAAAAAATTTTACTGCTACCTGGGGCATTGTTTCGAATACTGCTTGCAATCGTTGGATATGGGTATCTGTAATAAAAATTTGCCCAAAATCGTGGTGGGCAATCATGCTTAATAATGTTTGTAACCTTTGTTCATCTAGTTTTTCAAAAATATCATCCAACAACAACAATGGTGCTAGCCCTGTTTGTTGTTTTAAGTAGCTGTATTGAGCAAGTTTTAAAGCAATGATAAAAGACTTTTGCTGCCCTTGCGATCCCATTTTTTTGAGCAATTGCCCTTTGATGTAAAATACCCAATCGTCTTTGTGCGTGCCTTTGGTTGTTCGCATTGCTGCTAAATCAGTTGCCTGTTGTTGAGCTAATAGGTCGGTGTAAGGTTGCGCAGTTAAATCGGATAGGTAATCTATGAACACACTTTCCGAACCACCTGAAATTAACTGATAGTATTCTTGAAACACAGGAACAAACTGCGAGGTAAATTGCTTACGGGTTTGGTAAATGGATGTTCCATATTGAACAAGCTGTTCGTTGTATGTTTGCAATAACGTATGGTCTGTGTTACCTAACTCGGCACATTTTTTAAGCAGTTTATTTCGTTGGTCTAAAATTCGATTATAGGCTAGCAAGTTAAACAAGTAAGCCTTATCACATTGGGCAATAAAACCATCAATGAACTTTCTGCGCTCTTCGCTTCCTTCAATGATAAGCAAGATATCGTTTGGGGCTATCATGACCAAAGGGTACAAGCCAATATGATCCCCTAATTTCTGGTGCTCGTTATTGTTTATTTTTACTGTTTTTTTTGCACCCACTTTATAAGCAATACTCACATTTTCGGTAACGCTGCCCTTTTCAACTTGTACTTCAATAAAAAAATAATCCGACTCACCTTGTTTAATTTGTTGAGCATCGTTGTTGCCAAAGTAGCTTTTGGTGAAAGCGAAATAATAGATGGCATCAAGGATATTGGTTTTGCCTGCTCCGTTATTGCCAACAAAACAATTTACCTCGGGGCAAAGATTGAGCTGTGCCACTTGGTAGTTTTTAAAGTAATGTAAGCGGAGTGATTGCAAATGGAACATGGCTGGCAAAAATAAGGGTAAATGGTACTTAACCTATCGAGATTTCGTTTGACAATTTTTCTTACCATTTCAGCATATAACCCTCATCTCTGCACACCAATATTTATTATACATAAAATGGGAGCAAAGCAAACTGCAGTTGTTGTTTATTGCGGAAACGTACTGCTTTTGGCCACTCAATAGCGGAAGTTTAATTTGCAATTGGCTATATAAGTATATCAAAATCAGTTAAATACTTAATGCTTTGTGCTGTGCCAAATTTTGTTAGTTTTGCAACACTTTTTATCAAAATGGCTAAAACTAAATTTACCAAAGAAACCTACCTTAACTGGTATGAGCAAATGTTGCTGATGCGCAGGTTTGAAGAAAAGGCTGCTCAATTGTATGGGCAACAAAAAATAAAAGGATTTTGCCACTTGTACATTGGCCAAGAGGCTGTTGTGGCTGGTACATTAAGTGCTACACGTAAAGATGACAGGCATATAACTGCTTACCGTGACCACGCCCATGCCATTGCACTGGGAATTCCCTCACGTGAAGTGATGGCGGAGTTGTATGGTAAGGTCACTGGATGCAGTAAAGGAAAAGGAGGTTCAATGCATATGTTTAGCAAAGAGCACAACTTTTTTGGTGGACATGGAATTGTGGGAGGTCAAATTCCTTTAGGTGCAGGCATTGCATTAGCAGATCAATACAGAGGAGGAGACCAAGTAACTATTTGCAGTTTTGGAGACGGGGCGGCCCGTCAAGGTGCTTTGCACGAAACTTTTAACATGGCCATGTTGTGGAAGTTGCCCGTTATTTTTATTTGTGAAAACAACGGTTATGCAATGGGAACTTCGGTTGAACGTACAACCAACGCCCCTGATATGTCAATCATTGGAAAGGGATATGATATGCCAAGTTTTGTGGTTGATGGGATGCATCCAGAAACAGTGCACGAGGCAATAGCAGAAGCGGCTGAGCGTGCGCGCAAAGGCGAAGGTCCAACCTACCTTGATGTTCGTACATACCGTTACCGTGGGCACTCTATGAGCGATCCTGCCAAATACAGAACCAAAGAAGAGGTTGAAGAATATAAAAAGAAAGACCCGATTGAAGTGGTAAAAGCCACTATATTGAAGCAAAAATTTGCAGCAGAAGCTTGGTTTGATGAGGTTGAAGCAAAAATTGAAGGAATTGTTGCAGAAGCAGTTGAGTTCAGCGAAAACTCTCCTTACCCTGATGGTTCTGAATTGTATACCGATGTGTATGCAGAGCCTAATTACCCATATATTACTGAATAATTCACTATTTACAAAGCATACAGCGCAGTACGAACATGACAGACAAAAAACAAGACAAAGGCCAAGTGGAACTTGACCAAACAATTTTAGAAACCACTCATAAAGTAGAAGATTTTTATACAAAGCACCGCAAGAATATCAATACCTCACTATTGGTGATTGCAGCGATAGCTGTTGGTTTTTTTGCTTATAAGCAATGGTATCTTGCTCCTAAAGAAACAGAAGGGCAAGCTGAAATTTTTATGGCTCAAAAATATTTTGACCGCGATTCATTTAACCTAGCCCTGAATGGCAATGCCTCATTTAAAGGTTTTGCAGAAATAGCGGATGCTTACAGTGGAACTAAAGTTGGAAACTTGGCTCATTATTACGCAGGAATCTGCAATTTACGCCTTGGTAAATTTGAAGAGGCAATTGCATCACTTGATCAGTTCAGCACAACAAATGAGCTTGTGGCACCGCTTGCCGAAGGAGCTAAAGGAGATGCTTATGTTGAACTTGGGAATTTGGATCGTGCAGTTTCGCAATACAAAAAAGCGGCTAGCATGAATGAGAACAAACTTACATCGCCTGTTTTTTTGAAGAAGGCAGGATTGGTATTGGAAGAACAACAACAATATGAAGAAGCGGTGAACGTTTATACCCAAATTAAAAACGACTATCCAGAGGCACAAGAAGCACAAGATATTGATAAATATATCGCACGCGCTTCTGCCTTAAAAGAAGGTAAATAAGCATTGGTAAAATTAACCACTCTAAAGCCGAAGTAAACCTTCGGCTTTTTCATTAAAACAACTCTGAGAAATGGCAACACATTTGAAGAAGGACAAACAGGCAGCTACTTTTACCGTTGACAAAAGCGTTCAAAAAAGCACCATTGCTGTGGTTGTATCTGACTGGAACAGCGATATAACTCATGCTTTGCGTGATGGAGCCGTGCAGTTTTTAAAAGAGCAAGGATTAAAGGCTAAAAACATTCTGGTGCATGCAGTACCAGGAGCTTATGAGTTACCTCAAGCTGCAATGTGGCTTGCACAACAAAAGCAAATTGATGCCGTGATTGCGCTGGGTTGTGTAATACAAGGAGAAACACGCCATTTTGATTTTATTTGTGATGCCTGTGCTCATGGAATCATGCAGGTTGGTTTAACAACAAAAAAACCAGCAGTTTTCGGTGTACTTACAACAGATACACTCAAACAAGCTGTTGAGCGTAGTGGTGGGAAATATGGTAATAAAGGAAAAGAAGCGGCTGAAACTGCCTTAAAAATGTTGGAATTAAAGCGCCACATTTTACAATGATTAATGGTAAGTTAACGGCATAACAGTATACTTGCAATTCAATTGATTCATCAACATGCGTGTATCTATTTTTAGCGTTTTGTGCTTGCTCATTTTTGTGGTTTCTTGCCGTAAAGATTTTGAGGGCGACCGCAATGTGCAACTGTTTCCTGAAACCTACACATTGGTTGATTCGGTTAGAAGAGATTCAAATAATTTGCTTACAACCACCGTTGTAGCTAGTTGGTGGGGAGAGTCGGCTACAGGCTTTATTAAAGGCTATGAAGTATCTATAGATAATGGCCAAACATGGTCGTTCACTACCAACCAACAAGGTGTTTATTTATTATCGCTGCCATTAGGAGTGCAGAGTGGTAATTTACCCATTTATGTTAGAGCGGTTGATAATTTAGACCAAAAAGATCCAACTCCTGCCATCATGGTTTTTCCCGTCAAAAATACGGCACCAACCATTGCATTCGATTTTAGTGCAGGACGCAAAGTGTCAAGTTTACCTGCGTTCAGGTATGTATTTGCACCAAATGATGTAGATGGATTATTGGATATTCAGCGAATTGAAATCGTATTTAACGATACAAACAAAACGCCTTATGCAATGCCAGGTAATACACTTGCTGCTAGCTTTGTAGCAACAAGGGTTGGCAACGAGGTCGATACAAATTTTCAGGTTTATATCAATTCACGTACAACTCCGCAACCGCAATTGCTTTCGGGTATAGTATATAACCAAACCAATACCGTTTATATACGAGCTGTAGATAGAGTGGGAGCAACAAGTGCTTGGGCAGTAGACTCTCAGTTGATACGCAAACCAGTGAGTGATTTTTTAATGATTAATGATTACCGTGCTGCCAAACTTTCGGTTCAAACGTTTTATGTAAACCAGCTCAATGCCCTTGGCGCTCCTTACAACACTTTTGATATCATAAACGATATACCAACGCAGTTGCCTTCTGATGTGTTTACCATTGTTAAAGTGTTGGAGCTTTACAAAAAAATGATTTGGTACAGTGATGATCCAAACAGTACATTAGGCTTGGCACAATTGGTTACCCCTTCTTATTTCCAAAATGGTGGAACCTTATTTTTATTGGTTGAAATGCCTACTGATTTTGATCCTTTTTCCAACTTTTTTAGCTTTACGCCAGTGCAACAGTTGGTGGTTCCTCCTATTGGCGTTACGTTGCGTATGAATATTAATGAAACCGTGCAACCTAATGCAACGGCAGGATCTGGATGGCCAATATTAAAGGCAACATCAATTATATCCAATGCGCGGCCATTTATTACCTTTACATCACCATCAGGAACATTTGGTTACGATACTTTGTGCACTGCAAATTTATTAGCACAAAGTACGAGCGGAAGCCAACCATGGACAGGCCTTTCGAATATAATGAGCAAACGTATCCGGTTAAGCACAGGTAAAACGGATATGATTTTCACCACAGTTCCATTAAACCGCCTGAATGGAAATAACAATATGGATTCATTGTGGCGGAAAGCATTAATTGAAGAGTTGGGTTTTTGATGAAAAATATTGTTCTATTCGCTTCGGGTAATGGCACCAATGCAGAAAATATTTGTGTGTATTTCAAATCGCATCCAAGTATTCGGGTAGTTGCTTTGTTTTGCAATAATCCACAGGCTGGTGTAATTGCCAAAATGAAACTACATGCAATACCAGTTGAACTATTTACCAAAGCAGAACTGCAAGACCCCAATTTATTGGGGAAACGTATTGAAGCCTATGCCCCTGATTTAATTGTGTTGGCTGGCTTTTTGTGGCTTATCCCATCATACTTGGTGCAACAATATCCTTACCGCATTCTGAATATTCATCCTGCATTGTTGCCTGCATTTGGAGGTAAAGGAATGTATGGAATGCACGTTCACAATGCCGTTATCGAACAAGGCGCAAAAACACATGGTATTACCATTCATTTGGTAAATGAACGGTATGATGAAGGAACGTATTTGTTTCAGCAGTCGTTTAACGTAAAAGCAGACGATACAGCAGCTACAGTTGCAGCTAAAATTGCAGTGTTAGAGATGACTCATTTTCCGAAGGTGATTGAACAGCATCTTTTAGAAAACACCTAAGCAAAACGTTTTTGGATAAGCTGCTCTAGTTCTTTCACCAATGTGTGTTCATTATCCCAGTTGTAATTTAACTTGAGTTCGGTAAAGTAGCGCATGGCCTCATGTATGTTTTCAGAGGCATTCAATTTATCAATAGCTTTAACGTACTCAACAGTGTTTTCCCCGAATAGGGTATTTACCATTGCAATTTTTAGGTTTACATTGATTGCGTTTTTTAAATTGGCCAATTGGCTATTTCCTAATTTATCTGCCAATGCAGGTGATGTAGGTATACTGCTTGCAATTTTTTCATGAAGCGAACGCTCGGCTTGATCAATTGAAGGTTCCACAGGTGGCAAATCTTGTTCTTGTTTTTCAAGAATGGCATCTATTTCAAGATTGCGTAATTCGGTTGGAGTAAGGGTTGGTTCTTCAATTACTTGCTCAGAAGGAGCTGGAGGAATATCATTAAACAAGTTGAGTACTTCAGGTTGTGTTTCAAGCAATGGAAGAATTTGCTCAGGTTCATCAGGCTGGCCATCGTTTACTGCAATTGGATGCTCCATGGCCAATTCAACGGTTTCTTCAGTAACGAATTCAGGCTGCTGTTCTTGTTGTTGCAACAAATCGTATAAAGCAATGAGTTTTGCCTTTAATAAGTCACGCTGAAGTGTTGCGGGTTCTGTGCCTGAATACAATTCAGTAATCAATTGGTGGATTTCAAGAGATGCTGTTTGTATTTGTTGGTGCCTTTTATGCAAATTCATAGCTGTAAAGTTGGTCATGCAAATTTGTACAAAGAAAAGTGTAAATCATCTTTATTTTTACACCACATTTGCGTACATGTTTTTTGAACCAAAACAACATACAACGGCAACCAAAGGGTGGATTGAAGTGATTTGTGGATCAATGTTTTCCGGTAAAACGGAGGAGTTGATTCGTAGGCTGAACCGTGCTCGGATTGCTCAACTTGGGGTTGAAATATTTAAACCTGCTGTAGATACACGCTACCACGCAAGTGAAATTGTATCCCATAATGCCAATACCATTGCATCAACCCCAGTGCAATCACCACTTAATATTTTACTGATGCAAACCCAAGCCAGTGTTGTGGGTATAGATGAAGCGCAGTTTTTTAACAATGAAATTGTATTTGTTTGCCAAACGCTAGCTGAACAAGGCAAACGTGTAATTGTGGCTGGGCTCGATATGGATTATTTGGGTAAACCATTCGGAGCAATGCCTGAGTTGATGGCTATTGCTGATTATGTTACCAAGGTTCATGCAATTTGCATGGTTTGTGGTGATTTGGCTTCACATTCATTTCGAAAAACGGTAGACGCGGATTTGGTATTGTTGGGCGAAAAAGACTCTTACGAAGCAAGGTGCAGGCACTGCTTTAATGAAGGAATGAAAGCGACTAAAAGTCGAGGCTAAGAGATAAGTAATAAAGCGGCCTACGGCTAACCAACTCTCCATCTTGCAACCCCCATGCAGCATCAAATCTTAGAAAATAGCCCAATACTTTGGTGCGCAAACCAGCACCATATCCAGCTACTATAGGATCACGAACATTGATTACAGTAGTGCGCAAATACTTTACCTCAACGGTAAGTTGGTTGTAAGTATTTTCATCTGAGTATGGATCAGGGCCAATCCAAGCTGTACCAATATCAAAAAATGGTACCAACTGGAAATTTGCGATAAACTCAGATCTAATGGGTCTGTTTAACAAATAACTGAAAACAGGGAATCGAATTTCGTTGTTGCTCACTGCAAACGAATTACCTGAACGGATGCTTTGCCTAAATCCTCGTAGGTTAGTGCCCAATGCTTGAAACGCATAATTAACAGTAGATATGTTATCGTTGCCTGTTTCAAATTGCGGGAACAGCCAATTGTCTACTGCACCCAAAACATATTTTACTTTATTGGTGCCAAATGAAGTATTATAGGTAATACGGGTTGCAAAAATTAATTGACGGTGAATTTTTTGGTAATGCCTGAAATCAAAACCTACAGCATTTAACTGTACCCCTTCATTACGTAAGTTGCGGTAGTGGTCAAAAAATACTTTAAACCGAGTGCCATTGTAAAGGTTTAATCCTTTTGGTTTGGCATTGTCCATTACGAACTCGAGTTTACCTCCTGCCCATCTGTCAAACTGATTTGGGAACTCAAGTGACGCACGATCAACACCCAATAAACTGGTTTGGTCTTGCCTTACAAAAGTTTGTGCCCTTATGCAAAAAATGGGATTAAACGGATAGCTTATTTGGTAACGAATTTCATGAGAAGTATTTTTAAAAATGTATTGAGCGGGCAAGCCAGGTTGATTGCCTTCACGTACTTGTCTGTAAAAGGTAATTCGGTGGTCGAGTCTGCGTTTGAGTGTTTCATAACTCAAAAAATAATCAACCGTACTTAAGTCAAACGGTAATCTAAATCCACCTGTCAGGCGGTAGTCTTCAAACAAATCGACCATCCCAACTTTAAACATTCCGTTCAAGCCAGGATTAAATGCACCTTGAGCGCTAATAGCAATGGGTTGGTAATATGAGTTGATCACTGAGTTATCGAGTTGCGTAACGAGGTAATCGGTAAAGAAAGTGACGTTGTAAAAACGCGGAGCAGCTAATTTAAAGCCTTTAGCAGTGGTATTTTGTTTGGGAGCTTCGGGTGAGGCTAATTGTTCTTTTGTAAATGTGGGCGGTGTAAAATCGCTCACAAAGAAATAATCATATTTGATTGTTGGCTTAGGAGGTTCAAGCGCACTTACTGTTGTTTTTCCATTGCGCAGTTTCCGTTTGCTGTATACCAACCCTCCTGCTTGAAAAGGCTTGCTTGCGTATCCGCTTTTAAGTCGGTACATGGTTGGATAGGTTTCAATGGTTGCGCTTTGTTCTTCGATGTTTTTAGCAAGTGGGCTGTATTTAATGTAATACTTACCATCTATCAACATGGTTTCATACACCGTTTTACCTTGTTTGGTAACATCATGCGCTAAAATATTGCGTTTGTAATCTGTAAGTGGGTAGGTAAATACAATTGTTTTGTTTCGCACCAACGTATCAATTTTTTCAATTGTCGAATCAATCACGATGGTTTTATCTTCGTAATTAAAAGTTTTGCCACGATCAATCAATTCATCAAAGAACAACGTATCGTTTGGCTTTTCTGAGTCAGTGTATCGAATAATCAATTCGGTAAAATCATATTCTTGTTCATACCTAGCAGCATACCTGTTTTTGATTCCGTTGTAATCTGATAAATAACTATAGTATTGGTTATTGTACTCCAATGGTTCGGTTTCGTTAATACCAGGTGTATAGGTAAGCCTTATAAGTTCAGGTGAAGCGTTTGCATAATCATATAAGTATACATCCAAATTATGATTGGGAGGCAATGTAGGAAAAGAAGGAGCAGCAACTGAGTCGCTGTTTCGTGAAGAGCTGAAAATAATTTTTTCAGAGCCATCTACGAATCGTGGATACAAATCATCATGTGGGTCATTTGTTAATTGACGCTCCCTTCGGGTAACCATATCATACACAAATAAGTCGCTTTGGCCTTTGCGTGTTGCGGAGAGCACCAATAATTTTTCATTATCGCTGTATGCAAAAGAGTTGATTTTGTCGAATTTGAAAAACTGGATCGTTTGTTTTTTCTTGTTAACCAAATCAACGGTTGTTAAATAATGTTTGCCTTTGCGTTCAAAAATAAATGCAAATTTTTCGCTACCTGGGTGCCAAGCAATCATTGGGTACGAATGATCTACTTCAAATCCGTGGTATTTAAAACCTCCCTTGTGCACTTTACGTTGTTTTCCGGTTTGGGTATCCATTAACCATATTTTGTATTTACCCATTTTATTGGTTGTAAATAGCAATTGATTGCCTTTGGGACTTACCTTTAAATGAGGTTCAACGTATGGAGTCAGGCGTTTTTTAATTTTAAATTGGTTGTTTGGCAAAGCCCGCAAGGTGTCTTCTTTTTGGTATTGCTCGCGGTAGTACCTCATAAATCCTTTGCTGGTTTCTTTCAAATTTTCACCCGTAACGTAAATCAAAGCGCTTTCGTAGTTACGGCTAAGGCGCGTTACATAAAGCATATTTGATATTACTTCTTGACCATACTTTTCAACTAAATAATTCCAAAAGGCTTGCCCCGCTAATTGCGGGTCATATTGAATTAACCGATTGAATTTTTTAATTTTTTTTCGAACTATGATATCTTTCAACTTATTATTTTTATCGGTATCCCAAGGTTTACCAATGTATTGTGTGAGCCCAAAAGTGTACCAGTCGGGTAAATTAAGCAAAGCAGCATTTTGAATGCGTTCTTGAAAGGTGCCACCAAACAACAATTCATTTACAAGAACCAATGCGAGTCCTGATTTAATGCTGGCCTCAAAATCCCCATGGTTGCCATTAAAATAAATAAAAACCTTATTGTTCACCACTTGCGAATAGCCCCCGGGATTTTGTGCGTTATCGCTCAATACACCAAAGTTTGTTTGTTTAAAATCAGATAAGGTATTGTAGTTGATAATTTCCACTCTTCCACTCAATCTGTGGTCTATCAATTGTTCAATATTACTCAGGTTGGTTTCGGCTGAACGTGCCGAAAAAGCTGCCAACTCGCGTCCACCACTGTAGAAGTACGAATCGAAATTTTCTGAACGCAGGTATGACCACTCAAACACCCCATACTGGACTTTGCTTTGCCCGAATGGAGTGTACATGCCTTGTGCCAAAATTACATTAGGAGTAAGCCACAAAGCAATGGGTAAAAGCAGTTTAAAGAAATATGAATTTAACACCTTCAATGCGATCAAAGATGGGAATTTACCAGCACCTATACAAGTAAGTTTTGTGTTAAAACAGTCCCTTGGAAATATAGCTTACAAGCCTTCTATTTGCAGCATGATGAAGGTTGAATCTTTTGTTTTTAATGAGTTTCAAGAAAACACCTATGTGGTATACGATGAAACCGGTCAATGTGTGGTTATTGACCCCGGATGTTACCACCCAAAAGAGCAACAACAATTGGCTCAATTTATTGAAAAAGAAAAGCTTACCCCAGTTAAACTGTTGAATACCCATTGCCATATAGACCATGTATTGGGGAATGAATTTGTAGTAGAGCGTTATCAAGTATCACTTCACATGCATGCAGATGAGGTAACTACGTATCATGACACTGCGCGATGGACAGCTTTGTTTGGAATTCCACCTCTTCTTATTCCCGAATCAACAGTTTGGTTAACTGAAAAAGATACCATTAGGTTTGGAAACAGTGAACTCGCCATTGCATTTACACCAGGGCACTCTATTGCTTCACTTACTTTTTACAGTCTATCTCAAAGAATTGCTATTGTAGGGGATGTTCTTTTTGAAGGAAGCATTGGCCGAACCGATTTGCCTGGGGGCAATTTTAATCAGCTTATCGACTCTATTCGGAAGCAAATACTCGTATGGCCAGATGATATGGTGATTTTACCGGGACATGGAAACCCAACAACCGTTGGAGTAGAAAGAAAGTATAATCCTTATTTGAAAACGAATTAACAAAAAAGTGTAGATGCCAAAAAGAAAATTGCAACAGTTTGCTGAGTTTAAAACGTTTGATAAAACCTTTGATTTTCCATATGAACTTAAAGGCAAATGGAACAAGGAGGTATTTAAGAATAACCATCCAATAGTACTTGAACTTGGATGTGGCAAAGGAGAATACACTGTGGCTCTTTCAGCTCAATACCCAGAAAAAAACTTTATTGGAATTGATATTAAAAGCAACCGTATGTGGCGGGGAGCCCTTACAGCAAAAGAAAGGGGCATAACCAATGCGGCATTTATTAGAATGCTGATTACCAAATTAACCGAAATATTTGATGAAGGTGAAGTAAGTGAAATTTGGATAACTTTTCCGGATCCATTTCCAAAAGACAGGCATGCAAAACACAGACTTACCAGTGAACGGTTTTTACCATTGTACAAACAGGTGTTAAAACCAAAGGGAACTGTTCATTTTAAAACAGACGATACGCCATTGTTTGAATATACATTGGAAGTACTCGAAAAGCATTCCATTAAACCGTTTGAAGTAAATTGGGATGTTCATGGCAATACGGATTCACATCCCCATTTGCGTGAAATCCGAACGTATTACGAAAACAAATTTTCAGCACAAGGTCGAACGATTAAGTATCTTCGATTTAGTTTTTGATTTCCATGCAAAGCGTTACCATCGGCACACATCATTTTTCATTTTCCGATATCAAGGAGAAGGGGAAAGAATTGTTGACCATATCCTCTGTGGTACCCTTTGAAGGTGACGAAGGAATACACTATTTCTCATATGCATTTGCTCTTGCACAACAATGGCTTAATGGTGCGGAAGCATTTGCCTTTCACACTTCGGGTTCTACAGGTGCACCAAAACCAATTATACTTACAAGGGCGCAATTGGAAGCAAGCGCTAATGCAACTATTCAAGTATTGGGTATTACATCTAATGACCATATCTTTCATTGCATACCAACTCACTTTATTGGTGGAGCAATGTTGCTTATTCGGGGATTAATAGCTGAATGTGATATCACCTTTGTTGAACCTTCAACAAAACCCATTGAATTACTACCTGAGCAACATTCATATACCATTGCATCATTTACACCAATGCAGCTGTATCCAATTCTGCATTTTGCTCAAGCATATGAGGCTGCGCTTGGTCAATTTAAAACGGTATTGATTGGTGGTGCAGCAATTGATGATTTATTGGAAAGGAAGTTGGCAGATTTGCCAAAAGTTGTGTTTTACCATACCTATGGCATGACCGAAACTGCAAGCCATATAGCCTTGCGTAAGATTGGATTGGAAAAAATGTTTCATGTGTTACCCGGAACCGAAGTGAGGGTAAATGAGGAAGGTTGTTTATGCATAAAAGGTGATATAACTGCACAACAGTGGATTGAAACCAACGATTTGGTGCGCATGGCAACCGATACTTCATTTGAGGTAATGGGAAGAATTGATGGGGTAATTAATTCGGGTGGGGTAAAAATTTTTCCGACTGATATTGAGGTTGCTTTGGGTGATTATTTACAATTAGCACCTATGCATATTTGCGCATTGGGATTGCCAGATAAAGAATTGGGACAAAAATTAATTGTGTTTATTGCAGGTGCGAAAGAATTGGAAGTAAACAAGCAAGTATTGCTAAAACGACTAAAAGGGTACCAAATACCCAAAGCCATTTACCAAGTTGAGCAGTTTCCTCAAACTGTTACCGGTAAAGTAAATAGACCTGAATTGCTGAAAATGATACATTTAGCAAGGGAAATTCCTTTACGTTGAATTAACAAAAAAATTCCTTTTAGGGTTGGTTCAAATTTTTATATTCGCATAAAAATAAAAGGAAACGCATTATGTACTGGACATTAGAATTAGCATCGCACTTAGATGATGCCCCTTGGCCCGCAAGTAAAGATGAGCTTATAGATTATGCTATCCGTTCAGGAGCTCCACTCGAGGTGATTGAAAACCTTCAAGAATTGGAAGATGATGGAGAGCCATTTGAAAGCATCGAAGAAATTTGGCCAGATTATCCCACAAACGAAGATTATTTTTACAACGAAGATGAGTTGTAGTAAAAAGAGGCGTAAAGCCTCTTTTTTTATTTAAGAATGTGAAGCATTGGAAGAATTCGGTAGAGGGAGTATAATCTTATGAAGCTTGCTCCATACTCTCATCAACAACCCACTCAGATTGGTATTTGAGTAAATTACCGTGTTTGTTTTCGGTAACATTTACAGCATATTTCAATCCTGCGCCTTGTCCAATAATTTTAACCAAATTTTGTTCTGTAAGCACGGCAAAATCACGTTGAATGGTTTTGCGGTTGCAATCAAATTCTGTTACCAACTCTTTGGTTGAGATAAATCCCCTGTTTTGGATAATATACATGATGAGTTTTTGGCGTTTGTTTAAAATGGAATCGTCCATTTCTTTGAGTTTATAGCCACGCTCAAAAACGTAGTTCATGATGTTTTTTTGCCTTGCATTCAATTTTTCAAAATCAACTTGTTTCCTAAAATAGGATTGAAGCAATTGCTTGAGCCGATCAAGTTGACGCTGGAACATATCCATTCCAAATTCTAATTGAACCTGTGTATCGTTGCAATATTCAGGAAGCTCGGAGTTGTGGTAATATTGGTAATCAAATTTGTGAATGAACAGCTCGTGTTCGATGCTTAACAAACCATGCAAATTCACCCCTTTTTTTTGCAACCAGAAGTATTGAAGGAGAGAAGCAATTTTGAGTTGTGCTTCACTGAAAATGCGTGTTTGCAATAATTTAAAATGTAAAATCCATGATTGAACAATTGGATGAAACTCTGTATCGGTGTTTAGAAATGCAAACAACGATTCAAGTTCTATTTCTGCTGTGGGGCTCAATTTTTCAGGAACACGGGTGCTGTTTTGTGAAAATAAGTTGATGTCTTCACGGTTGTTGTACAGGTCAAGTAGGAGTATTTTTTGCAATCCATACAATACCGAAATATGAAGTGGTTCGTCTATTTTTTCTTGTAACCAGTGTTCTGCCTTGATGTATTGTTCAACCGCACGTTCCGATAATCCTTTGGGTTTAATATTGCCTGCAACAATGTATTTGATGGTTTTGATATCAACGGTATTACCTTCAAGGGCATTCGCATAATATGCTCTTAAAATACTGCTATTTTGTTTTTCAATTTCACGGATATGTTCCGGTAAATCAATGAAGTCATATATTTTAAGCAATTCACCATGCAAGTTACAAACCTCCTCATGAATGGGGAGAATGGAAATGGCTGGCTCGTAAGTATGCGTGAGTATCATTTACCCCAAAGCTACACTGCATGTTACAATCTGTAAAATGCCTTAACAATAAATGAGTAGTGGATATTGCAGGATTGATGGGCATCTGATAAACGAGCAGGCTGTAAATCCGCGCTGAATGCCAATTCTGGTTTGTTGTACTAAATAGACATCCGTATTTTAGTGTGTGGAGAAGTGTATTACAAGTCAGATAACCTAGCAAGGTAATCTTCGGCTTGTTGTATCATTTTTTCTTTTTCGTCTGGTTTCATTTTATAAAGAACATTATACATCATGCTTATTCGTTGGTTTTTGCCAAGTAGTGATTGGTTGCGTTCATAAAAATGCCAATACAAACTGTTAAATGGACAAGCTCTGTCTCCATACTTTTTTGTTTTATCATAATAACAATTGCCGCAGTAATCACTCATTTTGTCAATGTAATTTGCTGACGAAACATATGGCTTGCTGCCCACAATTCCGCCATCAGCATATTGGCTCATACCACGGGTATTGGTTATTTCTACCCACTGTATCGCATCAATATAAATCCCTAAGTACCAAGCATCAACTTCGTTGGGATGAATACCCGCAAGTAGCATAAAATTTCCTGTAACCATTAACCGTTGAATATGGTGAGCATAAGCATGATCTAAACTGTTTTGAACTGCAGTTTTGATGCAGTTCATTTTGGTATTCCCATCCCAAAAGTAATGAGGCAATTTTGTTTGATGGTTAAAGTAGTTTAAGGTTTCGTATGCTGGCATTTTCCACCAATAAATTCCCCGCATGTACTCGCGCCAACCAATAATTTGCCTTACGAAACCTTCTATTTGAGGCAGACTAATTACATTTGGTTTTTGCTCCCACTCTTTTATGGCTCGTTCTACTACCTCTATTGGTGATATAAGTTTGGTGTTTAATGCAAACGATAAACGTGAGTGAAACAGGTAATGTTCTTGTTGTGACATTGCATCTTGAAATTGCCCAAAAAAGGGCAAGCTTTCCTTGACAAAATACTCAAGTAACTGTAGGCTTTGAATACGTGAAATAGGCCATTCAAAATTTTCATTATTGATATTCCCAAAATAGCTTATGCCACTTTGGTCTATTTCATTCACTATACTTGTAACATTGTTTTGGATGATATTGTGTTTGGGTGCTGCAGGTTTTCCTTTCCATTTATTTCTGTTATCAGCATCATAGTTCCATTTACCACCAACAGGATCTTTTCCTTCCATAAGTAAACCATAACGTTTTCTCATTTCACGGTAAAAGGATTCCATTAAAATTTGCTTTTTGTTTTCAAACATTGATTGCACATCATTTCGTGAGCTTAAAAAATGTTCGGAATCAACAGCTCTTGTTTCTATTGTGAGTGTATCGCAAAAGGTTCGTAATTGCTCATCTAAACGGTATTCATCTGGCAGTAGGTATTCAAATTTGATGATTTCATCATTTGATGATTTGATGATTGAAGAGATGTTGTCAACTAAAGATTGTGTGTTTCTATCTTCTGAGATTCGGTAATAAATAACCTGATGTCCTGCAGCCTCCAACTCTTTTGCAAAGTTGCGCATAGCTGCAAAAAAGCCAGCAATTTTTTGAATATGGTGTTTTACGTAGTCTGTTTCTTGCCGCATTTCGAACATGCAGTAAATGGTATGATTATCTATGGTTTTAAACCAGCTATGTTGGCTATTAAGCTGATCCCCTAAAACAAGACGAAGTGTTTTTTGCATAATAAGGAAACAGCATAGATACGATTAGGTTTTGAATGAATAATTTGTATTCAAGCATACTACATCTTAATCCTATTCAGATGTATTTTATTCTGAATCTTGTTCTACATGGTACTTGTCTTTGATTGGCAGCACTAAGTTGTTTTTCGAATGGCACTAAATACAAAGAACTGTTGTGAGCTCAGCTTTTTAAAACTTTCAGGCTAACACTTTTAATTTCTATAGATAAGGGATGAATTGATTTTACATTGGTTAAAGGTAATTTAAAGACAATGCAACTGTTTCCCAACTCAGCCCCTTTAAAGCGGATGTTTTAACTAAGGTTTGGCGTAAGGCAATTCAGCTAATTTTGATACTGCGTAATAAGTTTCCAATCCATTTACACCAACAGCGTTTGTGTTATTTAACTGTATAATATGGTTTTCATTTAGGTAGTTTTGGTCAAGTATTATCTCTTGAATTTCACCCACCATCAAGATTGTTCCATTAATTGCTATCGGATATTCGGCAACTAGTTTAAGCCCAATTTTCACATGGCTCTCTTCTACATAAGGTGCAGCAATGGTATTGGTAAAAGTAGGGGTGAGTCCGGTTGCATCAAATTCACTTATTTGGTATCGAGCAGAAGTTTGGTGAGCTTGTTTGTATATTTTTTGATGTACTTGGTTAATCGTAAAACAACCTGTTTCTTTAATGTTTTGATAGGTTCCTCGTTCCACACTCACAGGTCGTTGAATAAAACCCATATAAGGCGGATGTGCACCAATATGCATTACCGAATTAAAAATGGCTAGGTTCAATATTCCTGCCTCGGATATGGTTCCGATGAGGTTTGCCTGACGAATACCCGGCAGCGAATTAATTAAATTCGTCCGTGGTTGTTTCTCCATTTTTAAAATATCATCTAATGAAATCACCATATTATTTAAGGGTACTCATGCCTCCATCAACATGTATAATTTGACCTGTAACCCATGTGGCGTTTAGTAAATACAAGGTTGCGTTTACAATATCTTGTGGGGATCCAATTTTTTTAAGTGGATGTCTCTCTTCTGCCGCTTTGAGCTTTGCTTCAGCGTTGAGTAATTTTTCGGCAAGTGGTGTTTGGGTGAGGGAAGGAGCAACAGCATTTACCCTGATTTTAGGAGCAAATTCCGCAGCTAAACTTTTGGTTAAACCTTCAACGGCACCTTTGGCAGCTGCTATGCTCGCATGAAAAGCCATTCCTGTTTGAACTGCCACCGTGCTAAACAATACAATACTTGGATTTTCGGCTAATTGCAACTGTGGCAAATAGTGTTTGATGGTTTTTACAGCACCTAAAAAATTAATATTCCAATCAAGCAAGTAATCTTCATTTTTAAGTGATCGGAATGGTTTAAGGTTTATAGTTCCGGGGCAGTAAACAAGACCATCAATCGGATTTTCAATGACTGGAAACGAAGGTGTTTCGGTCGCAATATCTACTTCTGAAAACGTAATATTTGGTAAATCAATCAATGACTTGGGTGTGCGTGCAAATGCAGATACCTGCGCATCAGCACTTAAATTTTTGGCAAGCTGTAGGCCAATTCCGCTCGATGCACCTGCTATTAGGTAATGTTTCATGAAGATAAAAACCCGTAGAACTCAAAAAGGTTTGCCGTGTGTTTGTTTTATCAAGGCATTTATTACAGAAGGAAAGGGTTTAAGTAGTGCTAAAACGATTTGTGTTAATTTGGGATTGCCAAATAACGACTGAATCAATCGGCCTACTTTTAATCTTCTTTCGAATAACTGAATCCACTCTTGTTCGTATGCTTTGAGTGCGTGCTCATAACTTTGTACTCCATTCGAATATTGAATAAGTTGGTTGGCTAATAAATAAGAAGCATGCATGGCCATACTCATCCCATTTCCGCACAATGGAGTAATTAAACCAGCGGCATCTCCGGCTAATGGTATTTGATCTTCGACTCTAGTTTTGGGCTCGAAACTGATTTGTGATATCACTAAAGGTTGTTCATACAGTGAAGGAAAATGGGTAAAGTATTTTTTTAAAAATGGATTTTTCATGAGCACTTTTTCTTCCAATGCCTTAATGTTTCCACCCATTTTTTTCAATTCGCTTCCCTTTACCAAATAACACAGGCAGTACTGATTTTGATCTACTTTAGAGATGCCACAATACCCGTTTTTAAAATTGTGTAACTCAATTGTATGCTCGGGTAAATCAGCTTTTACATGGTATTTTACACCTACATAATCATTGAGTTTTCGGTTGTGTGGTTGCAAAAAATGCCGAACAAGTACGGTATCAAGTTTTGAGCGTTTGCCCCATGCACCAATAATATGCCGTGCGGTAAAGTTGCCATGGCTGGTTTTGATGAGTTGTTTAATGGTATCAAAAACAGTGCATCCCGTTTCAATGCTAACCCCAAGTTGCAGGGCAAGTTTGTACAATTCGTTATCAAGGGTAAAGCGGCTAATGCCAAATCCGCCTAAGGGTAGCGGGTGTGTAATGGTATTTCCATTTGGAGCTGAAATGCGGAGTGTATTTACTTTGGGAAGATTAAACTGAGCCAATGGAATGCCAATACGTTCTAAAAAGTTCCAACTTTCCATGCTAATATATTCTCCGCATACTTTGTGAAAAGGGTATTGCTCTTTTTCAAAAAGAATGACCGAAAGGCCAGCTTGTTTCAATTGAATTGCTAGAGTTAAACCAGCAAGTCCCCCGCCTATAATTGCAAAATCAAACAGTTTAGTTTCTTTCATCTTGTTCAATAAGTACTAACCACCTAAAGGCCCATTGCCAACTACACCTCATTTTAACATTGCTTGGGATTACCAATTGCCAATCTTTTTTAACAAATCCCCTGAGTACCGAGAGTTTTGCATCATTTTGCACCAAATAGGATTTAGAAAACAAAGCAGTTAATAACCAAATGCTGTAATAGGCAAATGGATGACGGTGCAAATCGTTCACCACTAAACCAAGTCGAGCGTTTGCTTTTCCCCATTCAATCAATTCGGTAAGTTCACTCGTTGTTAAATGATGACAAAACAAAGAAGTAACAATAATATCGTATGGATGGTAGGTTGAAATGATACTTTTATAATCGGCATGAATAAACGAAATTTCGGGATACATCTTGCAATTGTTTGTCGCATACTCAATGCATTCTGCTTTTAAATCTACACCAACCAATTCAAAAGTGTATCCACTTACTCGGCCCCATTTTGCGATAGTTTTGAGCGTATCACCTCCACCTGATCCGATATCTAAAATGCGGTAGGTTTGTGTAGGCATTAACTTTAGCTTTTTCAAACCTTTAATTGTAACTGCATGTCCACCCAATAAGGTATTTATTGTTTCGAGCTCTTTTAAATTCTGAAACAAATCGGCAGCAGGAATTTCTTTTTGGTCTAAAAGTTCGAATTCGTTTGAACGGATTGCAAAGTTTGGTTTCATTTCTGAATTAAAAAGGTTTCCATTGTTAATCCTGGTCCAAATGCAGCACCAATTAAATTTCCATTCACACCCGCATCTTCAAGCATGCGTTTAAGCACAAACAAAATAGTAGGTGACGACATGTTTCCATATTCTTTAAGAACTGCATAACTGTGTTGCAAAGCTGTAGGAACTAATTGAAGTTGTAGCTCCAATGCTTCCAATATCTTGCGCCCACCAGGGTGAATACACCAACCATTCACATCTTTCAGTTCAAGTTGATATTGATTCAATGCCTTGTTCATAAATCCTGCAATATTCGACTCAATTAATTTAGGGATATAGGCACTTAAGGTCATCAAAAAGCCAGTAGAAGAAAGTTGCCAAGCCATATCTTGTTTACCTGAAACAAATACCTCGCTGTAAAAGCCATGCAACGTTGCCATATGTGATGAAGATTGATTGTTACCTGTAACAATACATGCGGCCGCACCATCAGCAAACAACGCATTTGCAGTTAAGTTATCATAGTCGGTTGTTTTTTGAAAATGCAATGTACACAACTCAACCGAAGCAATTAGAATAACCGCATTTGGTTGAGCTGTTGCGATTGCATCAGCAATTTTAAGTGCATGTACCGCTGCATAACAACCCATAAAGTTAACCGAAGTTCGGTGTGTATGCATTGGTAAATGGAGTTGTTCGAGCAGCTGCAAATCAAGTCCTGGAGCCGACATTCCAGTACACGAAACAGTTATAAGATGTGTTACATCTGTAAGTGAAACGGGTTGATTAATGAAGGCATTGTGTATTGCTTGGACAGCCAATGGAGCGGCATGCTGGTGGTAAAGAGCCATTCGTTTTTCGAGGGATGGAAATGGCTCTAAATTATGGGTAAAAGCAAAAAGTTCACGTTTGCGTAAATCTAAGTTATAATCAGGAACAACTGAATAACGTTTGGTAATTCCACTTCGCTCATACAACAACTTTAATTTCTTGCGTTCATCATCACTTGCATTGTAAAGTTGATCCATAAAATTATAAATCGATAATTGATCAATTGCATGTGATGGATTTGCAGTTCCTATTGAAATAAGTTTACTCATGAAAAATGGTTGAGGTAAATTAGCAAAGCATAACAGCCATTTAAACAACTAGAAGCAATCAAGTTCATTCGCATTGTATGCTCAAAATTAGCAGCAGTTGTATTTTTCCATACAGCAAGCAGCCATTTCAGAAAATAAACAACCACCGGAATGAGTAACAACGTAATGATCCCGAAGTGGGTGGTTTGGCTACGCGCATCAAAGTGAAACCATAAGCATAAATTGGCAAGTGCGAACATTACAATAGTGAAGATGAATGTACCTTTATAACCCAAAAGCATACTGATGGTTTTAACCCCATCTTTTGCATCGGCTTCAAATTGGTAAATCTGTGTTAATGGATAAATGCCTCCAATGAGCATGGAACTTGCAAGTACAGCTAGCCACTGATGTTCGGGTTGACCAATGGCCATTTGGGTAAGCCAATACGTAAAGCCCCCTTGAAAAATGACCACTGTTAACCACCCACTCACAGCAAATTGTTTAATTCTGATTTTGCGGTAACTGTAAAGTCTCGATGCAGTAATATATAACAGCATACCCAAAGCTATTTGAGCACTAATAAATAAACTGATAAGCACTGCTGCGATATCTAATATTATGGAGATCAAATATACTGACCTTGTGGCTTTGGGTGGATTTTTAAGTCCTCCAATACTACTTTCGTCTTGATCCATGTAGCTATTGTAAGCATTGCTTGATGGGTACACCAACACATGCAATACCAAAAATAAAATGAAAGCATGTTCCCATTTAACTACTGTGGCTTGGCTCAATGCAAATAAAAATACAGGCATTAAGAAGAAAGAAAACGGCAGTCTGAGTAGGGTGAGCGTGTTTTTCATTGGAAGCAAGATAATGGAATCAACTTATTTTTAAGAAAACATTATACAACCCCTTTGAACCCTTGCGGGTAAATGGTTTGCAGGCTACATGATGCTCCAAATGCCTTGCCAGCATATGTAAGTATATTGCCACGCGGATATTCCCTTATTATATTTGACCAAAGCAATACAGTTATGCCAAAATCACTCACGCCACATTTGCTCATTGTAGAAGACGAAAGTAGTTTAGGATACTTGTTAAAGGAAAATTTAAGGGTTGCAGGCTATTCTGTTAAGTTGTGTAAAGATGGATTGGAAGGATTAGAAACTTTCAAAACGGAACGTTTTGATTTATGCATACTTGATGTGAACATGCCAAAAAAGAGTGGTTTTGAGCTTGCTGCCGATATTCGAGCATTAAACCAACTAGTGCCAATCATTTTCTTAACGGCTAATACAGCTGAAGAAGATAAGTTAAAGGGATTCGAAATAGGAGGAGACGAATACATCACCAAGCCTTTTAGCTTGCAAGAACTCAACGCTCGTATCAAAGCAATTATCAAACGTACCCAACAACAACCTGAGCAACTCTCAGTAAAGGATCAATTACTTGAGGCAGGAAACACGCGTATTGATTTCACTAATCATTTACTCGTTTACAAAGAACAAGAAAAACGGATTAGCGGAACTGAGGCAGAATTGCTCAAGTTATTTTTTAGCCACAAAAACAACCTGCTTGCGCGCAATACCATATTGCTTAATGTTTGGGGTAGAGATGATTTTTATACTGCACGTAACTTAGATGTTTACATCAACAAGTTGCGCAAACTCATTAAAGACGACCCAGCACTCGAAATTGTGAATATTCATGGAAGTGGGTTTAAATTAGCAGAAAATTCTGCATCGTGAAAGTTCCTCATTGGATTTTAGTTTGCTTATTGTTTTTACGTACTACTGCATTTGCCCAACAAACAGAAGCAGATAGTTTGTATGCAGCTGCCTACCAATTAAGGTATGAAAACAGCGCATTGTCACTTTCACTTTTTGAACAAGCTGAGCAAGTTGCCAGAGAGGCCGGAAATACTAAAATCGAAGCGCTTTCAAATCAGCAAATGGCCAGTATATACTACCGGGGTGGACAGTTTGGGGCAGCCGTATCGAGATACCAACAAGCGCTTGAGATAAACCAACGAATTGGGAACGCTAAAGCAGTTGCCGATATTGAGGTGGCTTTAGCAACTGCGTTTTTTGCTCAAGGCAAATTATCTCAAGCTACCACATTGTACCTTGAGGCTTTGAGGTACTTTGACCAAGTAAACGACAAGCCAGGTCAAATTGCTGCATGGAATGCACTTGCAACTATTTACAGTAGGCAAAACAATTTTTCTAAATCAATAGAATACACCTTAAAAGCCATTCGTCTGTATGAGGCTTCGAGCGATAAATTCAGGGTATTGGTTGGTTACGATCAAATTGGAAATGCCTACCTGCGGCAACAAAACTTAATCAAAGCCAAAGAAGCTTTTTTAAAATCACTGAAACTTTATACCGACCTTGATAACAAAGCAGGTGTTGCAGCTACATTGTTGCAACTTGGCAATATTGCCTATCAACGAAAGCAATATGCAGAAGCGCTGCAGTACTACAATAAGGCAGTGGTGCTTGCCAATAAAATGCAAGCAAAAGCATTATTGGTTTCTGCCTACAATGCATTGGGTAAAGTGCATCAAAAATTGAAAGCTTATGACGAATCTATTCAGTCGTTTAATAAAGCCATTGTTTTAGCCAAGTTAACCGAACAAAAAATTGAGTTGGAAGAAGCCTATCAAGGTTTGGCACAGGTATATGCCATTACGAATGAGCAAGCCAAGTCCTCTACATTTGGGTTGTTAAGCAAAGAATTAAAGGATTCACTCTACAATGACAGTATGCTTAAGGGTTTAAACGACCAGCTCTTGGTGTTTGAATCAGAAAAAAAACAACAACAAATAGAATTGTTGCGCAAAGAGCAACTCTTACAAGAAGTTGAACTAAAACGCGAGCGGGAGCGCCAACAGAACTACAATGTATTTGGCGTCATCTTAATGAGTTTGATTGTATTGCTGCTGTTCTTTTTGTTTCAGTATGCCCGAACTGCTAAAAGCTTGAAAAGACAGCAAGCAGAATTATTGGAAAAGAATGCTTCCATCTTGCAACAAAAGGAGGACTTAACTCAACTCAACAAAGTAAAAGACCGTTTTTTTTCAATCATCTCACATGATTTGCGAAACAGCCTTACCACAATGAAATTGTATTTTGATTTGATGTCAAATCCAAATTATGTTCCGGAGAACAATGCAGAAATGAGCAGGCAAATTTCGGGTGCGGTGGAGAATACAATAGACTTGCTTGAGAACTTATTGGTTTGGGCATCGGCACAAATTAAGGGAGTTACCATTCATATACAGCCGCTCAATATGCACCGAGTAGCATCTGATACCATACAACTGTTGAACGGGACAGCGCATCAAAAATCAATTTCATTAAACAACGCCTTACCTGAAAACTTATATGCTTTAGGAGATGCGGATATGATTCACCTTATTTTACGCAACTTGGTTTCGAATGCAATTAAATTTACTCCCGAAGGTGGTAGCGTTATGGTTTTCGGAAACGAGACTCAGGATATGGTTACCATAGAAGTAAAAGATAATGGGGTAGGGATACAAGAAAATGCTCTCAAAACGCTCTTTGATCAACATTTACACCCAAGTACAAAAGGAACAGGTAACGAGAAGGGAACAGGTTTAGGATTGTTGTTGTGCAAAGATTTTATTGAACGCAATGGAGGAACCATTTCGGTAACAAGTCGTAAAGGCGAGGGTACATCTTTTTTTATAACCCTACCTGTGCATCGCCATTCTGTGTAAGGAATTTACTTGCAGTAGTTTTGTAAATAAAAAAAGCTCCATTAGGAGCTTTTTGGGGAGTACATTAGCCAAACTTAGTCTTTTTTAGCTTCAGACTTTTGGCTGCAGCATGATTTTTTGCCAGCGGTTTTGGTTCCGCAGGCTTTTTTCTCATCGGTACTGCATTCTTTTTTTTCTTTTTTAGCCTCAGCCGTTTCTGTAGCTACATCTTCAGTAACTGCTTGCGTAGTTTGCAATACAGCTGCTTGTTGCGCTGGAGCGGGAGTTTTAGCAGCTGGAGTTGGTTTGCTTGGTGATTGTGCAAAGGCAACCATACCCAATGCTATAAATGAACCTAAAATAATTGCTTTTTTCATAATACTTATCAATTGATATTTCGAATATACAGAACTTGTTCTTAAAATAATACTAAACTTCTGCAATTACAGTTCGGCCACCTTTTACCACTTCGTTTAAGTTCACATTTATTTTTGCGTTTAGGGGTAAAAAAATATCAACCCTAGAGCCAAATTTAATAAACCCCATTTCGCCCGCTTGTTTTACGGGTTGCCCTTCCGAAACATACCAAACAATTCGTTTGGCAAGAGCTCCAGCAATTTGGCGAAAGAGAATCTGTACCTTATTTGGGTTTTCAATTACAGTAGTGGTGCGTTCGTTTTCAGTACTTGATTTAGGATGCCATGCCACTAAATATTTACCAGGATGGTATTTAAAATAACGCACAATACCCGCAACAGGATTTCGGTTTACGTGCACATTAAAGGGCGACATAAAAACGGAAACTTGGATTCTTTTTTCATTAAAATATTCGGTTTCCATTACTTCTTCAATCACCACTACTTTACCATCGGCAGGTGAAACAACCAGATTGTCTCCTAATGTTGGTGTAATGCTCGGATTGCGAAAGAATTGAAGGATGATGATGAGAAATACGATTGAAAGCAGGATAAAACCATTTTGCAACCAAATAAGGGCAGGGAAAAAGTACCCAATAAGGCCATTGAGTAAAAATAAAAAAACGAGTGTGAGCAAAATGGTTGCTCGTCCTTCTCTATGTAACATATGCTAAAAAAATATGCCACAGGAATACGCAACAAAATTGGTATACCTGTGGCGATTGAAACAATAACAATTACAAACCAAACTTGCCGCGCAGTTTTTCTACTTCGGCCACTTTAGCTATTGATACGATGTAAGCAGCGATACGCAAGCTTACATTGTATTTTTGTGAGGCAGCATACACCGCTTCAAATGCAGTTTTCATTACACGGTCTGCTCTGCGGTATACACGCTCTTCGGTCCAGAAATAGCCTAAACGGTTTTGTACCCACTCAAAATAAGATACGGTAACACCACCAGCGTTGGCTAAAATATCGGGAACCACCATTACACCTTTTTTGTTAAGTATGGTATCTGCGGCTGCTACGGTTGGTCCGTTTGCACCTTCAACAATCAGCTTAGCTTTAATTTTATCAGCGTTGTCAGCAGTAATTTGGTTTTCCATAGCAGCAGGAACCAAAACAGTAACATCTAACTCGAGTAATTCTTCGTTGGTAATTTTTTGGGCTTTAAATCCTTCCAAGGTTCCGTTGTTTTGGTCGCGGTATTTAATTGCAGCCTCTACATCTATTCCATTGGCATCATAGTATCCGCCAGTTACATCACTAATGGCAAGCACTTTCATGCCTTGCATTTGTAGCAATTTAGCTGAAATAGAACCTACATTTCCAAAACCTTGAACTGCGCAAGTGCAACCAATAGGGCTAATGCCTAATTTTGACAAAGCAGAACGCGTTGAAACCATTACTCCACGGCCAGTAGCCTCTACACGTCCTAATGAACCGCCTAATACCAACGGTTTACCTGTTACAACTGCAGGAGACGAATAACCAACTAATTTTGAGTATTCATCCATTATCCAAGCCATTTCTTGTTGGCCAGTTCCCATATCAGGGGCGGGAATATCCTTATCAGGGCCAAAAACATCCACCATTAAATCGGTGTAAGCTCTGGTTAAACGCTCCAATTCGCCTTTGCTTAATTTACGTGGATCGCATTTGATACCACCTTTACCACCACCATATGGAATACCAACTACAGCGCACTTCCAGGTCATCCATGCAGCCAAGGCTTTTACTTCATCTAAATTCACATCCATGCTGTACCTGATTCCACCTTTTGACGGGCCTAAGTTCGCATTGTGTACCACACGGAAACCTTCAAATACCTGAACGGTACCATTATCCATGGTAACGGGTATTGATACAATAACCGCTTTTTGTGGTGATTTTAATACATTGTATGAGCCTTCATCTAAACCAATAATACGTGCGGCCTCATCAAAACGAGACATCATGGATTCAAATGGATTGTCGTTGCTGTGTGTTGCAGTTTGTTGTGACATGATAATTTCTTAATTGAATGTGGGACAAATGTAACAAATGGGGCTTTTTAAACAAATCGTTAAAGTGAGGCCATATTAAACCTTACCAAGTTTCTGAATTGGTTGATTCGTGCTAGCAATTCATCTTCTTGAAGGTTCATGATACGCTCTGTGCCAAATTTCTCTACACAAAATGAGGCCATTGCCGATCCATATATAATTGCATTTTTCATGTTTTCGAACGAGGTATCATCCGTTTTAGCCAAATAGCCAATAAATCCACCCGCAAAAGTATCGCCTGCACCAGTTGGGTCAAATACTTCTTCGAGCGGAAGGGCAGGGGCAAAAAACACCTCTTTGCCATGGAATAATAATGCTCCGTTTTCTCCTTTTTTGATAATTAAAAAGGAAGGCCCCATTGCTTGGATTTTAGCAGCTGCTTTCACAAGTGAATATTCGCCAGATAATTGACGCGCTTCTTCGTCATTGATTGTTAGCACATCCACCATCGAAATGGTTTTGCGTAAATCGTCCATGGCTACTTCCATCCAAAAATTCATTGTATCCATAACAATTAGTTTAGGACGCTTGCGCAAACGGTTAATAACGGTTTGTTGCACGGCTGGTGTGAGGTTACCAAGCATTAGGTATTCACAATCTTGATACGACTCTGGAACAACAGGGTCAAAATCGCCCAATACATTCAGTTCGGTTACCAGCGTATCGCGTGAGTTCATATCGGTATGGTATTTACCGCTCCAGAAAAACGACTTTTGTCCTTTTTTAATTTGAAGACCTTCGGTGTTTACACCGCGTTGGTTTAGGGTATTGATAAAGTCTGTTGGAAAGTCGTCACCTACTACGGCAACCAATTTTGTTTTAGGGGTAAAATACGAAGTAGCTAAGGCAATATAAGAGGCTGCTCCACCTACAATTTTGTCTGTTTTTCCAAAGGGTGTTTCAATGGCATCAAACGCCACACTACCAACAACTAATAAACTCATGCTGATTTTTTTTTAATTTTTTCGGGGCAAATATTGCGTATTTAATTTTCATATCCTATCATTGCATCCCGTTTTACAAAAACGATAGCAAAATCCTTGATAGCTCTCCCGATAGCTATCGGGAGGTTAGAGCGAGTGACAACAAACTTCGACTAAAGTAAATTCGGAACAAATTCCTTGATAGCTCAGCTGGTTAGAGCGAGTGACTGTTAATCACTAGGTCCCTGGTTCGAGCCCAGGTCAGGGAGCCAAAGCCACTCAGTCCGAGTGGCTTTTTTATTTTATATGTTTTGTGTTTACATTTTATATTCCGCTAAAATCAATAAATTTTGTATTGGTTCAACGGATGATGTTGAACAGAGATTGCTTGAACACAATTCTATTGTTAACAAAGACTCATTTACTGCAAGAGGGAGTCCATGGGAATTGTATCTTGTTATTTCTAACCTTCATTCAACCCAAGCGTATACTATTGAGAAGCATATCAAACAGATGAAATCGAAGGTGTTTATTGAAAACTTAAAAAAATACCCTGAACTTCCTACAGAAGGTCTAGATCGGAGTTAAAGTAAGTTTGTGTAATCAATTGATTTATAGTTGTTGTAATTAAACTCTGAAATTTCTCTGTCAATTAAGTCTTGAATTATTGTTTCGTATAACATCAATGTATCGGCACTATACTTTGATAGTTGATGAGAATAATTCTCTAGAGAGGTTACATTGGTTGGATTGTTATTAATGCTAATTCGTATAAATTGTTCATCGTCTTTATTAATTGCAGTTATTATATTATTTTCTATATTAATGTCTTTGACTACTAATTTAATAACTCCACTTATTTTATGTTCTACGATTTCTTGATAGACATCTTTCAACACTGGATAGCAAACTAAAAAGTAGTTCCAAACATTATTATGTGGGATTGCTTCAAAACACTTTACCTTATATATCAAAAATCTTTTGTTGTCCCGTTCTAAGACATAAGTTCCATTATCAAAAGGGATTAATAGATCTTTAATCCGTTCAACTTCCTTTTTTGTATCAATGAAGAAATTTGGGGGTAGAAAAATTTCGTTAATTAGGTTTGCAAGAGCCACCATACTTGCTCGTAAAATACCCCCGGCATAATTATTTTGTGAGGGGTGCATCAAGTAATTCCTGATTCGTCTTGCTGCATGAAGCCTCATATTAACTTTAACAGAAGGAATTCGTTTACTAAGTTCATTTATTAACTTGTTAAGTTTAACATCGCCTTTGGTACTTATTCCAAAATCCTTGCATCTTAGTTTGACTGCTAATTCAATCAACTTTAAAACTTTAGATAAGGCTTCATCATAAATAGGATAATGGTAGTAGGCAAAGCACATCATATATTCGGCTGTTTTATATCCTTCAAGGATATCTTTTGGAACCATTAAATGGAATTTAGAAATGATAACATACTTCTCAAGGTACATTTCGAAACAGCTAGCACCAAAAATTTCCCACCTTTCGTCTGGAGTACAGTATTTCATTATTAAACTGGCATTAGATTCATGGAGATTAGTTACTACATAGTATTAGCATAATATTACAAGGAGTGTAAAAAGTGTGCGGGGATTATTTCACTTGTTTATTTATAATTTTCTGAATGTAACTTTGTCTTTGTTCCCTTTGAAACAATACATGATTTGAATTAAAGTCCTCAATGCTTTCTTGTCCTTTCCAATGTGTCAATTGGTTGTATGGTGTATTAGAAATAATGAATGAATTTAGTTCAATGTCCGGGTCATTCAATTTTTGTTGAATACTTGTCTTGATAGTTTTATGTAATTGAATTTTAGGGTCTGTCAAACCTTGAATTTGTCTAAGCCCTTTTGGATCAATAAATGAAACGTATTGCTTGTTGCCTATGACAAGCCAAAGGATAAAGTCAGGGAAAAAGTTGTTTGCCTCAAAAAAGCCAATACCTTTTTTACTCATATTTCTCAGCAAGTAAAGTTGTTTGTCTTTAAAAAACTCTGTATTGGTGTCAAAATATTGTTTTAGGTCTTCAACTAAATCTCTTTCGCCTTTATTCAAAGGAACTGGTTGTATTTTTATTACTTCTTCATATCTGCCTTTGTCAATATAAATTAAAGGCTGATAAAGATGAAGATTGGCATACAAAGCCTCAAAGTCGTTGTCGATTTTAAAGTTTTCCTGAAATTCTTTTTTGCGAACTACTTCCTTTAATTCTTTAATCTTTCCGATTAGCCTGTCCTCTGTCTTTTTAACGAGAAAGTTGTATTCGGCTTCAAAATTTGGATGTGTGCTATCAATAAAAGCAACTTCTATTTTGTCGCTGTAAAACTTGTTTTTCTGATAGTTGTAAAGTCTTTCTACAAATGATTTCAAAAGTGTAAGAGCCAATTCATGCCATAGCTTTACTTTACTGTAATCAGTTAATTCAAGTTCGCTTGAAGGAATTAGTAAGGTGTACCATTCCGAACTTTGAAGAATATCTTTTAATGCTTCAATTGAAAGGTTTACATTATACCAACTGCGTTCATTTTTGAACTTCTGTATTTCAAAATAGATCTTATTCCAATCTAAGAATGCAATATGAATATTTTCAAGTTTACCTTGTTCAACTGTTACTATCGTTGATACATTTGTTGTTCTAGAGCTTTTTAATACCTGAACTTTCGGATACCAATCCACTAATACAGGCGGAACTTTTTCTGTAATTACAGCATCCACCAAAACATCACGCTTAAAGTTGGAGCCATCTTTAACCTTGATATATTTAAGTTTTTTCTCCGATAAATCAGAAATTGTTGGCAGAATGTCAACAGTGATTTTTTCAAAATCAGAATCCGTTGGCAAGCCTTCTTCTTCAAGGTAATCTTTGAATTGCTGCATATAATCAGCTCTTAAACCGAAAATATTTAGCGTTTCAAGAATCGGCAATACTTCAGGAATATAATCGGGTTTTAAACTGGCATCTAAAGCAGTGCTCCGTTTCAATGAAAATTTATAGCCTTTCAATCGTACACCTCTACCAAAAAGCTGAATAATTTCAGAACCTTCGCCTCGACCAATATTCAACAAGCCCATTGTGCTTACTCGCCAACTGCTCCAACCTTCACTGAATTTTTTTGAACCAATCAGGATATTTACTTTACTGCTTTTGCTGTTGATGTCGTGAAATAATGAACTGGAAAAATCTCTTTCACCAATGTTCATTTTGTGTGCTTCGCATATTTTCAATAAACCTTTGTCGTCACCAACATTGATAACACCAAAATACTCACCGTTACCAATGCGTAAACCAATTTCACCGTCTTGTCCTTTAAGGTTGTCAATATGCAGTGAAGCACCAGCAACATCTGAATTGAAAACTTCCCTCAGAACATCTTGAAAAACCGACTGTGCAGATTTACCCGATTTACGGATTTCTTTAAAAGCATTTTTAAAAATGGAATGCCCTAATTCATTGTTCAAACCATCTTTGGCTTCTAACAATAATTTAATTCGTTCAATGGATTGTGTGTCATTCTTTGCAAATGCCTCAATGAATTTTAATACTTCAACTACATCGGAAGCCGTTTCTTTGCTGATGTTTTTAGTAACTTTACCACCTACAAAAATTGCCAATGGCTTGTCAATCAAAAATGGTTCTATAGCTTTACCATGCTCTTTGAAAACTAATAACTGTTCATAAAACGAAAGTAAACTGGCAGTTAGATAAAGAACCACACGTTCTTCTTTTCCAGGTTCATGCCATTGTTCATTAAGGTTTAAAATCTGATAATCTTTTCCATAACCATCATTATAGAAATAGCGATAGGAATAGTCAAACAATGTTGCCTTACCATATTCATCAATCAATGCTTTTTGTTTTGCACCTGACAAAGCATGTACCGCCTGACCAAAAGTTGCTGAATACTCAAATGAAAAACCTGTTTCACACAAACGATTTCGTTTGTCTTTCCATTCTGTACCACCAGCCCCTCTGTGTCCTTCATCTACTAAAACCAAGTTGTTACCTTCAAATGCTTCAACTGCAACCGTTTTATTGCCGCTTGTTTCTTCGAGTTTGTGAATGTCGATGATTTCAATTTTTTGACCTGAAAACAAAGAACCTCCTGTTTTATCAAACAATTCGGCCTCCATACCTGACTGGACAAACTCCTTTAAATGCTGTTTAGAAAGTCCTTCATTGGGAGTTAGCACAATAATTCTGTTCAGCGATTTTTCAAGGTTATGTTGGCTTAAATAATACCTATACTGCAAAATGTTTACATGCATCAATAAGGTTTTACCTGAACCTGTTGCATTCCAATAAGCAAGCTTGTTTAAATCGTTAACAATAGTTTCTAATTTGAATTCAGTGATAACTTTAAAATCATTACCATGCTTACCGTGATTGAAGTCTAAAAAGGTGTTTAATTCACTTTGTAGGACTGTTTTATCAGTGAAGTATTTATCTAAATAAATTTCAGTAAAAAGCAATGCCAAATACTGAAAGTATTTCCATTTGATGGGTTCTGTTCTTTTCTCTGAAATAGTTTGGGTGTGTGTGAAAATATTTTGATCGTATTGAAGCAATAATTCTTTTGGCAAATTTGCATTGCTGTAAAACCTTGCTACCAAAGCATGATGGAAATGAGAGACATTGTTTTCATCATAACCTTCCAGAGCCGAATCTTTTAAATCCGATGACAATGCCTCTAAGTCTGTTACACCAAACAGATTTAGGATGTATTTATTGAGTACGAGTGATGAACTTAATTTAGCCATTAGTTTTTACATTTTGATAACGTTTAGAACGCATGTTAAAAGCATCTGTACCACCTTCCATAATTGAGCAAACAGCTTTTTTTATTTCATCATCTTCAATAGTACCTATTAGTTTGGGGCTTAAATGTTTTGTTTCCGAATCCATAACAATTATTACTTCACTATCTCCGTTTACTGGAATATTCGCATTGTGCGTAACAGTAATTATTTGTCTTGATTCTTTTGATTTTCTTAATTGGTCAACTACCAAGTCATAAATTAAATAATTGTCTAAATCGTCTTCTGGTTGGTCAAGAATTAATGGTTTGTTTCCTTCGGATAAAATCAATGTTAGTATAGCCGCTGTTTTTTGTCCAGCGGATGCATTTGATAAAGCTTTCCAAACACCTGCATTTGTTTTGTACTCTAATTGAATGACATCTTCAGGAAACATTAAATCAAAAGAATCCAATTGCTCTCCATTTAGACCTTTCACTTTTGTAATAAATCTTTTATCAAAATCAGCACCTGTATTTGTACCGTTATGTATTCCAACGATAATATCAAAAACACCCTTGTTAGCCCTTTTAACATCAGGCCCCGACCAATACTCTATCATTGTCGCAACATCTTTATCGAATGATTCTGGACTACTTAAAACTAACCTGATTTGTTCTTCTAAGTTTTCAAAGTCTTTACACCCGTTAACTTTAGCTCGTACCTTCCCATCATAAAGCAACCCTTCTAAAAACTCTTTCCTAACAGTACTTAGTTTTAATCTTTCAGTAATATAGAGTTCTTTAATACTGGCTAATGCGGCTTCCTTTTCTGTAATTTCAGTTTCAATTTTTTCAATTGATTCTAATTCACTTTTTTTAATTGCAAGTAGTTTAATATCTGCTTCAATTTCTTCAATTTTAACTATTCCCTGGCCTATTAGTGTTTCTTTCTTTTTTTCAAATGATTCTTCTGTTTCCTTTTTATCCTTACTCCATTTATTAGCACTCAACTCTGCTTCTAAAAATGTATTCAGTTTTACAAAATCAGACTTAGTCTTTTCTAATGTAACAGCAATTTTTGCAATTTCACTATTCACATTATTAATTAAACCTTCCAAAATAATCCTTGAGCTTTCAGTGTAAGCTTCAGGTTTTAATTTTAATCCACGAACAGATTCCGTTAGAGAATCAAATTTTCCTTGTTCAGATTCAATCCCAACTCTAAAATTTATAAATTGAATGTTCTCTGAATTAAAATTTTGAATTTTTTTAAGTTCATTTTCAATTCCAATTTCCTTTACTTTATTGATTTTATTTTCAATATCCTGAATCTCGGATTTAAGAACGTCTTTTTTTGAAACTTTTAATTTAAGTGCTCTTATTTCGGAAGACTGTTTAATGTATTCCGCTTTTTTATTCTCTAAAACATCTTGTTGTTTTGAAATATCAAAAGAAGAAACATCAATTCGGTCTCTTAAAGAGTTTAAATTATTTGCAATTTCATAAATCTGCTTTTGAGAAAAGATATCGAAGTCAAGAATTTTCATAAATGACAAATTTTGCTCCACATCAAAGTAACCGCTTATCTCATTGAATTTTAGTATTTGTGTTTTATGCTTGATAGGTGTCTCCTGTTTAAACAAAACTTTATATAATTCGTCTCTTCTGTTAATTAGTATTTCAATGCTACAAGCAGCTTTAAGCACCCCTTGCTTCTTCTTGTCTTTAACTTTGAAGAAATTAGAGAACTCTGTTTTAATTGTGGTTAAAGTATCAATTTCATGACCTTTTTCAAACACTCCTCTGAGGAATTGTAGTATGGATGATTTGCCACTTCCTCTTCCTCCAATAATAGTATTCATTTGTGGATTAAAGTTTATCAAAACATCATTGCCACTTTTTGAAAGTTCTGTTTCTTTAATTGTTATGCTTTGAATCCAAGTGTCAGGTATTGAATAGGGTTGGTCAGGACAATCAAAATCATTTTTAATTCTGAACTGATGTAACAGCATTGCCTGTCTTAAACTTTCTAAACTTGGTTTCTGATCCATTTTAATCCAAGTAAATCTTCTACCCATTCCCCATAAACCATGTTTTGAATTAAATTCAGAATGAGGATTATCAGAAAAAGTTAAAATTGCTTTGCTGTGTTTTATTGATTGTTGAACTGGTGAACGCCATTCCTTTAATTTTTCTTCAGAAATCTTTAGTTTACCCGAAGTAATTTCTTCGTCAGTTGCACCTCTAAATTTATTGATTGAAATTAGAGCTTCTTGTTTTTTAAATTTTCCTTCTTCAACCAAAAATTCTTTGTGGACAACTTGAACTCCTAAAAAAATATCTGATTGAAAAAGTTTTTCCCTCAAGCCATGAGCGACTTGCCCTAAACCTGCATATTCGTCAATATGTGCAGGAATGCACAAGGCGTTCTTGTTAGATGCTTCTTTGATTACTTCCTCTACCGACAATGGAGAATGAGCATCCTGTTCCCCAAATTTTGTATTATCAATTCTACAAAGAGTTATGAAATCCTCAATGGTTCTTCTATTTGTTCCAATTTCAAACAAAACAAGTATGTGAACCTTAGCTTCACTACAAGTGAGTTCTACACCTGGAAAAACATTTAGACCCTTTTTTGAAGCTTCCTCCTGAATTAATTCTACCCATTCCGCAGAATTATGGTCGGTAACAGCAACACAGTTTAAACCTTTATCAATAGCTTCTTGTACCCATTGTTCAGGAGTAACAGTATCTCTGTCGTGAAAACATTTACTTGCGGGTGTATGCAAATGCAAATCACATTTATACCATTTTGTACCTACCATATCTTAAATATTTTCAAACATTCTCTTCCCAAATTCTTCCTCAATCAAAACCACTTTCCAGCGTTCGTCTCCAGTTTTTAGGTTTTCTACGTTATTGTCGCCATTTACGTAGATGCGGTCAAATTCAGCATCGAGTGGGTTGTATTTGCTTTTTTCTAAAAATTGGTTCAATGCGGTGCTGTTGTGTTGGGTGCAATCTCGCCATACGACCAGTATTTTTTCTCCGGCTAAGTTTTTACCGGTTAGCACCACATAGCCTTCTTTGGGTTTAGCATAACTTTCTACCACCAGCCCTATCAGGTAATTGAAGGTTTCTACCAAATCTATTTTGGTGGGTAGTAGTTCGTTGTTTTTGGTGATGTTCAGGTAGCAGTTAAACGGGTTGACAAACCACTCCAGATTGAGCAAACTGTCTTTGGCTTCTACATCCAACATATAGTTGAGTATGTAGCCCTCTTTAAACGCTGGGTTCATTGCCAAAGCTTGTTGTTGGGTTTCAGTTTGTTTTAAAGCTAAGTTGTTGAGTGTATCTTCATAGCTCTCCAAACGCATATATTTAAAGCAATGGCTGATGCCTTCACGGCTTACAGGTTTGCCATCTTTCCAGTCTTTGCTGTAAATTACTTTTTGGATGCGGGGTTTGGTGACTGAATCAAAATATTCCCCCATTTCTACAAGAATGCATTTCCGTTTACCGTTATCAATCCTATTAAGGTTTATAACAGCATGACCAGTAGTTCCAGAACCTGAAAAATAGTCAAGGACAAAGCCGTCTCTTTTCTTTAATCCGCTTATGAGCAAAGTATCTTCTACCGCATAAATTGATTTGGGATAAGAAAAATTGTTTATGGGGAATAAATCTTTCAGTGGTTTTGTGCCATGTTCAGTAGCAGAGTATTTTGAATCAGCCCAAAACGTTAAAGGTGTGGTACCTTCTTCATTTGGTCTATACTTATAATACACCTGTATTTTATCCTCCTGATATTTGGCATAGAACTGTGAATAGTCCCTCTTGACATTCTCCCAACTCCATCTCCAGTTTTTCTCAACTCCTTCATCATTTATAGGGTAAATGATTTGTTCATCTTCATTTTGCTTTTCTAGTATTGCCCATAGCTCTGTGTCATCATTCCATTTCATTTCGGGTACACGTAACTTTAAATCTTTCACATTAACGTAGATTGGATACCATTGCCTTTTACCGTCTTCCCTATTTGAGTTTGAGCCCTCCCTACGAAAGTTACGTTGCTCATAAATTCCATCTTTATCGGTTAAGTTGAACCTTTTTTTCTGTTCTTCAGAACGGTCGATTTTAATAACTTTTGACTTGTACGAGTTTTTAACCATTATGGCATATTCATGTGATAAGGCCAATCCATCTGTCGTTGGTCTGCCAGAAGGATTAATTCTAATTGCTATTAAGCCTGCAACATTTTCTCTTGAATAAATCGACTCCAATAAAAAATGAAGTTCTTTTACTTCAACATCATCAATTGTAACGGTTTTTATTCCATCTTCTTTCAAAAATTCTCGGCCAATTACTAACCTATCATGCATAAGAGATAGCCAGGAGGAGTGTTTGTAATTATTTTTATAGACAATTTCCGATGCACTAGTATTATATGGCGGATCTATATAAATCGTATTTGCTTGTTGATTAAACCTGGCCTTTAGTAAATTTAAAGCTTGAAAATTGTCTGAGTTAATCAACCAACTATCACACTGCTCATCAAAATTCTCAATGCTGCTAATCAACTGCCATTTAAAGGCTTCAGAGAAAAAGGCAGTATCTAAAACCAAGAATTGATTTTGGTTTAAAAACTCCAGCGTAAGCGGGATGCTAAAGCCCACTTTATCTTCCATAAACAAGCCACCTGCTTTTTCGGCTTTTATTTCGTCAATAGCAAAGAGTTTAATCCATTCCTGTAGTTGGGCTTGGCTATTCAGTATTTCGGGGTACAAATCCTTTGGCACACGGTCAAGCGTAATGCAGTAGTTGCATTCCACCACCATTTTCTTTTTCAGCCACAATTTTTTTTGGAAGTTTTCTAGCTGTGCTAGGAAAGTGATAATCTTTTCACCAATCTTTTTAATAGCTTTTATCTTGCTCAGTTGTTTTAAAAATTCCTGTTCGTCACGGGTGTTCAGGTCGTCAATAAACAGCACTTCGTTTTTAATATAGAAGTCTAATTCACGGCTAAGGAAACCACCCAAATCTTTATGTATAAAGTAGTCAAAGGTGTTACGGGCTGTATAATCGTTCAAGTGCTTTTGCAGCAAGGTTCTTTGCTTGTCTTTTTCTGTTGGTTTCAAACTAAGCAACTCCAAAAAATCTTGTGGTATTTGGGTTTTTACGGCATCAAAAGCCTGTTCCAGTAAATCACTTTGTTTTACTTTTTTGTCGGTTGGCTCGTAGGTAAAGTAAATTTTAAATTCATCACCTATGGTTTCATAAACCTTTTCTGTGTAAATGGCAAATCGTCTTTCTTTATCGCCCTGTGTTTTGTTGTTATTTTGTTCGGTGCTGGCTTCTACCAATTCAAAACAAACCGTTTTGCCATTGCTCAACTTAAAACGATAAACTTTAAAGTATTCGCTGGTTTTAATGTAGTATTGGTCGGCATTGGCCCAATGCAGCTTTACTTCTTCGCCTTCATAGGGTATGGCATACACATCTTTTTTGTACCTACGCATACTAATGAAATCGCCATTATCAAAATAGCGTTTAAAGAAATTGGCAAGCAGTGAGAAAACTTCGTTTTCAATAGCAACCATATCGGCAGCTTCACCCAAACGTTTTTTTAATTCCTGCACTTTAGGCAAAGTGTTTGGGTCTGCTCCTAAAGTCTGTGCGGCTTTTATGGCATCATCTAATTCCTTTTGCAAAGCCTTTTTGTCCACCGAAAGGCTTTCAGACAATACTTTATGTACTTGCGGAACTAAGTCCACCTCTAAAAACTGTTCAATATCTTTCCGCTTTTGGTTCATGATTCTGTAAATACCAAAATCAAGTTCCGCTTTATCAAGCATGAACACTTCCTTGAGTGTATTGATGAGTTTATCGTAGTTTGTCATGCCTATACTAATTTCCAGTTAATGGTAAACAAATGTGTTTTGTTAATCTCTTGTTTCATTCGCTTTTGTATATCAGCTATCATTTTATCTCTCATTTCTGCAATTTCATCTTCCACGATAAAAATTTCCTGCCTTTGTTTTTTCTGTTTCCTTGATTCTTCCTGCAATTGTTGTTGCAGTTTCAATTGAGCCATCGGGTCAGTGGTTTTCTGTACTTCCCGGTTTAACTCTTTTATTTTAGCCTTGGTTTCTTTGATGGCTAATTCCGCAGCATTCATTCTGTCCTCAGCCCATTTGGTGAGTTTCTCTGTCTCAAATTTCAAATAGTTGTTGTCCCTTTCTGAGATAGATTTCAGTAAAGCATCCATATGACTTTCTGTTTGAAGGGCAACTAGTTTTTCATCAATGCATGGTGCGTTTCCATTTGCTTGTTTCACAGGCAAAGTGAGTAACCTTTTGGCTTGCTCCTCATTTAAAGGTTTGCCATCGTCTGTTTGACCAAATGCAATCACATAGTCAGATGATTCAAAAGAGTCCACACTTACAGCCAAAGCACTCAGCCAGCCTTGTTTTCCTTTGAGTTCATCGAGTATTGAAACATTTCCCTCATAACCTGTTAAGTCAAAAGTGAGTGATGCTTCAGGCAATTCTTTCTCTTTAGCTTTTTCTAAAACGGTTTGCGCCAAGGGATGCCCCATGCGATACACGTGAGCTTCAGTATTTGGTTTTCCCAATTTGAAAGATTCTGTTGGAAAAGTTGCTTCTGAATAAGGCTGTTTTTTGAGTTTGAAACTTAGGTTTTTATCATTGAAAGTGGCAGCACCGTTCAATTCGAATTTGGTAACTGCCCAAAGCCATTGTTCGTATTTATTGATGTATTCTCTGCTTTCAGACAAACGGATTTTTAATTTGTCCAATACTTCATCATCAAAGTTTGCTAAAAGCGTTTCACGGGTTGAGAGCATTTTGCTGTTGATTTGCTCGTCTAATTCTTTTTGAAGCAAATCAAACTGTTCAATGATTTCCTGCTCAGTTCTGTACTTCTGATAGATTTCGCCAATTCGTTTTTCAAAATCAACTCCCGATTCAATACTACCCAACACATCATCACTGGCACCAAATACACCACTGAATAGTTTGAACTTTTCATCGAGCAATTGAAATACCCGAATGTCGGCAGCATTTTTCACATTCAGGAAATTCACTACCACCACATCATATTTTTGTCCGTAGCGATGGCAACGGCCAATACGCTGTTCGATCCGTTGCGGATTCCAAGGCAAATCATAATTGATAAGCAATGAGCAGAATTGCAAGTTGATACCTTCTGCTGCTGCCTCGGTAGCAATCATAATGGTGGCTTCATTTCTGAAATACTCAACCAATGCAGCCCGTTTATCAGCCGTTGGAGAACCAGTTACTTTATCAGTTCCTCTGTTTTTCTCCAACCAGCTTTTGTAAACCTTGTTGGATGTTTCATCATTGTTTGAACCATTGAACAAAACTATCTTGTTGGGATATTGCTCACTCAGCAAATTGAAAAGGTAATTCTGCGTTCGGGTAGATTCTGTGAAGATGATGGCTTTCTTATTGGCATGTTTATCCATTTTAGTAAAGCCTTCCTTCAAAGCGGTCAATAGTTTTTCTCCCTTGGCGTTATGTTTAATGGATTCCGCTAAATCTCTGAATTTCTCTAGTTCTGTTATTTCAAGTTTTATAGATTCAATATCTGTTTCGGTTAAAGAATTATCATCTGTCTGTTCATCCTCTTCCCATTCTTCGGCTTGTTCTTCAAAAAGTTCATAGTCTTCTGAAACTTCATCAATCACACTCACTTTTTGGTGGTCTTTAATAACCTGATGTAATTTCTTAATCAGGCTATTCAATGTTCCTGCAATCGCAAAGGAAGATGAAGCCAAAAGTTTTCTGAGAATCAGAGTCATTAAATGCCTTTGACTGGCAGGCAAGGCATACAACAACTCCTTTTGCAGATAATCACTTACTGCTTCATAGAGTTTCTGTTCATCATCCGATGGCTCAAACTTTATAGTAAGCGGAATTCGGTTGGTGTAACGAATGTATTCCTGAACTTGTCTGCGAAGATTGCGGATGCAAACCGATTTCAAACGGTCTCTTAAGTCCTGATAATTTTCTCCTTCAACTGTTCTTAAAAATTGACTTCTGAAACTTTTGATGTCACCAAAAGTGTGTTCATCAATAATGCTTACAAGCCCGTATAATTCAAGTAGCGAGTTTTGCAAAGGGGTAGCAGTTAATAACGCTTTTCTTGAATGTGATAAGGCTTCTTTAATTGCGTTTCCTATTTTATTGGTCGGCTTGTAAACATTCCGTAAACGGTGGGCCTCATCCACAACTGCCAAGTCCCAGGAAATTAATTGCATTAAGTCTGCCTTAGCTCTTGCAAACTGATAAGAGCAAATGATGATTTTATTTTGGTCAAACGGGTTTCGCTTGCCCGATTTTACAAACTCACTGAAGTTCTTGTTTTCAAGTATGATTGAGTCTAAGAAGAACTTATCATATAATTCTTGGCTCCATTGTTTTCTAAGGTTGGCAGGACAAATAATTAAAAGTTTTTTTCTTCGTTCAGCCCAAAGTTGAGAAAGTAAAATTCCGGCTTCAATTGTTTTACCTAATCCAACTTCGTCAGCCAAAATTGCACCTTTGGAAAGGGGAGACTTAAAAGCAAACAAAGCTGATTCCACCTGATGTGGGTTTAAGTCAACCTGAGCATCCATCAAAGCAACATTAAACTTCTCGCTGCTACCCGATGGGAAGCGTCTAGTAAGTTCGTATGCAATGTATTTTGCTTGATATGGGGTTAATTCATTCACTTTTGTTTCACTTTATTTAAAGCCATTTCCAAAGCCTCAACTGAAAATTTTTCGTTTTCTACCAGTTGCAGCACTTTGTCTGCAAGCCAAATAGGTATCAAATCGCTTTCAGATATACCATATAACTTGGACAATTTTTTAAGGTGAGTACGGCTAACAGGTTTTTCATTGTGCTCCATTTTACTAATGTATGCAGTGTCAACCTGTAAGTCAGCAGCAACTTCTCTTTGTAGTAACCCTATGGCTTCTCGCAATTCTCTTAGTTTTTCACCTAACATTGTTTACTATTTTTGGTCTTGTCCTTTAAAGGTCAAATATAAAAATAATTACGGAACTGCCTTCTTCCACATAACTAATTTTGAGGCCAGTTGACTAATCAAACCTCATTCGAAATCTAAAAAACAATATAATTAAATCAGCCTCAAAGTAGTTCAAGTTTGGGTAGTAAAAGGTGAATGCCATTATAAACGATTTGCATTAAATTAGGTCATAGGTACAGGAGAGCCTTGTGAATGTTAACAAATGAAATGACAAGTTGCGATGTTTAACTATGCTTATTCTTTCACCAATTTGCAGCTACTAACTTCGCCCGAAGCAAACACAACTTGAACATGGTAAAGGCCATTATCCCATTCTTTGGTTTGAATAGTTGTGTGTTGCGTGTGTGTCACAAGTGCACCATTAGGATTGTAAATACTAACAGATGCGATGGCATCGTTCGCGGAGATTTTCACTTCGTCAGAAGCTGGATTTGGCCAACAAAACACCTCATTTGCAGACTGCATTTTATGAAATTGTACATGTTGAGTTGGTGAATAACGGTAAGCGCCATCTTCATCCACCATTTTTAAACGGTAGTATAATTCATTGCCTAATTGGTGTGCTTTTGCATCATTGTAATGATACGAGCGCACTGTATTTGAATTGCCAATTGCGTTCAGCCTGCCAATTGCTTCAAATTGTTTGTTGATTCCTGCGCGTTCAATTTCAAAATAAGCGAGCATTGATTCCATTGTAGTAGACCAGCTCAAATTTACGAGTTCAGGCAATATCTTAGCTTCAAATGCAATAAGTGTAACAGGTAATGGTTGTGGTGTATTGTAAACAATGGCAAATCGTTTTCCAAAGCTGGTGCTGTCTAATTGGTTAGTGGTAAATGAATATAAGGTGCCCAATTGAAGCAATTGTAATTGTCCAGTTTTGCGGTCGAGCAAAGTATATTCATATCCATCAGTAGGAATACTATTTACTACTAAGGAATAATTGCGATTGCCTCCGCTGCAATACAAATCGATGGTATCAGCAGGTTGTATTGGGCGTGCATCAAGTGCAAGCAAACTTCCATTTTGTGTAGCGCTATGCAATGCAATGCTGCCTTGTAGTTTCACAATATCATACCCATCAAGCGAGTCGGAGCTTACCGGTTCAGGTAGCAATATCCAAGTGTCTTTTGTAATAGAGTCGAGTTGTAAGGTAAGTGTAAGTTCATTTGCAGCGCTTTTATGAAGTACTATTGGTTGGATTGTACTTTTAAAACGTTCTTCTAAAATGAGTGAAGGTGACATGCCATTTGCTTTTACCCAAAAGCCACTGCCCATCGGAATAAGCCCGCCAGTGAGATCACCACTCGAGTTTGCGTTATACGATTTGTATGATGAAGTTGTCGCGTCTAAAATCCAAATGGTGGGATCTATATTGGTTTTGGTTGTTGATGCATCGTCATAAAAAGCGTTCCAATCATATGCTGCAGGATATGGATTGGCAACAAAGTTCCAACCATCGGCAGCGGCATCACCTGTTGATGTATAGGTTACCGGCAACGAAATGGACCCTGAATTAATCGTTCCACTTACTTGAATAATCACTTGATTTTGGGTTGTATTGGTTCCACTTAATCGGTTTAAATCACTTCGATCACCTCTCACAAAAATGCGGTAACCTCTACCCGCCACAATGGTTTGATTGGTTAAAGAAGAAGTATTGTTGGAAAGTGCTTGCCAACCTTGTTGTGCGTTACCGGTTGCTGTTTCGTTATATGAATACACAGAAGGTACATTTGTCGTTGTTGCATCAAATCCATTGCTATTTAGCGTCCCCAATGTGGTTCCGGTACCCGCACCAGTTACAAAAATATCATCTCTTACATCTTCAAAAGTTGCATTGCTAAATGGCGATCCCCAAAAGCGCCACCTCCTTGCTACTTCTTTAACAAAACGTTGAATGGTGATTGCACCCGTAACAGTTGCGCCATTTAAATTGCCAATATACGCGCAGCTACCTTCTGTTCCGAGCAGCAATAATTGATTGCCACCTGTTTGAAATGATTTGGTACCTGCGGAATTAAATGTTATGCTGCCATCTGTGGTAATTGAAAGTGAACTTCCAAGTGTAAGACTTGCATTGGAGCCTGTTCCAATTATTAAATTACGAAGTGAACGCGATCCACTCGTAAATGCAATTGTTCCGACATTTCCACCAATTGTTAAGTTTGACGATGTACCTCCACCTAAGGTTCCTCCTCCACTGAATGTGCCAGTTAGAACGAGTGTATTGGATCCTATACTAAGCTGTGTTCCAGCTGTTGTGGTTAAATTGCCGATGGTTCTGTTTCCACTTAATGCAACACTTGAGTTGTTTAACAAACTAATGTTTGCAGGCTGGCCGCTTGATGGCCATTCGACTCCAGCTGTTCTGCTATCACCAGTGTTGTATGTTAATGTTGAAGAACTGCCATAACTAAGAGTACCATTATTGGTGATAGTACCTCCGGTAAAAGTAAAGGTTCCATTAATGGTAAGGGTAACGCCAACATCAATGGTAAGGTTACCAGAAGAGAGTGTAAGGTTATTGAGCGTTTGGTTTGAACTAATTCTGAGGGTACCTCCATCAACTGTAAAATTGTTGGTTGTGGGTACGGTTGTTCCACCAGTTCTGTTTAATTGCAAAGTACCTTCTGTTACAGTTGTTAAACCCGTATACGTGTTAGCACCTGTTAGTTGCAATATTCCGCTTCCGCTTCCTCTTTTGGTAATGGGATTGCTTCCACTGATTACAGAACTAATGGTTACACCGCCTGTCCCACTGATTTGAATAATATTGTTTGTTGTATTGTTTAAAATCAACCCCATTGTAGAAGTTTGATTGGCTTGTATAGTTAGGAGTTGTGAACTGTTATTTCGAATTACTGTGTTCTCAATGGAATTAATAGTAACTCCAGCCAATGTCAAGTTTCCAGCAGTACTTCCTGCACTGTTACCTATATTCAATGCAGCTGACCTTGAATTGGTTATTTCTATTCCACCTACTATTTGATTGTTTGCACCATTGTTTGTTGTTCCATTCATATTTATACCAATAGTAGCTGCTGTAGGATTTACTCCAAATTGTCCAACTTGAGATGCGGAAGGAATTGTTGTTCCTGTCCAGTTTGATGCTGTTAACCAAGCACTACCACTTGCATTGCTCCACAATATTGCAGCAGCACTTGGTATATTAACATTAAAACTTGCCGAAGTGATATTGCTGAAACCAGATGAGGCTGCTGTAAGTGTGAGCGAAGTTCCAGTGGCGGTGTGATTAATGGTAAATGTAGCCAAGCCCGATGTTGCAGAAACAGTTTGTGGGGTTGTGTTTAAAGTGCCGCTTGATGTGATGCTGATAGAAGAAGTAAAATCCAAATCACGGTTTCCGTTTGCATCAATAGCTTGTACGGCAGGTGCAGGCAACATATTGCTATTCACGTCTGCATTGCTTGTATTTTGTGCAAATCCGATTGCTGTTGCAATAACTGAAACAGCATTGTTACTGCTGCCAGAGTTTACGTCTTGCGAAGCTGCGAGTTGACTCCCCGTAATTGTGAAATCAGCATTGGTATTTCTGAACACAATATTGCTTCCATCAAGTGATGTTTTTAAGGAACCTACATCGGTGTTGAGCCAAATTTTGAGGGTATAGGTTTTAGTGGCATTGTCAGCAATATGTCCCAATTGCCCAATACCATTTGGAATAGCTGAAAAGGTAATATTGGATGCGTTAATGGTTCCAGTAAGGGTATTTGTTCCATCACTTAATTCTGCACCCAATATTGCTTGGGTCCAGTTTGCAATATCATTTCCGGTACCTTGGCTAAACCGTATTTGTGAAATTTGCGTTGGAGTAGCATCTGTTGCTGGAGTGGTTCCATCATCTTGAATAGCTATATCATAATTTTGTACCGCTGCAACCTGCGTATTAATTAATGAAGAGAAGCTTGTTGGCTCGGCTACAGATCCAGCTGTGAGGAGTGATGTTCCGGCTGCAGGAGCAAATGTGGCGGTTAAACTTACGTTGTCTAATCCTATTCCTTGTGAATTTGCGCCTGTGGTATTCATCACCCACATTACGTAAAAGTCAGATGAAACTGCTATGGAAAGTGAACTTATGTTAACCGAACGTGAAATAACTGTTCCACCTGTAAATGTATACGCGCTCGTGCCTGTTGGAAATGCGCTTGTGGCAATATCTCCCGTAGTTTGAGCTGTCCATGTCGTACCATCAGTTGAGGTAAAAAAAGTGAGGCTTGCATTTGCGGTATTTATCCTGTATCGTTCAATATCAAAGCTAATTGAGATATTGGTGATGTTAGTTGAACCATTGTTCCTATACTGCACTAGAATGGCATTTGGCGATGCATATCCTCCAGAAGTCATAAACCCTATTGCTCTGTCAGATGTAGTGCTTCCGTTACCCCAATTGTATCTTGCACCCGCTGTTGGTGATCCAGTACTTGCCGCTGCAGTAGTGGCTGTAACATTGCCCACAGCTGTAAATGCAAGACTTGATGAACCTTGCCCTGCTGCCGACATTTTCCAATTGCTTGGCAATGTTGCAGTGGCAGATGTGCCAATACCGTCAAAATTTTCGGTTACAGCACTGCTGCCTGTAATGCTTACTTGTGCTGTAGTAGCGGTAAATATGCATACCGTGCAAATAAGAAGAAATATTTTACTTTGAATTGAACGTTTCATTGTAATAGGTGGTGTCAAAAAGCCACGCAACCTAAAACCTAAACTTTAACTCAATGTTAGAAGTTTTGTGCTTAACAATTTAGTAATAATCAGATTTACAAGTGCACAAGTTTAAAGGCCAATTTTTGGGCTAATGATTTGTAATATTGACCCAAGTAACTTTGCACTGTACCAATATTTCTGAACTCTTGTAGCATGTCTATCAGCAAGATATCGAAGACGCAGCCTTCAACAAATTTGATTTCTTTTCCAAAACCGCAAACGCATAATGCATTCGTTTTTCGTAAAAATCTTTTAATATGCCTTAAATCGATATTCAACGTGTGGCAAGTACCAAAATGAATGATTTTATTATGGCAATTGGGCCCCAACATTTCAGCTAATTCATCTAACGTAACAATATCTTTTCCAATTAATATTTGATGGGGTTTGCCATGAAAAGCAATGTATAATATGCTGTAGTCTTTATACTTTTTTAGTTTCCATTGGTTAATATAATAACTCAAGTTTTCACGAGTGCCACAATGCCTATGTATATAGTCGATATCCCTGTTTTTCTTCAAAAACGAAAGCACTTCTTGTACGGAGTTTTGCTTTTTCAAATCCTTGTTCCAATCTCCTTCTAAGCAAAAAACTTCTTTGTTGTATGTTTTTGAAAATTTCATTTTGGTTTCGGGTTATTATTAAAAGGGCATATATGTACTATTCACAAAAAAGCCACTCAAGGAAATATTCCTAAAGTGGCTTTGGTATTTATTGAATCATATTTTTCATCTCAATCAACATTGTCGTGTAAAAACGAATTGTTGGTTTTAAGTCCCGAGTCGAACAAGGTTAACCTCGAAACTTGCGTTTCTGATGAATGTGGAACATCTTGAAGTTTTTTGTTTCTGCGTTTGTAGGCAGGTTCTTTTTCCAAATCACGAATACCACCTGGAGAGTTAATCGTTACATTCAAGTTTTTGAGTTCCTTGATGCGTTGAATACGCTGTTCAATTCGCAATTCTTCTTCTTCAAGTAATTGTGGAGACGACTCTTCAATCCCATCTTCCTCACTTTCTTCTGTTTCATTGACCGTTAACTCAAAGCGCACAAACTCATCTGAATCTACTTCCGAAATAGGAGTAATATCTTCTTGGTGCGCAATAGGTGTATTTTCAATAGGTGCTTCTTCTGATTCAAATAACAACTGAGGATCTATTGGAAACACTTCTTCTGGTTCAATTTTGAGTTCGAAGTTGAGTGCATCAGGTATCGGTTCAGGTTCTGGTACTGCAATTGGCGCAGGTGGTACTTCAGGAATTTCATTTACTACTGGTGGCGGAGTTGGTTCAACAGCTAATGTTGAAATCACCATATCGGGTTTACGTGGTGCTTCATACAACACATGTTTGGTCCGCGTTTCAGAAATGGTTGAAATCGAATTTTGACGCGACTCAAATCCAGTGGCAATTAACGTTACTGCAATTTTGTTTCCGAGCGATTCATCGAATGAAGTTCCGAAAATAACATCTGCAGTGAGTCCTGCTTCATCTTGTATATAAGCTGAAATTTGTTCCACTTCATCCATTAAAACTTCTTCAGTTCCAGATGAGATATTTAATAAGATGTTCTTCGCACCTTTAATTTGGTTATCATTTAACAATGGTGATGCCAATGCTGCTTTCACTGCGGCAATTGCTCTGTCATCTCCTTCTGCTGAAGCAGAACCCATCAAGGCAACACCACTATTGCTCATTACGGTTTTAACATCTTCAAAGTCAACATTGATATAACCTGTATCGGTAATCAACTCAGCAATTCCTTTTGCAGCGGTTGTTAATATATCATTAGCATGGCTAAATGCTTGGCGTAAGGGCAAATTGCCATACATTTCTTTAATTTTATCATTGCTGATAATCAATAAACAGTCGACACTTTTTTTCAAGTTCTCAATACCTTCATCAGCATGTGATCTTCTCTTTTTACCCTCAAAAGCAAAAGGTGTGGTTACTATTCCCACGGTAAGAATATCAAGTTCTTTTGCAGTTTTCGCAATGATTGGTGCCGCGCCAGTTCCAGTGCCACCACCCATTCCTGCAGTAATAAATAGCATTTTGGTATTTACACCTAATACTTCTATTACATCTTCAATGGCTTCCATGGCGGCTTTTTTGCCTACTTCAGGGTTTGAACCAGCACCAAGGCCTGCGGTTAATCCACTTCCCAATTGGATTTTATTTGGAATAGGACTTGCCTCCAAAACTTGCAAATCAGTATTGCAAATCACAAAGTCAACACCTTTGATGCCCTGCTCAAACATGTGGTTCACCGCATTGCCACCACCTCCGCCAACACCAAGTACTTTAATAATGCTTGATTTATCTTTGGGTAAATCAAATTTTAATCTTGTTTCCATACGTAATTGTATTTAATGCAAGCGTTGCCGCCTACGAGTAATCTTTCATATCATCATCATTGAGCCAGGCTTTGCCTTTTTCTACCCAACGTGATAAAAATCCATTACGGGTTTCTTGTTTAATGTCAGCACTAATTGTTTCTGGTTGTTCCAAAACTTCTTCTTCACTGTTGAGTCCTTTAATCACCAATCCTACACCAGTTGCATACATTGGGCTTTTAATCTCTTCAACAATTGTTTTTGAGATATGCTCATTCGGATATCCAATACGGGTATCAATTCCTGTTACAAACTCAACCAATTTATCCAAATGTTTGAGTTGGGAGCCTCCTCCGGTAATAACAATACCTGCATTGAGTTTGCGCTCCAATCCTGAACTTTTAATTTCATACAATACCGACTCGAATATTTCTTCAACACGGGCTTGGATAACCATTGCAAGGTTTTTGACAGAAACTTCTTTTGGAGGACGACCATGAAATCCTGGAATGCAAACAATTTCATTTTCTTTGTTTTCATCAGCCAATGCTGAGCCAAATTTAAGCTTTAGTAATTCAGCTTGGTTCCGCAATACTTGGCACCCATCTACAATATCGTCTGTAATAATGTTTCCACCAAAAGGAATAACGGCAGTATGCTTAATCATGCCCTTTTTGAAAATGGCAACATCTGTTGTCCCACCACCTATATCAACTAAACAAACACCTGCTTCAAGCTCTTCTTGTGTAAGTACAGCATCAGAAGAAGAGAGTGGTTCAAGTATCAAATCAGCTACATCAAGGCCAGCGCGGTTAACACTTTTGTAAATATTTTTTATTGCATCAACATGGCCAGTAATAATGTGGAAATTGCCCGACAAGCGAACTCCTGCAATTCCCACCGGGTCACTTACATCTGTAAAGTCATCTACAGAGTATTCTTGTGGAATTACATGAATGATTTTATCACCAGGAGGCAATGCTAAATTGTGCGTGTCTTTGATCAGTTTCTCAACGTCTTGTTTCGAAATTTCATCATCTGTATTGGGGCGTGAAATAGAATTGCGGTGTTGCAAACTTTTGATATGCTGGCCTGCAATACCCACATGTACCGAGTTTATTTCTATGCGCAATTTTCCATTCGACATGCTTTGCTTTGCTTTTTCAACAGCTTCTCGAATGGCTTTTACTGTCTTTTCAATATTGCGTACCTCACCACGTATTACACCTAACGAATCGGCTTTACCCATTCCCAATATTTCAATTTTGCCGTGATCGTTTTTGGTACCTACTATGGCACATACCTTGGTAGTTCCAATATCAAGTCCAACAATTACTTTTTTGATATCACTCATCTCAATATTATTTTTTTGTGCAAACTATTTGATTTTCATACTTGAGGTTAATGGTTTGATACCTATCCCAACCCATTCTACTCAATCCTTCTTTGTAAAACAGCAGCAGGTTTTCAAATTTGGTTTCCATGTTTTCAGTCGTTCCAAATACAATTGTATGGTCACCTAATTTCGGAATCAGCCACAGTTCACTTTCAGGTGTAACAAATATCTGTTCAATCTGTGCCTTCCAGAAAGTATGTTTATCAACATATGTGGCTATCTTGGTGAGTTCATTTCCTACAAATGAGTGCATGGTATCCCTGCTTTTATAAGGCTCAAAAATATTGCCTGTTGCAATGGGTACATGCGAGGTAAACATCCCGCTAATAGGCATCTGTCGGCCATCTTCATCCAAATAAAAACTTGTTCCATCTTGCTTCATTATGCGCAATATTGGTCTGCGTTGGGTCAAGTTAATCGTTAACGCACCGTTCATATCTGTATACACTTGTGCTTTTTTCACAAAGTCATTGTGGTTAAGTTTATGTTCAATCAAAGGCGTATTAAGTTGTAAGATGGTTTTACCTAAAATCTTTTTCTCGTCTCCTTCGGGGTTCAAATTTTTGAGCACCGACTCGCGATCAATAAACAAAATTTCATGCTTGGGTTCAATTTGAATGTGAATCGCTGTACATTTAAGTTGCGCATCTTCTTTATTCACAAATGCAATTGATACAATAATGCCAATACCTAACAATACCCAAAGGCAAACAAGGCCAATGCGTTTCGCGGTTTTCAATATTTTTTCCTTATCCAATGGCATTTAAAATAGCTTGTTGTAATGGCTGAACGAGTGTATCAATATCTCCAGCACCAAGTGTTAATACAATATCAGGATTGCGGTTTAACAAATCGGCAATTGCTTTTTCTTTAGTGGTAAGGGCTTTGTGTTTAGCGTGCATTTGATTCAATATCAATTGCGATGTTACACCCTCAATGGGCAATTCGCGTGCAGGGTAAATATCCAAAAGCAACATATCATCAATCAGTGATAAGCTTTGAGCAAAGCCTTCAGCAAAATCGCGTGTACGTGAATATAAATGTGGTTGGAATAAACCAACAATTTTTTTATTGGGGTACATTGCAATCACCGATGAGATGATTGCTCTTAACTCTTCTGGATGATGTGCATAATCATCAATATAGGTGAGCTTCGGATGTTTTACCACATACTCAAACCTACGTTTTACACCTTTAAAACTAGCGAGTCCTGCAGCTAGTTCTCCTAAAGTAATGCCGGCAATTAAACAGGCTGCGGATGCGGCAACTGCATTTTCAACATTGTGCATTCCTGGTATACCCAACTCTAAATCTGCAATTCGAGTTCCGTTTACGTGTAAATCAAAAAGGTATTCAGATCCATTAACACGGATATTTGAGGCATAAACATCAGCTTGTTCGGCAGCTGAATAGGTTGTGTATGGACCTGATAAATCAGAAATAATTTCAAGGCCTTTTTTTACAATGAGTGTCCCGTTTTCTTTTCGCTGAGCTGCATATGCTACAAACGATTTTTTGAGTTCATCGTGTTCACCATAAATGTCTAAGTGATCTGCATCTGATGAAGTAATAATGGCAATTTGCGGATGCAATGTTAAAAATGATCGGTCAAATTCGTCTGCTTCAACTACCATCCATTGTGTTGAAGGAGGCGTTGTTTTGGTTGACAGCAAAAGATTTGTTTGGTAATTGCCAGAAATCCCACCTAAAAATGCAGAACAATCAACTGTTGACTGTTTGAGTAAATGTGCAATTAATGTTGATGTGGTTGTTTTACCATGCGTTCCTGCTACACCAATGGTTTGATAGGCGTCTGTAATAATACCTAATACCTGTGAGCGTTTTAAAATATTGAATCCATTAGCCGCTAACCATTTCCACTCACCATGGTTTTTAGGAACTGCTGGAGTGAGCACAACCAAACAATTTTCTGGTTGTAAATGGTAACTTTCAATGTCTGAACCAAGGTCTTCATAATGCACTGCTATTCCTTCTGAAACAAGTTCTTGTGTTAAAGGAGTTTCGGTTTTATCGTATCCCATTACCGTTACACCATTGGCATTAAAGTACCTTGCTATTGCACTCATGCCTATACCACCAATTCCTAAAAAATATGCGTATTTGATATCTGCTAAATTCATCATGCAATTTTATGTTAAGCAATCAGTCGTATTAATTCATCTACAATTCGTTTTGCAGCATCAGGCATGGCAAAACTTGCAATATTGTTTTTGAGTTGTGCCTGTTTCATATCGTTGGCTGCAAGCTTAATCACCTCATTAATCAAATTTTCTGGAGCATCTGTATCTGTAACCAAAATCGCAGCCTCTCTGTTAACCAAAGCCATTGCATTTTTTGTTTGATGGTCTTCTGCAACATTTGGAGAAGGAACTAAAATGACGGGCTTTTGTACTTGTGCTAGTTCAGCTATTGACAACGCGCCTGCTCTCGAAACAACGATATCAGCCGCTGCATAAGCAAGGTCCATTTCATATATAAAAGGAAGTACTTTGGCTGATGATGGTAAATGATTCGCATCTGCGTTAAATGATTTACCTGTTTGCCATATTAGTTGCAAGCCTGCATCTTCAAGTTGTTTTAGTCCATTAAAAACAGCTTTGTTAATAGTGCGTGCACCCAAACTTCCACCAATAACAAGTACTGTTTTTTGCGCATGATTTAACCCAAAATGAGCAATGGCTTGCTCACGCTTGCTTGCAACCTGAATCAAATCTTTTCGAATTGGGTTACCCACTTTTACAATTTTTTGCTCAGGAAAAAATCGATGCATTTGGTCATAAGCAACACAAATGGTATCAACCCTGTTTTTTAAAATTTTATTGGTGATACCCGCGTATGAGTTTTGTTCGTGAATCAGAGTAGGAATTTTTTGTGAAGTTGCCGCCCACATTAAAGCACCACTTGCATATCCACCAAATCCAATTGCAATATCGGGGTTAAACTTTTTGATAATTTGACGTGCATGCCAAACAGCACTCAATACCTTAATTGGGAAAAGTAAGTTTTTGAAGCTTAAACTTCTTTGCAAGCCGCTTATCCATAAGCCTTCTATTTTGTAGCCAGCCTTTGGTACTTTTTCCATTTCCATTCTGTCGCTTGCTCCTACAAATAAGATATCAATATCAGGAATGCGTTTTTGCAATTCTTGTGCTACAGCAACAGCTGGATAGATGTGTCCTCCTGTGCCTCCACCGCTTATAATTATTTTTCTCAATTTCCTCATATTCCTGTTTTTGTTTCTTCAGTTTGGGGTTCATCTTGCTCAATATACCTGCTTACACTCATGATTACACCAAATGCTACTGATGTAAGTAAAATGGATGTACCTCCTTTGCTTACCAAAGGCAACGTGAGTCCTGTGACTGGAAAAATATTGACAGCTACGGCCATATTGATGAGGGCCTGCAGCACAAGTGAAAAGCTGAGTCCTACGGCAATGAGCGCACCAAATGCTTTCGGGCTTTTAATTACCATGCGCATGGCTCGGTATAAAAAAAACATATACAACAACAACATGGTAATTGCTCCAATAAGGCCATATTCCTCTGCGATGATTGCGTAGATAAAATCGGAATACGCTTCAGGTAAAAAATTACGTTCGGTACTGTTTCCGGGTAGTTTACCAATAATGCCTCCACTTGCAATTGCAATTTTGGCGTGGTCGTTTTGAAATGTTTTATCAGGGTCAAGTTCTTTTTTTCCAAAATGTTCAACCCTGTTTTTCCAAGTAAGCAAACGTCCTGTTCCTTTCAATGCTTTTTCGGGAACGGCAAATAAAATCCCGAATAGAATAATGCCTGCAAGCAATCCTGCCCCTCCAACTCCGAGTAGGTGTTTAATGCTAACCCTACCAATAAACATAATCACCATACAAGTAGCAAAAAGTACCAATGCGGTCGACAAGTTTTCAGGAGCAATTAAGAGACAAATCAAGGTGATATGTGTGAGAATGGGCATGAATGATTTTTTCAAATCTTTAATCTCTTCTTGTTTTCGTGCCAGTTCTCTTGTTACAAACATAATCAACGCCAATTTTGCTATATCTGATGATTGAAAAGTAATGCCGATAATATTGACCCAACGTTTCGCGCCATTAATCTCAACCCCAAATATGAGTGTATAGATTAATAATGGATAGGTAATCCATAAAAGCAACTTAGATAATCCAATAAAGTACCTGTAGTGAATTGAGTGAACAAAGAACATAACAAAAAATCCAACGGCAAGCAATGCAGCTTGTTGAAGCAAATAGATCTCAACAATTCCCCCATTTTTTTTGTAGGCAAGCGCCCCGGTTGAGCTGTATATTGCCAACAACCCCCAAATTGATAAGGTGAATATGATGCCCCACATAAACATATCGCCCCGCGGTTTAATGCGGTTCCACAGTGTTTGTGCAGCTTGTATTTCTTGTATATTACTCACGCGGTTTAATTAATAATTAGTAATTAATCATTGGTCTTATTGCTATTTATTGCTTTTGCCAATCACTTATCACTATTCACTACAATTCACGAACTGCATTCTTAAATTGACGGCCTCTATCTTCGTAATTTTTAAACAAATCAAATGAGGCACATGCAGGCGATAATAATACGATTTCGCCAGGTTTGGCTAGCTTGTGAGCTACATGTACTGCTTCTTTAGCCGATGCTGTATTTACAATCATGTCTACATCGCTTCCAAATGCTTCATGTATTTTGCGGTTATCCAATCCCATACACACGATGATGCGTACCTTTTCCTTTACCATCTCTTTAAGTAAACTGTAGTCGTTGCCTTTGTCAACACCACCAGCAATCCAAATGGTTGGTTTTTCCATACTTTCCAATGCATACCATGCAGCGTTTACATTGGTTGCTTTAGAGTCGTTAATAAATTCAACACCACCTACCGAAGCAACTTTTTCTAAGCGATGCTCCACGTTTTGGAAATCCATTAAACTCTCGCGAATGGTTTCTTTGCGAATGTTGAGTGCTTGGCCAATAATAGCTGCTGCCATTGAATTGTAAGCGTTGTGTTTGCCTTTAAGGCTTAGTTCATGTGTATACATATTGAAGAGATTATTTTTTTCGTTGGTTAGGTTTACATGCATCATTCCGTTTTGGATATATGCACCTGGAACTGGTGTTCCATTTAGGGTAAAAGGAATTTGTTTTGCGGCTATGTTAAATCGTGATTGGTTGGCTAGGGTTATTGGATCATCGGCACAGTAAATGAATAAATCATTTGCGTTTTGGTTTTGGGTTATCCGGTACTTCGCATTTACGTATTGTTGCAAATCGTATTCGTATCGGTCTAAATGATCGGGGGTAATATTGCAAAGCACCGCGATGTCAGCCTTAAATGAATACATATTATCAAGCTGAAAGCTGCTTATCTCCAATACTGCATAATCAAAAGTTTGATTGGCAACCAAACGTGCGTAACTCACTCCGATGTTTCCACCAACAACAACCGATAACCCGGCCTTGTGAAGTAAATGGTAGATAAGTGAGGTTGTAGTTGTTTTCCCATTTGTACCAGTTATGCAAATGGTTTTTGCCTTGGAGTAACGAGCAGCAAATTCGATTTCTGAAATCACTGGAATTCCTAATTCAGTTAACTTTTGCACTAATGGGGTTTTGTTTGAAATACCTGGACTTTTAATGACCTCTGTTGCATTGATGATTTTTGTTTCGGTATGTGTGCCTTCTTCAAAGGGGACGCCAATTGTTTGCAACTCTAACTTATGTACATCTGCAATTGCGCCAGCATCACTCACAAACACATCATAGCCTTTTTGTTGAGCTAAGATGGCTGCACCTGTTCCGCTTTCGCCACTACCGAGTATCACCAATCTTTTTTGTTGCATGTATTATCTTACTTTTAGAGTTAATATGGTTACGATGGCCAACATGATTCCGATAATCCAAAAGCGGGTTACAATCTTCGCTTCGTGGTACCCACCTTTTTGGTAATGGTGGTGTAAAGGCGACATCCTAAAAAGCCGATGCTCCCGTGCATATTCAATCCCATGTTTTCTTTTTTGGTATTTGAAGTAATACACTTGTAAAATCACGGATAGATTTTCTACTAAAAAGATTCCGCATAAAATTGGAATCAATAGTTCTTTGCGAACCATGAGTGAAAATGTGGCGATAATTCCACCCAATGCAAGACTTCCGGTATCACCCATAAATACTTGAGCAGGGTAGGAGTTGTACCATAAAAATCCGACACAAGCTCCAACAAATGCTCCAGCAAAAATTACAAGTTCACCCAAGTGTGGGATATACATTATACCCAAGTATTTCGAGAATATGATATTGCCTGATACGTAGGCAAACAATCCGAGTGTTACTCCAATGATAGCTGATGTTCCTGCTGCCAAGCCATCAATTCCATCGGTAATATTTGCTCCATTTGAAACCGCGGTAATGATGAAAATCACAACCAATAGATAAATCCAGTAGTTGTAGTCGCGGTAATTTTCGCCCATAAATACAAGCACGTTGGCGTAGTCAAATTCACTCGATTTAAAGAAAGGAATATTGGTTGTTGTAGAGTGTTTTTCACGCATCATGTACAACTGCCCATCAATTACTTGCGGTTGTAGATTGTTTTGTTGAATAAATTCAGTTGTTACCTCTTCAGGTTTAAAAAATTCACGCGTTTTTACATGTTCATTATAATACAAAGTGGTAGCCACAATTACACCTAATCCTACTTGACCAAGAATTTTAAAACGACCTGCTAAACCTTCTTTATTCTTTTTAAATACCTTGATGTAATCATCAATAAACCCAACTACACCAAGCCATATGGTTGATAGCACAATTAAGATGATGTATACATTGGTTACCCTAGCAAATAATAGTGTAGGTAATAAAATGGCTCCCAAAATAATGAGCCCACCCATTGTGGGTGTTCCTTGTTTCTGTTTCTCACCTTCAAGTCCTAAGTTCCGAACTGTTTCAGCAACTTGAAGTTTGCGAAGCCATTCAATCAGTTTTCTACCAAAAACCATTGAAATGGTTAACGACAAAATAATGGCTAGTGCAGCTCTTGTCGAAATATACTGAAACGCTCCTGCGCCTGGTATATCTAAGGTTTTGTCTAAATACTCAAATAAATAGTATAACATAATTAGGCTTGGTTATGTATTAAATAAAGAATAACAATCACGCAGTACTTGTGTATCATCAAAAGGATGTTTTTCACCTTTAATTTCTTGGTATGTTTCATGGCCTTTACCAGCTATTAAAATGATGTCTCCTTTTTGTGCCATTCCAACTGCTGCTTTAATGGCTTCTTTTCGATCTGTAATGCGAAGTGTTTTTTTGTAATGCAGTGGTTTTACACCTTTCTGCATTTCGTCAATAATATTTTCTGGGTCTTCGTTTCTTGGATTATCAGCTGTAAAAATTACTTTGGTACTCAGTTCTGCAGCAACTTCTGCCATTAGCGGGCGTTTAGCTGCATCACGGTTTCCGCCACAACCCACAACTGTAATTAGTTGCTCGTTTTGGGTACGAAGCGAGTTAATCGTTTCCAATACATTTTGAAGAGCATCAGGTGTATGCGCATAGTCAACAATGCCAATTACACCAGATGTTGAACGTAACGCTTCAAACCTTCCCTTAACAGATTCTAGACTGCTTAAATGTTGAATAATGCTTGTTTTATCTTTACCTAGCAAAAACGCTGCACCATATACTGCAAGTAAATTATATGCATTAAAGTTGCCCACTAACCTAAACCATGCTTCTTCTCCGTCTATATTAAGTAGCATTCCGTTAAAGTCACTTTCAATAATTTTGGCTTTGAAATCAGCAAGGGTGGTTAAACCATATGTGTATTTAGTTGCCTTGGTATTTTGCAACATCACCATTCCATTTTTGTCGTCTTTATTGGTGAGTGCAAATGCATCTTCATTCACTTCATCAAAAAGTTGTTTTTTAGCTTTGATGTAATTTTCAAACGTGAGGTGATAATCTAGATGGTCGTGGGTGATATTGTTAAAAATGGTTCCGGCAAAATGCAATCCTGCAATGCGGTGTTGGTCTATTGCATGTGAGCTTGCTTCCATGAAACAATAACTGCAACCTGCATCAACCATTTCCCTCAACAACTCGTTAATTCTGATGCTATCTGGAGTTGTATGTGTTGAAGGAATGATGGCATCATTAATTTGGTTATTTACCGTTGATAACAATCCTACCCCATGACCAAATGATCGGAACAATTTGAATAACAAAGTAGCAACTGTTGTTTTGCCGTTTGTTCCAGTTACTGCAGTAAGTTTAAGTTGTTTTGATGGATGATTGAAAAAGATTGCTGCAACCAATGCCATAGTTTTTTGGCTATTTCCAACCTGTATATAACAAGTAGATGGTTGAAGTATTGTTGGTAGTACTTCACAAACAATTGCAGATGCACCTTGCTCAATCACTTTATCAATAAATGCATGTCCATCGGCTTGTGTACCTTTAATTGCAAAAAACAGTGAGCCTGTTGTTGCTTTGCGCGAGTCGTATACAAGGTTGTTAATGGAAAGTGAATCATTCCCATAAACGGTTGCTCCTGCTATGGATTCAAATAGTTGTTTAATGGTTTTCACGTTCCGAGTTGTAATTTGATGGTTGAACCTTTTTGAATTCGTGTGCCTGGTAGCACGCTTTGTTGTTTTACTTTGCCTATCCCTACAACCTCTACTTTAAGTCCAGCATTTTCGAGTAGGTATACAGCATCTTTTACACCCATCCCTTTTACTTCAGGTATGGTTTGCATCACCAACTGTTTAGATTGAAGTGTAACTTGTTTTTTGGCAATAGCAGGTATTGCCCATTCGCTACCTTGTTCTTCAATATCTGCCGATGCTTGTTGCTTAAGGTATCCTAGTGAATGGTATACCAGTTGCAGTTCTTCTTTAAACGCTAATTTTGTTTGTGGAACAGATAATACCGTATCTGCATTAATGGCATAACGCAGTTCAGGATGTAAGTGTGTACTGCTCGAGTATACTTTATCTGCAATTTCTTTAAACACGGGTCCTGCTACTGCCGATCCATAATACACTCCTTTTGATGGCCCATTTACCATTACCATACAGGTGTATTGCGGATTGGTAGCTGGAAAGTATCCGCAGAAAGATGATCTGTATAATTTTTGAGCATATCCTCGACTTCCATCCGCTACTAACGCAGTTCCGGTTTTGCCTGCTACTGTATAATTAGGATTACGTAAGTTGGTTGCAGTTCCATGTTGTACAACACCTTCCATCATGGTACGTAAATTGGCAAGAGTTCCTTTGCTGCAAATCGATTGAACCATCACCTCTGTTTGAAATGAGCGAATCACTTTACCTGTTTTTTCAATCCGTTTTACGAAAATGGGTTTAACCATTACACCATTGTTTGCAACTGCATTGTAGAGTGTAGCAATCTGTAACGGTGTTACTTTTACTTCGTATCCAATACTACTCCATGGCAATGTGGTACCATACCAGTCTTTATCTTTTGGATGTTTAATACGAGGTGTACCTTCACCTTTTATTTGCAGCCCAATTGGCTGGGTTAATTTTAATCGTTGTAGGTGATTGTAAAACTGTGTAGGATTGCTTTTATAAGCTTCATATACAGCCTTTGAAATAGCAACATTTGATGATATTTCAAACGATTGTTGGAGGTTTACAATACCATGACCACCCGGCTCCGAATCGTACATAACGGCATTGGCGAAATACCTTTTTTGTCCGTTTTCAGTATCGTACCTGTCGGTCATTTCTGCTTTATTGTCTTCTAACAAAGCCAACATGCTAATCAACTTGAAAGTAGAGCCAGGTTCCAAACTTTCACCTACAGCATAATTGTATTTTTCGGTATAAGCACCTTCGGCAATTTTCGTAAGATTCGCAATGGCTTTTACTTCTCCCGTTTTCACTTCCATTAATATAGCGGTACCCCACTGCGCATCATTTTTAATAAGGGTATTTAACAATGCTTGCTCTGCCACATCTTGAATATTTACATCCAGTGTTGTTACAATATCTTTTCCGTTTTGTGCTTCAATTTGTTGCTCATCATTTACCGGAATCCATGTTCCCCCTGCAATACGTTGCATTACACGTTTGCCAGGTTTGCCCGCAAGGTCTTTGTCAAATGCACCTTCTATACCAACAGGAGCAATTCCTTGAACGCTATATCCAATAGTCCTTTCAGCTAATAAATCAAATGGCTTCTCCCTTCTGTTTTTTTCTTCTACATGCAAGCCACCTTTGTATTTACCTGCCCTGAAGATGGGAAACTGCACCACTTGTTTCATTTCTGGATAAGATATTTTACGCTTGAGTAAATAATACCGATCTCCACGTTTACGCACATTTACCAAAATGCGCTTGTATTCGGCTTTGCTTCGGTCTTCAAATAATTGGGATAAAAGCAAAGCCAACGAGTCGATATTGTTTTCAAAAAGTTCATCATTTTGAAAGGCGGGAGCTTTGGCATCAATCCGCAAATCATAAATGGGCAGTGATGTTGCCAACAAACTGTAATCGTTTGCAAAAATGTTTCCGCGTGCAGGTTCTACTGTTTGGATGGTGGTTCCGATATCTTCGGCCATTGCAAGCCAATGGTTTCGCTCAACAAACTGGATTTTGAATAAATAGGCCACAATCGCCAATGCAAATACACACATACTTGCGTATGCGATATAGCTTCTGATGAGAATGACTTTTTTAATATTCGTTGCCACGTTTGGTTATTTTAAAAGGTGGAGCTGTTAATTCTTTTATACCGATTGAATCAAGTTTTGCAGCTACAGCTGATTGTTTACTTTCACTCATCAACTCACTTTGGATGCTGATGTAAGCCGACCGTAATTCTTTATTTTCACGCGCAAGCCGATCTGTTTTACGTATCAATTTTTCAACGTTGTGTGCGTTCCATATATGCACAAGTGTGAGTCCAACTAAAAACAACGCGTACGGAATCTGTTTCACAATCCAACTGCTCGAGATGCTGAAATTGAAATCAGCTACCTTTTGCATCGTGTCAGTTAAACGCGAGGGTTCTTTAGGTTGCTGCACAACTTCTGGCTCTTCAGATGATATGGTGATTTTGTTTGCCACTTTAGTTCAAATACGGTGTTAGTTTTTGTGCAATGCGCAACTTGGCGCTACGTGATCGGGGGTTCGTCTCTAGTTCTAATTCGCTTGCTGTGATGGCTTTTTTGCTAATTGGTTCTAACGGACGAATGATGTTTCCAAAAAAATCTTTTGAAACTTCACCATTGAAATTTCCCGTATTGATGAAATTTTTAACAAGCCTGTCTTCAAGCGAATGGTAACTCATAATCACAAGTCGTCCGCCTGGTGCGAGCACTTCACTCGCTTGTAGCAATAATTGCTTGAGTACTTCCAGTTCACGGTTTACCTCGATGCGCAAGGCTTGAAATACCTGTGCCCAAAACTTATAGTCTTTAAACTGAGGCGCAAATGCTTGCAATGCTTTCTTTAAATCGCCTACTGTTTGTATCGGTTCAATTGTTCGTTTTGACACGAGGGTATGTGCCAGTTTTCGCGACTGGTTGAGTTCACCATACTGGTAAAATAAATCGGCTAATTGTGCTTCGGTATACGATGCAATCACTTCTGCAGCTCCTTTACCTATGCTCGTATTCATTCGCATATCCAATGCCGCATCATCAAAACGAAAGGAAAAGCCACGTTCATCAGTATCAAATTGATGTGACGAAACACCTAAGTCCGCTAATAAACCATCAATGGGTAACAGCTCTTGGTATGCGAGGTGGTTTGATATGAACTCGAAATTTTGGTCAATAAATACAAAGCGTTTATCATCTAACAAAAGGTTTCGTTGTGCATCTTGATCTTGATCAAATGCAACCAATCTGCCCTTTGATGAAAGTGCTGACAAGATTGCCTTTGAGTGCCCGCCACCTCCAAAAGTAACATCGACATATTTCCCGTCAGGCTGGATGTTTAATCCTTCCATGCATTCTTTCAGCATCACGGGAACATGGTATGTTGTCATTCAATTTGGTTTCTTTTAATTCGGTATTGATTGGTATTGGCTTTCACTGTGTGTTACTTTTGTTCTGTTCGTTTACTCATTACTTCCTCGGCCAATGCACTAAAGTCAGCAGGTTCTTCACTCAGCATCTTTTCGTAAGCCACCTTGCTCCATATTTCTATTTTGTTTCCATATGCCAACAGCATCACTTCCGAGCCAATTCCTGCATACTCGAGCAACGATTTTGGTAGGTTTACGCGTGAACTTGCATCCATATCTAACTGACTTGCTCCGCGCAAAAAGTACCGCTTGAATTCACGCTCTTTTTTAACATAGTCGCTTAACTTGTTAATCTCAGCCGCTATCAACTGCCACTCATTGCTTGGGTATAACACGCAGCATTTTTCAAAACCACGGTTAATGAAAAAACTGTCTTTAGCAGCTTTGGGTAACTGCTTTTTAAGAGCAGCAGGTATGATTAACCTTCCCTTGGCATCCAGTTTACATTCATATTCTCCGTGTAGTTGCGACACTTGTTTTTACTATTGATGGCGTAAAAGTAAAAACAAAAAACCACTTTTCTCCACTTTCCCCCACTTTGTGGAAAAAATGTGATTTTTTATTTCGCTTTCGTTGAAATTGAAAACCCAATAAGGCTTGTATTTACAAGCAATCGCAGGGATTGGAATACATTATTGCCAATGTGGGAGCAAGTTGTATTCGGTCAAGTGGTTTTTTGAATAGATTTGAATACCCGTATGAAAAATCAACAATTGAATAAGGCTTTTAATAATTGGGTTCAAGTGCTGTATGATATTTGTATTGTATTACTGCCTTTGGTTTATTCAGCTCATGGAGTTGACCCAGTTTTGTTACCTCGACAAGTATTGCTCAATATTTTTATTGGTTGCACCGCCATTGTGTTATGGAAAAGAGTAAAGAGTTCGTTTTCCATTCAGTCAATATTGCCACTCCTATTTTTGGCAATCGCAATTTGTTATCTAGTTTCCATTCAGCAGGCAATTAATGAAACGGAAGCTTGGTATATATCTGTTAAAATTATCGGCTTTGCTCTTTTTTTGATAGCCATGTATTGGTGTTTTACATATGAGGTGTTAACGTGGCAAAAAGTTACATTGGCGATTGCATTGAGCGGTGTATTGGCTTCTGCACTGGCTCTGCGAGATATAATTTATTTGCAAACACATGGCATACCTATTTTTAAAAGCGATAATATGTATAGGGTAAATGCCACATTTGGGCATAAGAATTTATTAAGTGGTTATTTATTCGTTACACTGCCACCACTATTGATGCAGTGTTGGGGGTTAAGAAGCAAGGCATTAAAGTTTCTTTTTGTCTTTTTTTCAGCAGTGCAAACCGTTTTGATCCTTACGCTACAAACACGTGCTGTTATTCTTGCTATTGGTATTGCATTAGGTGTGTGTGTTGTTTTATTTGCTTTGCATCCGCGAGCAAATAAAAAACTACGTTGGACAATAGTTTTATTCTTATTAAGCTTCAGTTTACTTGGCGGTATTTTAGTATTTGGATACAGCGATAAACTGACACTGCTTACGCGAACAGAATCATTTATTGAGCGTAAAAATGTGTGGGACAATACTTGGCAAATGATTCAAGAGTTTCCTATTACTGGAGTGGGTGCAGGAAATTGGCAAATACATTTTCCAAAGTATGGTATGGGAAAGTTTTACGAGGTAAATTATACCATTACAGAAGGCCTCACTACATTTCAACGCCCTCACAACGATTTTTTATGGGTATTTGCTGAAACTGGAATTGTTGGGGGATTATGTTATCTGCTTTTTTTTGCCTTGAGTTTATATTTCATCATCATTTTGTTTTACAAACAAGTTGAAACCAAACTACTTATTCTACACGCACTTATCATATTTCAATTGGTAGGTTTTGTGTTTATATCATTGGTTGATTTTCCACTCGAACGTATTGAGCATTTATGGATTATGCTATCAGCTATTGCATGGATTGCAGCTAATTATTCTGGTAAATTCAGTTTAACCATTCCAAGATTTTTTACTTGGTTGATAGTGCTCTTAGTTGGCTATAGTATTTACGTTTGTGTTTACAGATGGCAAAGTGAACGTGTACAAAAAGTATTGCATTTAGCACATGCAAAAAATAACTCAGCAATGCTTATTAAAGCAGGCAATGCATCTATCAATAAATATGCGAACATGGACCACTTTACGATGCCGCTTTTATGGTATGTTGGTGTGGGTTATTTTTTAAATAATGATGTTACAACGGCAAAACATTTTTTTGCAAGTGCATATGTATTAAATCCATACCAAGTGCACGTAATAAATAATTATGCTACCTGTTTTGTGGCCGAAAATAATTATGATAAAGCCATTCCATTATTAGAAGCATCAGCGGGTATTAATCCAAAATTTTCAGCAGGTATTCTGAATTTGTCAGGAGCCTACTATAACACTTCTCGTTATAAGGATGCCTACACTGTATTATTAAGATTTAAGTATGATGAGCAAAATGAGCATTTTAAAGTGATAGCAGTAGCGGTGTTACGCAAAATACTGGAATTGGAAATTACGAAAAATAAACAGCAAACCTACCTAAAGCAAATTGTGGCAAATGACCAGCAGTTACTAGATTTGTATAAAGAGGCACAACTAAACAAAACTGATTTTTTGACTTATGTACTAAATCAAAATAAATCAAAATATGGAACATTTTAAGTCCTTCCTTATTTTAATACTCCTGTTGGTGTCTTCTCAGTTAGTTCAAGCACAAATCTTATCAGTAGATAAGCCAATCGCAAAGCGTGGTGACACTGTTAATTGTGCTCTTTATTATAGGTTTGCTAATGATTCGGTAAAGTGAAAAACAGAAGCTAGGTATTTCGAATTCGGCCCAAAGAATGGAGTGCCAAGTCAAATTAACTTACCGGATATCAATTATATTAATGATACAGTTACCAACTTTAATCTTGTTGTTCCGAAAGAGTATGTGGATGGAACTCAATTAAATCTTACTTTAAAATATGTCTTAAGCTTTTTCGAACCTAAGTCTCAAACGCAACTTGGTTGTGATTCATTCTTTATTCCTGAATTTATTGTTGTACAAGGTGGTGATTACAATCCAACTATTACGCAAGTTTCACCAAATAGTTTCGAAAAGTTAGATACAGTTACATTAACTGTTAGTTTTAAAGAGGTGTTTTTATATGATTCAATGTTTGATAAAATTCAATTCGTAAATCCGTTTAATAATTGGTTAATTTATAATACACCTATCTTATCAAGCACTGTTCAAAATGATTCAACTGCATCATTTCGTTTCATTGTTCCATTTGATATTCCCAACGGTCAATATGTTTTTAATTTATATTCTGAAAATTATGACCCTTATTGGCTTGAATGCAAAAGCCAATGGGTCGATATTATTGGAAACGATTCAATACCAAGTGTAAAAGAGGTAAATCCCAAACAAATTTCAAGAGGTCTAAAAACCAATGTTTAAATCCGGTTTGAATCATTGAAACTAAGTCAACTGAGATCGATTCCATTTGTTTCTGCGGATTTAGCTAATATTAGTGATATAAAAGTCGAAAATGATTCAATACTCTCTTGCACAATTTTGGCCAATACTGTTGGTCAACGTAATTCTTTGGTTTTAAAGATTAAACTTTATGAAGGCCAAGACCTTTTGTATTATGTTGTTCCTTTTTCAACTAATAAACCATTAGGATATGTGAAGCTTGATAAAAACTATATCTTGTCGCTTGGCCAAACAGATACCTTGATCCTCAAAGGTGAAAATACTCATTTTAAAAACGGTAAAGTAGTGTTACAATTTGAAGATACACTTGCTGGTTCTGTCATTAACCTTGATGTAATAGACACAGTGACAATTAAAGCTGTTGTTCGAGTTAGAGAGTCGTTTAAAATAATCCAATCCTCCCCACAGTACCTACTGTTTAGTGATGACGAGTCTCCAATAGAAACTAGGGTGGGGTGGCCAATCATTTTAGTTTCAGAAAGCCCTCAAAATAAATGGTGGAGAATGGAGCCACCTCGGTTTTATAAAAACTCAATCTCAACTTATTATTTTTATTTACTTAATGACAGCATCAGATTGAGAAGCGCAGCGGACCGCTGGTCACTCGATTTTAATGGAGCCTATTTTAGCGTTAAACCTGAAATGAGCTATTGCGAGAGGGTAAATGATACAACAATTGCTTGCCAAATTCTATTTCAAGAGGCTTTTAATGATCGATTTTGTACCGTTGATTTTAGGTATATTTCTCCAAGAGTCGGATTGAGTATCCGGTCAACTGATGCGTTTCAAATGGTATCAACAGGAATATTAGACGAACCTACCCCAAAGCACTCTTTATTCGTTTATCCTAATCCTTCTTCGGGAATATTCACCATTAACTTAAATGGTCGTGCCTTTAAGCCTTTGTCAATTATCGTGTTTGACATAACTGGTAAGCAAATAATTAAAGAGAAGCTCGGAACAGAAACAATCTTGAACTTAAATTACGAGCTTGATGTTCAAAATGGCTTCTATTTCATCGAGTTAGAAACAACAGAGGGTATTTACCTATCGAAAATTTCTATATTGAAATAAAAAGTATTTGAATAAGTTTGTATGTTATCAAATTAACAATCAATTAAATGAAACACCTATCATTAATTCTAACCCTGTTTGTAACCCTGGTTTCAAATGCACAATCTCTAACTTCTATCAGTCCTGCTTCTGGAGTTGCAGGCACAACGGTCAACGTCACGATTATTGGCAATGGCACAAACTTTACCAACAATACTCAGTTTTCTTTAAATCAGGGTATTAACATTATTCCACTTACCAATATTGTGGCAATTTCTGCTACAAGAGTAACGGCATCTGTTGTTATTCCGAGCAATGCAGTTTCTGGAACTTATGCTTTAACTGCAATAGTTGGATTGGCTTTACCTTTGCGTTTGCAAGATGCTTTTACAGTAACTGGCGGAGGAGCTGCAGCATCTATTCAATCAATTAATCCAACAGAAGGAGATCAGGGTAAGTTTTTACCCGTAACCATTACGGGAGTAAATACACAATTTACCCAAGCTTCAGACATTACAGCAACTTTAGTAAGAGGCATTGGCAATAATTGGCCTATATCTGTATTTCCTGCCAACGATACTACTTTAGAAGGGGGCGTTTTTATTCCTCAAACTGCTGAACCAGGAATGTATAACTTAGTTGTTAACACTGGGACCAGTATTTTAAACAAGAGTAACGCGTTTGAAGTGAAAGCGGTTGATTTTGGGGAAATAGCAGATGTATCGCCAAGTGAAGGTGAAAAAGGCCAAACACTGGATTTAACAATTAGCTTTTCGAGAACTAAATGGACCGAGAGTTTCTTCATTTATGTTGATTTTTCAAGTGATAATGGTGGATACTTTGAAGGATTTAACATCCGAGTCATAAATGATACAACACTTAAAGTTACAGTAGTGCTTGATAATACTGTTCGGATTGGAAGTTATGATGTATGGGTAGGTAGCAATCAGGTTAATTTAAGCGCAGCTAATCTTTTTTCAGTTACCGGTGATCCAAACTCCGAACCTAGATTGGTAGAGTTAGGCCCAAATTATGGAAACCCTGGAAAAAAATTAGACATCACCCTAACAGGTGTGAACACCCGCTTTACCCAAGGCTCAGACATTATTCTGGGTATTTTTAATCAGTCTACCTTTGTTGAGGCAAGTTCGTTTAATGCTATAAATGACTCTACCATGATATTGACTTTAGATATTCCTTCAGATATACCATTGGGAACATATGATTTTGGATATGTATCTGATTTAGATGGTTACTTGGAATTGAAAGAAGCTTTTTATGTTGTGGTCACGAGTGTAAAAGAATGGATTAATGAGCTATCGCAATTATTTGTATATCCGAACCCAGTTGAAAACGAGTTGCACTTTAGTTCGGAAGAAACTCTAAAATCTGTCATCATCAAAGATTTGAGTGGAAAACAGATTGTAATTCCACTTGAAGAAGTTAAAGAAACTACTGCAAATACATATTCAATTGTTTTGGATAAATATGCGGTAAGCAAAGGCATTCATTTTTTGAGAGTTGAAACAATTCAAGGTGTTCGATACCAAAAGTTCTTAGTACAATAATGAGTTGCAACGTTTAACAATCGCCCCAATTTAGAATTCACTTTTAGGTTGGGGCGGTAATTTTTTTATCTCCATGACTTCAACCTTTTGTGTACTTTTGCTGACTACCATTCATACGCATGTCGATACAAGTAGAGAAGCTCACCAAACTATATGGAAAACAAAAGGCGCTGGATGCCATTTCATTTGAGGCCAAACCTGGAGATGTCCTGGGTTTCTTAGGCCCTAATGGTGCCGGTAAATCCACAACAATGAAAATCTTAACGTGTTACTTACCTCAAACGTCAGGTAAAGCAAGTGTTTGTGGCTTTGATGTAACTACACATCCTTTGGAGGTTCGAAAGCAAATTGGTTATTTACCTGAACTTAACCCATTGTACGCAGACATGTATGTACGCGAGTATTTGCAGTTTAGTGCAGGAGCATACCAATTGAAGCAATCACAGAAATTGGTTGGAAATATCATGGAACGCGTTGGCTTGATGCCTGAAAAACATAAGAAAATTGGTCAACTCTCAAAAGGATACAAACAGCGTGTTGGACTCGCACAAGCATTGTTACACGATCCCAAAGTGCTCATTTTGGATGAACCTACTTCGGGCCTTGATCCCAATCAGGTAAGTGAAATTCGAAATCTAATTAGTGAAATCGCTCAACACAAAACAGTATTGTTGTCTACCCATATTATGCAAGAAGTAGAGGCAATGTGCAATAGGGTGGTGATTATTAACAAAGGGAAAATTGTTGCTGATAACCCACTTGGCCAATTGCAACAACGCCAACGCAATGAAATGCTTGTTGTGGTTGAGTTTAAAAACGCAGTAAAAGAAGGTGTTTTAAAACAAATACCTGGAGTGGTTCGCATTAAACAAAAAGGGTCTACCTATGAAATTTCATGCCAATTGGATATACGTGAAGAAGTATCGAGGCTTGCAGCTAAAGAAGGGTGGATTTTATTGTCAATGAAATTAGAAGAAGATTCACTCGAACACATCTTTAAAACCCTAACCCAGTAACAACCTAATGAAAACCCTCATTTTTTGCCTTTTAAGTATTTTGTTTTTGAAGGTGTTTGCCCAAGCACAAGATACAATGCGTTTTGAAAAACCACCACTAACCCAATGGCAATTGCAAACCGACTCTATCAAAAAGTTGAATAGGTTAACAGTTAACAATTATACACGAGGATTCTTATCTTTAAACAATAGGTATGGAGTTGTAGGCATGAACACTTCGTTTTTATTGAGTAAATACCGCAAGTTTGATATGGGAGTTGGAACGGGATTTGAATATTATAATCGTGGACTCGGATTGGTACAGCAATTTCAAGTTCCCGTATATGCTGTATTCAATCTCTATTTCACAAGGGTTTTGTTTTTTCAATTTGAACCTGGAATGGTTTATCCAATAGCTGGAAGGTATGATGCCTCTAATACTTTGTTAACCGATCAACCTGTAAAATATAGAAGGGATGAGTTTATTCCAGCCCCAATGTTTAACGCAGGTTTAGGCTTAGATACAGAGTATGGTTTTGTATTTACCCTTTTTGTTCGAAACCAGTACTCGGGAACTGTTTTTCCAATTGATAAACGTTTTACAACAATAGGAATTAGTTTAGGAGGTAAATTATGAAAAATGGTTTCCTGATGGCAGCTTTTATTTTAGTACTGGGTTCATGCACTCAAGAAACGCTCTCAGATGTAAAACCTGAGCAACTACCTATTAACTCTCTTGATTTAGGTAAACAAACTTGGAAGGTAGTAACCACAAATACTGGGAATGTAAATGGATTTAATATCAATCAGACTGACGTGTATTTTTTTGCAGATAGCACCTGCTACTTTGTAAATGCTGGTGGAAATCAACTTTTGGAACAATATCAAACCAACAAAAGAGAAGTTTGGTTTAAAAGTATAGGTCGCACAGGCAACAATAGAAGCGAATGGATTGTATGGAATGTTTCAGTTTACAATGAAAATGAATTGATTCTTGAGTTAACAAACGTGACACCAATAGTTCAAATTAAAATGAAAGCGAATTAAATTATGTACAGCATCCTCAAAAAAGAGATACGAAGTTTTTTAAGTTCACTCATAGCCTATGTGGTGATTACTGTTTTTTTATTAGCCATTGGGTTATTTATGTGGATTCTGCCCGAGTACAATGTATTTGATATGGGTTATGCCAACCTCGATACACTGTTTAATATGGCCCCAACAGTATTTATCTTTTTGATCTCTGCAATTACGATGCGCTCTTTTAGCGAAGAAAAAAAATCGGGAACTATTGAGGTGCTCACAACCAAACCCATTAGTGATATGCATATCATTTTGGGTAAATACCTTGCAGGGGTGGTATTGGTAATTTTTGCTTTATTGCCTACGCTCATTTATGTGTACACAGTATACCAGCTAGGTGCTACCAAAGGTAATTTGGATATTGGCGCTACTACAGGTTCGTATATCGGATTGTTGTTGTTGGCATCGTGTTTTGTAGCTATTGGCATGTTTGCTTCATCCATCACCGATAACCAAATTGTATCGTTTGTAGTATCTATGTTTTTATGTTATGCCTTTTACAATGTGTTTGATTTGTTAGCCAATTTTAGTTTGCTGGGCAGTTGGGATAGTGTGGTTGCATCGTTGGGTATTCGTGCACATTATGTTTCAATTAGTCGTGGTGTTATTGACTCACGTGATGTGCTTTATTTTTTAAGCATCATTTTGGCTTTTATTTGGGCTACTAAAACAGCATTTACTTCACGCAAATGGTAAAGGAAAAAGCAATGAAAACAAAAAGTGTAAAAGCACAAACATGGTCGGAGTTGGTCATTGTAATTGGTATTTTGGTATTTATCAACCTAATTGGATCAGCTTACTTTTTACGGATGGATTTAACCTCTGAAAAAAGGTACTCGCTCTCGAAAGCAAGCAAAGAGTTGGCTGGTAAATTGGATGATGTATTGTTTGTTAAAGTTTATTTGGAAGGCGAGTTCCCCGCAGGATTTAAACGCTTAAGTCGCTCAACCAAAGAAATGCTTGATGAGTTTGCGGTGTATAGCAATGGATATTTGCAGTATGAATTCATTGATCCGTTTGATGCAGGTGGAACAGCAAAAACGAATGCCATTGTCGAAGAGTTATCGTCAAAAGGATTGCAACCTACCAGTGTTCAAATTAAGCGCGAAGATGAATTGTCGCAAAAAATAATTGTTCCTGGAGCAATTTTGTTTTACAAGGGGCGCGAGTATCCGCTCAATTTGTTAAAGGGACAATTTGGTGCAAATCCAGAAGAGGTAATTAACAGTTCAATTGAATTGTTGGAGTATGAAATAGCCAATGTATTGCGTAAAGCCACTCAAAAGGCAACAACCAAAATTGCATTTATCAATGACCATGGAACGCTGACACGCTGGGATATTGCTGATGCCAAACAAGAGTTAGAGCAGTTTTACACAGTTGAGGATGTTCCGCTCAGCATGGTTCCACCGGAGGCACTCAACCAATATGCTGGAATTATAATTCCAAAACCAACTGAAACATTTTCTGAATTCGATAAGTTTAAAATTGATCAGTATGTAATGAATGGAGGCAAGGTATTGTGGTTTGTTGAAACCCAAATTGCAGATATGGATAGCCTCAACAAAGAGCCTTATTTTATGACAGGCAGTTACGACTTGAATTTGGATGATTTGTTGTTTAGGTATGGCATTCGAATTAATCCGAATCTTGTTCAAGACATCCAATGTGAAGCCATTCCGATTTTAAGCACCCTTAAAAATGGAACACCCCAACAAAAATTATTACCATGGTTGTTTTATCCAGTAGCTGCTCCAATGGATAACCATCCCATTGTGAAGAACATGGATCATGTTTGGTTTCAGTTTGCTAATAGCATTGATACAACCGCAACAAAAAGTATTCGCAAAACGGTGTTGTTAAGATCATCGCCATATGCGCGCGTATTAAGTGCACCTGTACGTGTTGATTTAAACATTGCACGCATTAATCCGGATCCAACATTGTTTAGTAAAGGCAGTTTTCCAATGGCAGTATTGCTCGAAGGTACATTTCAATCGGTTTTTCAATACCGAATGGGGGCCAATGTTAATGATGAGTTGCCTTTTAAAACCAAAATTGATAACAACAAAATGATTGTTGTATCGGATGGGGACATCATTCGCAACCAACGCAAAAAAACCACGGGTGAAATTTTTCCATTGGGCTATAACCGCTATACCAATCAGCAGTTTGGCAACAAGCGTTTTGTTGTTAATTGTATCGATTATTTATGTGATAGTTCTGGATTAATTGATGTAAGAAGCAAGGAGATTACGTTGCGCCTGCTTAATAAAGCCAAGGTAAAACAGCAACGTGTAAATTGGCAGTTGGTTAACTTAGGATTGCCAATAACCTTGGTATTGTGTTTTGGTTTGTTGAATCATTTTATACGTAAACGAAAATATACCCGATAAAAGCCATGTCGAAAAAAACCATATTGCTATTGTTGTTATTGGTAGTTGTAGCTACCATTTATATTGTATGGGTGCGCAAGCCCTGGCGAACCATAGGTGAAGGCAGAACCGATTTTGCCATTGCTGACACGGGATCAATTACACGCATATTTATGGCGGATAAAGAAGGTAACCAAGTACTGCTAACCAAACAACAAAATGGCAGTTGGACATTAAACAATGCGTACAGTGCCGATATTACCAAAGTGCAGTTGTTGTTAACCACCTTGCACGATATGCAAGTGCGTAACCCAGTTACCGAAAAACAAATGAATACGGTTGTAGGAACCTTAGCAACTGCTGGAATTAAAGTGGAAGTGTACAACCAGAAGGGATTGGAAAAGGTATTGTATATTGGTCCAGCCACAGTTGACCAAACAGGCACAATGGCCTTAATTGAAGGGTCGGAAGCACCATTTATTCTGCATATACCAGGCTTTGTTGGATACCTAACCCCTCGTTTTTATCCATTTGCCATTCAGTGGAGGAGCAAGTTGGTGTTTAATACACCTGCCGAACAAATAGAGAAGGTACAAGTTGAGTACCCGAATACGCCAAACCAATCGTTTTTGGTTACCAATGGAATTGAGCCCAGCCTAACAGCATTGCAAAACAACCAACAACTGGTAACGGGTAACCAAAAGTTAAATTATTATTTGGGTTGTTTTACCCAATTGTATGGCGAAGGTTTTGATCCTGATATTACACAAGCCCAAGTTGACTCGATTCGGAAGCAAAAGCCATTCAGTATTATTACCCTAACGGCAGCAGGGGGTAACCAGCATAAGCTTGAACTTTATTACAAAGGTATTACCGAAAAAACCAAAGCCCGTTATGACGATAAAGGAAACGAATTGCCTTATGATGGTGGAACGTATTATGGCTTTGTCAATGGTGATTCAACTGTTTTGTATATTCAACAGTATTCGTTTAACAAGGTATTGCAAACAGCACAAACACTTACCGAAAACCCATAATTGGTGAAGAACAATTATGAATGTTGGAGGAATTGATTTTGTTATCTTGTGTACACCCAAGGTGACGCATTTGAAATTACGAAGTACGAATTGGGAAGTTTGAATGCTTAATAAAAAGTGTCAGACTGAGTTCACCGAAGGATGATGCACGGGGATAAGTATTACAGGCAGGTTTTATTTTCAGGTTGTGTATAATAATACAGAATATACAACTGTTTCGCGTACCTTGGCTGAGTGGAGGTTGGGTACAACTGATGTAATTGATTTATGTGCCATGCAAAAAACAATGCCAACATCATTACAACAACAATATGCAACCGAACAAGGTTCAACGGTGTCTATTTATCCAAACCCTACACAACAGCAATTTTATGTAAGAGGCAACTTGCCGGCCAATAGCAGCATTACCCTTACTGATATTACCGGGACTGTGGTATTAAAACAAAATGTAGTTGCAGGGCAACCAATAACTATTGATACCCAAGCTAAAGGCTTGTTCTTATACCAAATATACAATGAACAGCAACAATTGCTACATTATGGCAAACTTGTGGTACACTAGGGGTGAACACACCAAACAGTGGCTAGCAGCAGGGCTTTTATGGCTCTGCTGCCAAGCCGCATTTGGCCAATGCGCTGCTAATTTTTCGCTTCCGTTTTACACCAATTTTTATTCAGGCGTTAAGCAATTACCTAATGGTGGGTATGTAGTGTCAACTGCTGTTCACCGTGATACTGTTTTGTATATTGAAGGTAGCGAGAATACCCGAATTGGATTGCTTTATTTAGACTCTTGTGGTAATGAGTTGAAGAGGTTGATGTTAAATGCTGATTCGCCAACAATAGATATGGGAAGTGTAGGGTGCATAACCCCTGACTCTGGATTGTTGGTTATTGGTAATACACGTGGCTCTGGTCAGTGTGGTTTCTCGTGTGGCTTGCTTATGCGTTTAGACAAATTTGGTAATATTATGTGGCAAAAAAGTATAGGCAGTTTTTATGAAAATTATGGTTTTTATGAAGCCCTATACAATCCATACAATGGACATTATTATGCGCTTGCAAGTATTGATAACCGTAACCTAAACGCTTTTTTGTATGGTTTAATAGAACTTGACGATAAAGGTACTGTTTTAAATACGGCTACTTTTATTGCGGGTGAGGATACTCCATCAACGCAACACTTTAGTTCGTTACACATTTTACCTGATAGTACTATTGGAGTTGCTGGCTATTATAGTGGAGGTACTACGTTAACAATACCTGTTGTATACTGTTTCTCTAATAATTTAGAACTTCTTGATAAAGACTCTTTTTTATGGGATTTAGGATATAATATTGGATTCAGTATAAATTTTTTCCAACGGCAAATTGGATATCCCTTAATGCTAGCAGTGGAGATAACAGATACGATTATGGGATTCGCTACATCAATATTTGAGGTAAAACCAAAAGGGACACTTTCTCTTGACAAACGACTTTACACAGATATTATTGGCTCTAGAGAAATTATTCCAGTTGCGAATAATAATTGGATGAAGTATAACTACAGAGGAATAACTTTGTATAATAGTAATTATGAACCAATAAAAGACAAACAAATGCCCGAATCCAATGATTATATTGTTTCATCGGCCGTCCAACTGCGCAGCGGCAGTTATGTTATGTCGGGCTTTAAATATTACTACTCGCCACAAGGTGAGGTAATGGCCAAGCGGCCTCATGTTTGGCAAACTGACCAACGTGGTTGGAACGTAGGCCTTGAGCAACAAACAAAACTAAAAAGTTCAACGGTGTCTATTTACCCAAACCCAGCTAACCATACGGTGAGTATTGCTGGAGGGCAAGTGGCACAAGTGAGCATCACCAGCATAACTGGCCAACAAGTTTGGAAAGGTTTGTTAAATAACAACTCCATTGAAATAGGACATTTACCCAATGGCTTGTATCTAATTAACGTGCAATTGCTTAATGGGAACCAAAGCACACATAAACTCGTGGTGCAACATTAAGAGGAGTTATGTATTCGGAATCACGAATTGGGAAGTTTGAATGCTCATTTTTTAATTTTGAATTAGGCAGTTGGCAATGGTCACTTGTCAATGGTAATTAGTTGGTGATTGGTTAGTGCAACCGTCACTTCGAGTAGAGCCGCAGGCTCGTATCGAGAAGTGATGTTGGCCGCAAACACTGGTAATTGGGCTTATCGCTGTGCACTTTGTCTTAACGCTGTGGTCGCTGCGGTAAAAAAAATCGCTACTCCCTATAGCTACCGGGATACACAGATTTTTTTGTTAATTAGATGATGAGATGATTTGATAATAAGAATCCAACCGTTAATGCAAGTAGAGCCGCAGGCTCGTATCGAGAAGTGGTGCAGGGCATTGGTCATTAGACTATGGGCAGTGGTCATTTAGCATGCAATATTCAACACTCAACATTTATCACTCAACCCTCAATCCTCAACATTTACTTAACGCTCCAGTTGTTGTTTAATACGCGTCAATCCTTGCGCAAACGAGGCTGCCGTATTTTTGGTAACCATTGGAATCAAATAACGTTTAAGTGGATTATTCCCAACATTGCCTGTATCTGACCAACTAATTTCAGTTTGCATTGAGTCAATTGCACGCAACGAAAACACTCCGCTTGCTGTAAGCTCTCCTTCGCGCATGTACATGCGGTAAGCAAATGCAGTATCAGGTATACAAGTGGTAATCTCAATAAAACCTTTACCCACCAATTCGCCAGAAAAATATTGTCGAGCTCCTTTGGTGCCTTGTTGTTTGTTGTAGAAAAATACCAATGTTGAGTCTGCATCGGTGTTCCATAAACTCCATTGTTCCCATTTAGGTAAATCAGTTAAATACACAAATACTTCATGCAATGGTTTTTCAACTACAATGTTTTCGCGCACTTCGTACTTTGGGTTAAAAAATCGGCTAATACCTACAAATGCCAGCACAATGGCAAACAACAATAAATAGATTTTGAACAATTTCATGCTACCAACTGCTTCAGTTTAGGTTGTAAACAATAAATAAAAAAACACAGCAGGAACTGCTAAAAAAAGTCCATCAAACCGATCGAGTGCACCTCCGTGTCCTGGCAAAATGGTACCTGAATCTTTGATATGCAAATTGCGTTTAAGCAACGACTCAAACAAATCGCCATAAGTACCAAACACCACAATTAAAATGGCGCTCACAATCCAATCTAATAAATCAATGGCATCAAACAACTCAAATTGCGCCAACACAATTGAAACAACAACGGTTAGTGCCAATCCGCCTGCTGAACCTTCCCAAGTTTTTTTTGGCGACACACGTTCAAACAATTTGTGTTTACCCAATGTGCGCCCAGCAAGGTATGCTCCTGTATCGCTGGTCCACAACAAAATGAAAAAGCCCATTGGTAGTCCAGCACTGTAATCGAGGCTATTGAGGTAACCCATTTTAGCCAACATCACGATTGGCATGGTAATGTACACCATCCCCAAAATTTGAAATGCCAGCGTTGAAAATTCACTGTGTGTATTTTCGTAGAGTTTAATAATAAACAACAGCAAAAAGATAGGTATCAAATGGTAATACCACGCGAGTGATAAATGAGTGGAAAAAATCAAGGCAAACATCACCAACACAATAGATCCAGTTATGATGCCTAAGTATTTTTCAATCCAACTTTGATGAGGTAATACCAACTCATAAAACTCGAGTAAGCATAAAAATTGGATGGCAAACAAAAGCACAAAAAACGACCACTGATTCCAAAGTGTTGCACCTGCAACTGCTGTTACAAACAATCCTCCGGTAATGGCCCGTTGTGTAAAATTATTTTTCATTCGTGTGTTGGTTGTGTTGTATCCAATGCAATGCTGCTATGGCTTCATCAGGGCTGCAATATACCTCGATGTTTCCAAAAGCTAAATAGCTACTATCACGTTTGTTAAGTGTAACTGCTTTAATGCCTTTTGCCTCAAGCATATCGGTAATAATGGCCGCCTCAAGTTCGCTGGTTGCCGTAAAAATATGGGTCCAATTAGCTTGCATTTGTGGTAAGCGTTCGGTTGCGGTATAACCAACCCAATAATACCATCACCCCTGCTGCTGATAAAATGGTTATAACCATTGGAAAAACATAAGTTTCCGACATCCAGTATATCCGTTCATCGAGGTGAAAATACAATACCGTAACCGACAATGCATTGTTAATGAAATGGAAAAAAATGGCAGGCCACATTGATTGGCTGCAAGCAAATACATATCCTAAAAAAACACCCAATACAAACCTAGGTACCCATCCATAAAACTGCATGTGAAAACTGCTGAATACAATTGCTACCAACACAATTGCCAGATGCATATTTGGCATTACGCGCATCACCAATTGTTGTAGGGCTCCTCTAAAAAAAAGTTCTTCGGCAACAGAGGGCAGTAAAGCCATTACAAACAAATTTACCCAAAAGGTGCCCATAGAATCGCCTTGTAAAAAGGCCTTGGTCATTTGATTGGCGGCCGTTTCCGATGCTTTTAATTGCTGTTCCAAAGCTTGCCACTGTAATGGAAGTTCTACTTGTTGATTCCATGTTATCAATGCGCCAACCATAGGTATGCTTACCAACCACAACACAATTGCAAATACAAACCATTTGGTTTGAGGCATACCAGCTAATCGGTTAAAAGTAAACGTAGACTCTTGCAATGCATTGGGAAACACCAAAGCTGGTATCAATAATAAACCGGTACTTAACGTTACCTGCATCCACTTAGCAGCAGGCAATACCTGCGGATTGTTGACCAAATCAGTTAACAAGTAAGGAGATTGCATCAAATCAATTCCGAATAGCCATTTACTCCCGTAAACCCCAACCATGTAGGCTAATGATCCAAATACAATCATCATCCCAATAAGCATAAGCAAGCGGGTAATAAAGAAAAGGAATGGGTTTAGCGGTTTGGTTTCCAACATTTGCCTATTTTTGTGCCCGCAATATACAATGGTAAAAATTGGGAACATAATATTAGGCGACTTTCCACTGCTGCTCGCCCCGATGGAAGATGTAAGCGATCCTCCTTTTAGGGCGGTGTGCAAACAGAACGGTGCTGATTTAATGTACACCGAGTTTATATCGTCTGAAGGATTAATCCGCAATGCCATTAAAAGCCGCCAGAAGTTGGATATTTATGATTCTGAACGGCCAATTGGAATTCAAATTTTTGGTGGTGATGAAGAATCAATGGGCTTATCTGCACAAATAGTGGATGCTGCTCAACCTGATTTGGTTGATATCAATTTCGGTTGCCCAGTGAAAAAAGTGGTGTGCAAAGGCGCGGGTGCAGCTATTTTAAAAGATTTACCCAAAATGGTAAAGGTTACCGAAGCTGTGGTGCGCTCAACCAATTTACCCGTAACGGTTAAAACCCGATTGGGTTGGGACGAAGACAGCAAAAATGTAGAAGAGGTAGCTGAGCGATTGCAAGACGTAGGAATTAAAGCACTCACTGTGCACGGCCGAACAAGGGCACAAATGTATAAAGGTGATGCTGATTGGACATTAATTGCGCGCATCAAAAACAACCCCCGTATTCATATTCCAATTTTTGGCAATGGTGATATTGACTCCCCTGAAAAGGCTCTTGACTACCGCAATCGTTTTGGGGTTGATGGCATCATGATAGGTCGAGCTGCAATCGGCTATCCTTGGATTTTTAATGAGGTAAAACATTTTATGGCTACAGGTACCCATTTACCAGAACCAACCTTGGCCAATCGAATTCAAGTATGCAGCGCCCATTTGCAAAAGTCAATTGAGTGGAAAGGCGAATGGGTAGGTATTGTAGAAATGCGCAGGCATTACACACATTATTTCCAAGGTCTGCCCAACTTTAAACCTTACCGAACGCGTTTGGTAACGGCCAATAATGCTCAAGATATAATTGATACCTTAGCCGAAATTGCTGAAGCATTTGGCCAACCCATAGAGGCCGCACCGATGCTTAGTTAACGCAACTACAAGCTAATGCGTTCGAGTTTCACCTCGTTAATGCGTGTATTGGTAATTGAAATAATGGTGAATCGGAACGGCTCTATTACAATTGTTTCGCCACGTGTTGGTATATTTTCATGCTGCGCAAAAATAAATCCACCCAACGTTTGGTAATCACCTTCGGGTAGCTGCAAATCGTATTTGTTATTCAGGTAATCTATTTCAAGTCTGGCAGATAACAAATACGTATGATCGTCTAATTTTTTTTCGGTGAGTTGGTCCACATCATGCTCATCTTCAATCTCCCCAAAAATTTCTTCCATAATGTCTTCAATTGTCACAACTCCAGCAGTAACGCCCAATTCATCTACCACCAATGCAATGCTTTTATGTGTGCGGGTAAATACATTGAGCAGTTCATTTGCCGGCATGGTTTCGGTTGCAATTTCAATTGGGATTAAAACCGAACGAATGGTTTGGGGTTTGGTAAATACATCTTTTTGGTGTACATAACCAATTATGTGATCGCTGCTACCCTGATGCACTAAGATTTTTGACAAGCCAGTTGCTACAAATTTTTGATACAACTCTTCCACATCTGCAGCTAAGTGAATGCTCACAAGCTCCGTTCTTGGAGTCATGCAATCGCGCACTTTTACATTAGCAAAATCGAGCGCATTTCGAAACATTTCGGTATCTACATCAGCATCCTCTTCAAGGTCTTCAACACTATCTGCAATGTATTGGTCCAAATCCACACGGCTAAATACTGGGGTTGTTTCAGCTACCCTAAACCGAAACAAGCGGTTGAGTAATACTTTGGCTAGCCACGTAATAAAATGTACCAGCGGCCAAAACAAGTAATAGGTGAGCAAAAATGGAACCGCCAAAACACGTAGAATAATATCGGGGTTAATGCGAAAAAGTACTTTGGGAATAAACTCTCCCGTTACCAATACCAATGCGGTCGACAAAATACTCGACAAAAACAACAGCAAAAAGCGGTTATCAGCAGCAGCAGGTAACCACGCACCAATTTGCGGATCGAGCACCTTTGCCATGTATATTCCATAAATAACCAACCCAATGTTGTTGCCAACCAAAGTGGTGCTTATAAAGCGTGAAGGGTTACTTACAAAAGGTGATAAGATACGTGCCGATAAACTTCCTTGTTTATTTTTGAGTTCAATTAGCAATTTATTAGCAGAGATAAAGGCAATTTCCATCCCTGAAAAAAATGCCGACATTAAAATGCTGCCAATAATAATGATGAGGTAATCCATGTTTTCAAATATATAAATGCTAACGCAGCAAATGCCTTTTTCTGTAAAATAGCAAGCCAAATACAATGGCAAGCAAAATGTATAAGTAACCTTTATCTTTAAAAAAGTGTTCGAACACAGCTATATAACCCGCAACCAAAATTGCAAGTATTGCAAGAGCAAGCCAATTATATACAATCCACTTTTGCATTAATCTAAACGAATGGTTCCCCTGATACTAAAAATTTTGTATTTGGTAAAAGCAGTATTGGATTCAAAACCTTCACCCATAATAATTTCCTCTGGAGTGGTGATGCGAATAAATTTATCAGAGTAAATTCTTTGGGTATTTTCATCCCAAATTAGCTCTTCGGTGTTTAACGTATCTCCTTTTTTATTCACCATTACCACATCGTTTCGCGCAATCATTTTTTTCTCGCGGTCATAACGTGTTGCCCATTTTGATTTGAGGTAGCTATCCACCTTCATTTCTTTATCGTAAAAATAAATGGTGATTCCTTTTTTCATTAACGTTTCATTTCGGGTATCGGTTGTGTATCGCTCTAGATAAGGTGCAAATACTTTGGCCCTGGTATAACCTGAATCGGAATAAGTAATTAAAATGTTTTTACCTGTTTCAGCGGGCAGTTGCGAGGGTTCAGCCAACAAAGTTACCTTTTCGGTATCTGTTGTGCATGCAGTAAGCAATACCAGCATCCATCCAGTTAAAAACAACCGTTGCTTAATCATACTTGTAGCGTTGAAACCATTTATCGCTAAAGTTAATTCCAAACACAATGCGGAAATAATCTTCACGAATCAATCCATCTCGAGTTGTACCTCGTGTTATGTACTCACCAGAAAGGTTGATGCGTGTTTTGCTTTTGCCAATCGGAAATCCAAATCCGGCAGATACAGCATACGTAGCAATATTGTTACCGAAAATAGCCAAGTTGCCATTATCTGCTCGAGCACCCAGGCGATATTCTATACGTTTAAAGTAGTTTTTGTAATCAGTTGAATTGGGAACAAAACTGGCACCTATATTTACTCCAATAGTATTTTTAAGCGAGTCGATTGCGCCAAATCTTCTAAAACTAGACCACTGAGTGTAGTTGGCATCTACACCCACCCACCATTGTTCCTTTTTTTCAAATGAAATCCCAAGTCCAACTGATTGTGGCAACCTGATAGATCCACTTACATTGTTCTCGTAAGCGATGCTATCGCGTATTCCAGTAGTTTGGCCTAAACCCATCGACCGGATAAAGTACTCTTCACTTCCATTTAAATTGGTGGCTAAAGTGTAGGTTGCACCTGCGGCAATTGCATACTTATCCTTTTTTGACCCAAGTTCCAAGTCTTTATGGTATTGCACTCCAGCTTGCCATTGCAAATCGTTTACGCTGCGTGATCGGGTTTCAGCAATGTTAAATTTGTTGTATTGAACCGGAATAATTAACTTTTGCTCAATGGTATTCTGCCCAAAGATGTACGACATGTTTACCCCTACAGATACATTTGGCAGTACTTTGATACCACTTCCAACATGGAAACGTGAAAGACCTCCAGTTCCTTCTACTTGTGTGGTTCCAACAAAATCAGGATATGTGCGTGTTGATGAAACATTGTACCCAATATTGCTGTACGGAGATAATCCAAAAACCAATCCCCAACCAATTTTAGCATGCAAAGGCACACCAAACGAAAAATAAGAAAAGGAAGAGTTGTTAAATTCACTGCTTGCAGTATTGGTGTTTAACGTTCCTTGGCTGTACAAGAGTCCACCTTCAATAACTGTAAACTTGAGCGCAGAATAGGAGGCTGGATTGAGCATATTGATTTCAGCCTGCTTGCGCATAGATAATCCAACCTGGCCCATTGCCGATTGGTGTGCAGTGCCTAAAAAGTGCATATCACCAATTCCAATAATGGAGTACGGTGAGCGGGTTAAGTTTTGGGCCAGCACATTTTGGCTAACAGCCAATACCAATATCAGCCTAATGGCGTGTTTGAACATGTAAATTCAGTATTTGATTAAGACCACACAAAACCAAGTGTGGCTGCGCAAATATGCTGCTTTTGATGTGTTTCTCCAAGAGCACCGCATCACCGCCACAAATAATCGGTGTTACTGCACCAAATCGTTGCTGGTAACGTTGGATAGTAGCGTCAATTTCATTTGCAGCTCCAAACACTGCTCCTGAGTGCATGCAAGCAGCGGTCGTATTACCAACAAACTCCTCAATAGGCTCTGAAGTAAGCTGTGGCAATGCTTGGGTAAATGCATGCATAGCATTGAGACGCATGCTGATGCCGGGCGAAATTGCGCCTCCCATGTAAGTCCCAACTGCATCTACAAAATCAAACGTAATGCATGAGCCAATATCAATAACCAAGCAAGCTTGTTGTTTGTAGATTGTTACAGCGCCCGCAACAGCGGCAGCCCTGTCAGCTCCCAGTGTATGTGGGGTTGCGTAGCTATTGTAAAAGGGTAAGGGCGAACCATGGCCAAAAACATGCAATGAGGCATTTTGCGCTAACAAGGCATTGACCTCAGGTAATGGTTTTCCAACGTTTGCAATAATGGCATGGCTAGGTTTATGTTGTTTCAAATCGTTTTGTAACAATACCAAATCGTCAGGTTGGCAAGCACCTGCATGCAGCAGTTGTGTTCCTCCAAAAATTCCCCACTTTAAACGTGTATTGCCACCATCTACTGCAATGTATGTTGTTGTTATATCCATGTAATTTCTTTTTGTCCAAATAATTGAATTTGGCCTTCTACCTCGAGTGCCAAGCGGCCGTGTGCATCCACATGACTTACCATAGCCTCAAAGGTTGAGCCATTGCTAGCAAACCATCCTTTGGTATGTAAGCGATACAAACAACGATGGTATTGCGTTGTGATTTCAGTAGCCTGATTCATTGCCACTTTGGGCAAATATACATTGAGTTGGAAGTGTAATTGCTGCACAACCTCATCAATAAGCTGCATGCTTCCTGTTAGCAACCGCAGCGAAGTGGCTTTTGTATTTTCGAATGCAGTTTGGTTTACATTCATTCCAATGCCAATTACACATTGTTTCACAAACATTCCCTGAATGCTGTTTTCAATTAAAATTCCTGCAATTTTTGAATCGCCCACATACACATCGTTTGGCCATTTAATACGCACACCCAGTTGTGTAAATGCACAAACTGTTTGATACACTGCCAGCGAAACAGCCATATTGAGCAACACCTGCTTATCTGCCTCCAATTGATGTGGCATCCACAATAAACTTCCCAATACATTTTGGCCTTTGCCCGATTCCCAAGTATTTCCTTCCTGTCCGCGCCCTTGGCTTTGTGAGTCGGCTTGTATCCAGGTACCGCTTTGCGCAGCATTAGACTCAGCCAATTGCTTAGCTAAATCGTTGGTTGAAGTCACCTCCGTAAGGTGTATGGATTGAAGAATAACAGGGTGCATTAAAAACTTACAAGCTAAATCTATACATTTGCGCACAAATATAGTGCTTGGCACAATCCGATTGATACATGAAAAAACAAGTTGCAACTTCTTCACGCAGCAAATCAACCCCGGCTAAGGGAGCAAAAAGTGCTGCTAAAAAAACGGTTTCACGTGTGGCTAAAACTCCTAAAACTGATAAAGAGTTAGAGCAGGCAATGGTGAATGCGTTGCTCAACAGCGAGCCTAAAGCAACTAAGGCGCGGAAAACCACTAAAAAGCAAAAAACACCTAAACGTGCCGCAGCCGACTCACTTGAGCTTGCAGTTCAGATAGCTCAAGGTATGTTTGAAAAAAAGGCAGAAGACATTCGCATTTTGGATATGCGTTTAGTGAAAGGTGCATCAGCCGATTTTTTTGTATTGAGCCATGCCGAAAGCGACAAACAAGTAGAAGCCATTGCTAATTCAGTGGAAGATGAAGTGGTGAAACACAGCAACGAATGGCCTCGCCACCGCGAAGGCTTTACCAATTTAGAATGGGTATTGCTTGATTATTTTGATGTGGTAGCCCATGTATTTCAGCGCGAAAAACGTGAATTCTATGGTGTCGAAGAACTCTGGGGCGATGCGATCGATATTCCTTTTGAAGGCAAATAACGGCCACTCGCCACAAGCATCATTCAAGCGTTAAAGCCTGCGTAGTCAACATCCTTCCTTTATTATTTAATACCATCGCATATTTGGGGCTTCAGCGAGGTTCGTTTTACTCACTCGCTGCGCGTGTTTCGCGGTACACGGTACCTTGCTGCACCCGCTAAGCCAGAAGAAGAATCACGAGTTAACAATTACGAATTGGGTAGTAAGAATGCGTAATTAAATGTTGAATAGCTGAATCTACAATTCAATAGCCAACACCCAAAACTCAAAACTCAACACTCAAAACTCAAAACTTAACACTCAACGCCTAACACTCAACATTCATCACCTCCATTATGCGTTATTTTTTTTAGGAATAAATCCCATCAAACCAACAACCAACAATCCGCCATACAATAACACAGATGACACAAGTGAAATGCGTTCACCATCTTTAATTACTTGGGGTTCAAATGCAAACGTAATGGTATGCGAGCCAGCCGGTACTTTCATTCCGCGTAGCACATAGTTGCACCTAAAATGTTCAGCAGGCACCCCATCAATGCGCACATTCCAACCCTTGTCGTAAAATATTTCGGAGAACACAGCAACTTGATCGGTGCTTGCGTTACTTTGGTATACCAGTTCGTTCGGTTTGCTTTTGGTAAGCACAATACTGGCGGCACTATCAACTACAGGCGAAAAGCCATTAAGCTGCGATTGGTAACGAGCATCAATATAAGCAACTTCGCGAGGGTTAAACTGTGTTAGTGAGTCTATTTCAGCATCCGCATTCGGAACCACAACATACCTTGGCACAAACCATGCATTGCCGCAAGCTTCGGAGTTTAGTTGTGGAAATGTATTGTTGTTGCTATCGGCAACAATAAAGTATTTTACATTGAGCATATTGATAACGCTAAAGTTATTGCGACTCAATTGAAACTCAATTAACTCTTGGTACCTGCGCATTTTAGCACCGTGGTATCCACCAATAGATTTGTGGTAGTATGAGGTAAATGCATCTTGATCCAAACGTTGGGTAGTATTGTACACCCTGTAGCTCAATGATGTATCGCGCAAAATCAGTTCATCCGCTTGTGTTTTGGCAAATACGGGTTGGTCGTTTTTCTTTTTGGCTGTAAAGTCTTTGTCGTTTAAATAACGCTTGTCTACTTGCCACAAATCAACCACAATCAATGCAATAAGGGCTCCAATTAAATAGGGCTGTTTTAATTTTCCGGCAACATAAAACCAAAGCGCTCCAGCGCCTAATACCACAAATACCAACGAGCGTATAGCATCCAATCGCAACAAGCTTTTACGGTCATTCACCAAAGCTTCGCGTACCCATTCCGGCAATTGGGCATCGGCCATGCTGATAAAGTAGTCATCTATTTTTTCGCCTTTGGCAATACCAAATAAGTTGAAAAATACCTCTGGCATTAAAGCAAAAACCAAACAAATACCTCCTACAATATACAAGCTGCGAAGCAAAGCTTTTTGAATAGTTGCTTTAGTTAAGGCTCCATTCATCATATCACGCAAAGCAAGAATACCTAAGAATGGAAAAGTAAGTTGGGTGATGGCTAAGATAAAGGTTACAGACCTAAACTTATTATACAAAGGCATATGGTAAAAGAACAAATCGGTTAACCACATCCAGTTTTTACCCATTGATAAAGCGATGGCTAAGGCCGAAATGGTAAGAATCCACCATTTTTCTGGACCTTTTACCAATAACAATCCCAATACAAACAGGTAGCAAATGAGCGCACCGTAATAGATTGGACCTGCGGTAAATGGTTGTGTACCCCAATACACCGGCATGTTTTGAATAATTTGTTTGGCATTGGGTACACCATTTTTTTTGAGTACTTCATATGTTTCTGAAGAAGTACTGAGTGGAGCACTGCTGGCACCACCATAAAAATTAGGAATCAGTAAGGTAAATGGCTCCGCTGTTCCATTGCTCCATTGCAAAGCATAGTCTTTATCAAGTCCGCTCGAAGCCACGGTTTCGTTGCTTTTACCATCAGGTGTATGGGTTAACTCCGATTTTCCACGAATACTGTATTCGCCATATTCACGTGTGGCCATTAAATTCGTTGCATTGGTAGCCACTCCTAAGCCTGCAGCAACCGTAAGTAACAATCCACATACAACCAATTGAACCAATTGTTTTTGCATCACTGCCCTCACAATTTCTGCCACCATCCATATGCCTATCATAAGCATCAGGTAATAGGTAATTTGCAAGTGGCCTGCAGTTAATTGCAAACTCATAGCCAAGCCTGTCACAATAGCACCGAGCCATTTGTTTTTGCGCAAGGTTATCTCAATTCCGGCAAGCACTAGGGGCATGTAGGCAATTGCATTTCCTTTGGTTAAGTGGCCCGCATCTATATTGATTAAATTAAACGATGAAAGCATAAACGCCAACGCGCCTGCTACAGCCAACCAATGGTTTACATTAAACACCAACAGCAATACGTAAAAGCTGATAAACAAAATCAGCATTGTATCAACCGGGCTTTTAAATGTTGTAATGATAAAGTCTTGAATGGTTGAGGTAAAGTTATTGCGGTATTCGGGCCCAATTAAGTAGGTTGGCATTCCTGAAAATACACTATTGGTCCAGAAGGTACGTTCACCGCTTGTTTTCTGAAAAACTTCCGTTTCGTGATGTGATGCACGCCATTGGTCTATATCGTGCTGTTTAAGTACTTTACCTGACAATATCGGACTAAAATACAATAGTACCACAGCAAGCGCTATGCCTAGGGCGGCCAAATGAGGAAGTGCTTTTTGAATCAACGGATGTTTCATGTACGAATCTTTATTAAGTTGCCGAATATACAGTTTGAATTCAATTATTTGAATACGCTAAGTTAATTTTAACGTGTTGCAATTAGGCCATTTAGTAGCATGGTAAACTGACGAACATCAGTAATAATAAGCTATGTCATAATCCCGTCAAACGCCCAACAGCATGCAGATGAACCCAATTGGGTGCTGTTTATTTGCGTGTCTAAAATAGAATAGATTCATTATATGAAAAAACAAATACTCTCTTTAACCATGCTGTTTGCAAGTGCAGTTGTGGTAGCGCAAACCCCCATCCTTGATTCAGCTATATTGAGCCAAGGATACGTAAATGATGTTTTTTACAGCATGAAAAATGGGGCTGTGGCAACCGTGGCAGGTAATAACTGGCATATTGCTTTTGCTACAAGGGCAGCGCAGCCACCAACCAATACCATGCGCGCTGCGACCATTATGGTAAATGAGGGACGCAATGTTCGAGTATACAAATCAGCTCAAACCAATTGGTCTAGTTTCGACACTACTGGTTATGCTGCTTGGCCAAATCCACACAACAGTGATACTACTTGGGATTTGGGTGCACTTAACCGCGATTACAACCAATCCAATCCTTTTGATTACGGCTGGGGAGAGTACAGCATGACCTCACACAATATTGATGGCAAAGGAGCCATTTATTTGTTGCGTTTAACAAAAACAGTTACTGTAAACGGCCAACCACGTACCGTTGATTCAGCATTTAAAAAATTAACCATCAACAGTTTAATAAAAGACACACAATGGGTATTTACCATTGCCAATATAGATGGAACAGACAGCAACCGCGTAACCATCTCTAAACAAAACTTCGATGGTAAATTGTTCGCTTATTACAATATGGTTAGCAATACGGTTATTGACCGCGAGCCTGCCGCTAGTTGGGAGGTATTGTTCACACGTTACGGAACATTTATTACCCAATTTAACACAACCATATTTACCACTACTACAGGTGCATTAACCCATCCAACTGTTGAAGTTTCGGAAGTGCGTGGTATTCCAGTTGACTCTGCTGTAGCTGATTTGTTTGAGTCAAATATCAATACCATTGGAACAGATTGGAAAATCAATCCAGGGCCGGGTCAACCTAATTTTACCATTATTGATTCGTTATCCTATTTTGTGCGTGCGGCTAATGGACGTGAAGATAAATTGGTTTTTAAAGGACTTACAACAAGTGCTACAGGCGTTATTACTTTTGAAAAAACATATACCAAGGTGCCTACTTCACTTTCTTCGGCAAGCAAAATCACGAATGTTTCGGTATACCCAAACCCAGCCACAGATATGGTTTACATCCAAACCGAACTCGCAAGTACTGCCCAAATAACCTTGTTAGATATTACCGGAAAAGAAATGATAAGCCAACAAATTGATGCGGCAAACAATGGGGTATCGGTAGCATCATTACCAGCTGGAATGTACTTGCTTGTAGTTACGCAAAACAATAGCCGCTCGGTTTCTCGTATCGTTATTCAGTAAGTATAATTGGCAGGGTGCATGGACGCAAGTAGATGGTTGTATAAAGTTCCATTTTTAGTAATGGTAATTTTTTGGCCCGTGCTTGCATTCTGCCAACTTCCGCCTGATACAACAGCTAAAACACACCTTATTAATGATGTGATTGTAACAGGCCAATATGGCGAAAACAGCGTTTCGCAGTCTGTGTACAAAGTACGTGTAATAGATGCCAAAAGGATTCAATTATTAGGGGCAAACAACCTTAAAGATGTGCTCACCAATGAACTCAATGTGCGTATCCAAAATGATCCTGCATTGGGCGGGAGCATGAGCATTCAAGGTATTTCGGGACAAAACATTAAAATAATGATTGATGGTGTTCCGGTTGTTGGGCGCGAAGGTGGGTTTATTGACCTAAACCAACTAAACCTAAACAATATTGAACGCATTGAATTGGTTGAAGGGCCGATGAGTGTCAATTTTGGTACAGATGCGTTGGGTGGTGTCATTAACCTTATTACCAAAAAAGCTACAGGTACTGGCTACCGCGCAGGTGTATCTGGTTACTACGAATCCATTGGTCAATACAATATGAGTACGCAGTTTGGTATGGCAAAAGGGAAGTGGAGCACCGACATACAAATAGCGCGCAACTATTTTGATGGCTTTTCTCCAGTTGATACCACCCGTGAACAAACATGGAAACCAAGAATGCAGTATTTTGCTGATTTGGGTATTAAGTACCAACTTAAAAAGGGAACGCTTCGTTATACCATTAGTGGCTTTACCGAAAAAGTAACCAGCAGGGGCAAACCCAATATTAACCCTGGTTCCGTATTCGCCCGCGATGTTTATTTTTTCACAAACCGTGTTAGCCAATCGCTCTTTTATGATACCAAACTTAATAATCATTTTCACCTTAACATGGTTGGTGCTGTTAACATTTACAGCCGTGTGCGCAATACCTATTATAAAAATTTGGTAACCCTACAAGAAACCATGGTGCCACTCAGTTATGAGCAAGACACAAATAAGGTTATTGCATCCATGAGCAGAGGCACACTCTCGCACAACACGCCTGGACGTAAATGGAACTACCAACTGGGTTACGAGGCCAACCACGAGTTGTTTAATGGCGGAAAAATTGAAGGAGGCCAACAACAAATGTGGGATGTCAATGCATTTACCAGTATGGAAATTAAAGCCATACCACATATGCTAATAAGACCTGGAATTAGAGCGGTTTACAACAACAAATTCAGCGCTCCTCTTATTCCTTCTTTAAATATCAAATGGGATGTCAATTCATTTACCACCATACGCGCTTCTTATGGCAAAGGATTTAGAGCACCATCGCTTAAAGAGCAATACCTCGATTTTGTAGATCCAAGCCATAATGTGCAAGGCAACCCAGATTTAAAAGCGGAGACCCAAAACAATTACCAACTCAGCGCATTGTTTGAATGGAAAAAAACAAACAAAGTCTTTCGCATCGAACCATTGTTATTTTACAACCATATTCGCAACCGTATTGATTTAATGATGCTCAACGCATCTACACTCGAAGCGCAATATTTTAATATTAGTGATTTTAGAAACAGGGGTGCAAATTTGACCATTGACTACCGAACACCTTCATACTCTTTGGTTGGAGGTTATGCTTATACAGGTATTCAAACAACCTTACCAGGAGCTCCTAACCAACAGTATTTTTTCACTCATGAAGCACGTATCAATGCAAATTATATTTTGACCAAAATAGCACTGACGGCATCTGTTTTTTACAAATACAATGGCTTAATTCGAAACTTTGTTTACGATACGCAAACGGGTAATGTGGTTACCGGATTCATCAATCCATTTGGTTTGTTAGATGCTACCTTAAACAAAACATGGTTTAACAATAAAATTACGGTTACGGCAGGCGTAAAAAATATTTTAAATGTTATGAATATAGCAGCGAGTATACCTAGCGGTGTGCATAGTAACGGAAGCAATACCGCTTCAATTGCAATGGGCCGCACTGTATTTGTTTCGCTAGCAATGCAACTTAATTGGAATCAAACAAAATGAAACAACTCTTTGTAGGATTGTTATGTGTATCGATGGTGATGTTATTATCATGTGAAAAGGAAGAAAAACCTTGGGTGCTTCCTCCATTGCCCGATTCGGTTTCGGTACAACAAATAGACATGGGTCCTGATTACAACAACCAAGTTTATTACCATTTTCAAAAAGGAATCGTACGCACCGTTGATAACCGTAGTTGGGATCTTGCTTTTGATGCCGACCCCGAAGGATTTTTAATAAGCATGAATGGTGGTACCAACGTGCTTGTGGCCATATTACCCGATACCGAGTTTGTAACAGATGTTGCTAGTCGGCAGTTGCAATGGAATTGGGATGCTGCATGTGGAACATTCGATTCATTGGCCATGCATACCTGGTGCAATGCAGAAAGAAAGTCGAACGGAAAAGTATATGTAATTAACCGTGGTTTACCCTCAGGCGAGCCTGATAATTTGTTTCAATTTAAGGTTAAAGGGGTGTCGGCACAGTCCTACCAATTAATTATTGCCGATGCAAATGGGCAACAAATGCGAGATGTAACCATTCCCAAAAATCCAGAGAAACAACACGTGTTTTATTCGTTTGCCCAAGGCGGTAATGTTGTGGATATTGAACCAGCCAAAGCCGATTGGGACTTGTGTTTTTTACAGTACCGCTGGGTTTACCATCAGTTTAGCCCGCCTTTATTATACCAAGTAAGTGGTGTGTTTATTAACAATACAAGGCTCGAAGCTGCAGTTGATAGTTCCATGCAGTTTTACGATATCAATGCCGAAAAATGTGTGGCACTTCAGTACCGAAACGTACGGGATGTAATCGGATACGATTGGAAAACGCCCATTTTCAAACCAACAGGTGTTGATTATGAAACGCGAAAGCACGTTAACTACATTGTGCGCGATAGGAACGCAAATGCACCATTGTATAAAATGCGCTTCATCGACTTCTACAATCACAGTGGCGTAAAGGGCACACCAACTTTCGAGTGGCAGCAATTACGATAAGCGCACCAGTGGTTTTCCATTAAGAATGATTTGATCTATTGCATCGCTCCCAAAATGGTAGGGCAAGTACGCCAACGATGGGACTTCTTTTGTAATAATCAGATTTGCTTTTTTGCCTTTAGTTATGCTTCCTAATTCATTGCTTAATTCTAATGCATGGGCACCATTAATCGTTATGGCGTTAAATGCTTCTTCAGGGGTTAGTTTCATTTGCGTGCATGCCAACGAAAAAACAAAACCCATGCGGCCATTGGGCGTACTACCAGGATTGTAATCGCTAGCTAAACATACTGGTAATCCCGCATCAATCATTTTACGTACTGGAGCATAAGGTATACCTAAAAAGAAAGAACACCCTGGAAGTGCAACGGGCATGGTAGTGCTTTGCAGTAAGCAAGCTATCTCGGCATCACTTGTGTATTCTAAATGATCCACACTTAACGCTCCAGCCTCAACCGCTGCCTGCACTCCGCCCGTATACCCGAGTTCGTTTCCATGAATTTTTGCTCTAAGTCCGTGCGCTGCTGCTGCCTTTAAAATGCGCAATGTTTCGTTTGGGGTAAAAAAACCTTGGTCACAAAATACATCACAATAATTTGCCAGTTCATGCATGGCTACAGCTGGCAACATTTCATTAATGATGAGTTCAATATATCCTTCCCGATTATTTTTATAAGCAGTTGGTATAGCATGTGCACCTAAAAAGGTAGCTTTAATTGGTATGGGCGAAACTTCTTGTAATCGTTTGATTACCCGTAACATTTTTAATTCATCGGCTACGGTAAGCCCATAGCCACTTTTAATTTCCAATGCTCCTGTTCCTTGAAAAATTACCTCAAACAACCGCTCATAGGCAGATGCAAAAAGTTCATCCTCACTTAATTTTTGAAGTTTAGCAGCTGAGTTTAAAATACCACCTCCCGCAGCCGCAATCTCTTCATACGTTTTGCCTTTAATGCGCATCACAAATTCTTCTTCGCGGGTTGCAGCAAAAACGATATGACTATGTGAATCGATATAACTTGGCAATACCAATTTGCCTTTCGCATTGATGCATGTCGTTGCACTCAAATATGCCGAAGGAGCATCACCTAAACCAAAATCAACAATCAACTCATCTTGAGCGTACAACCAAGCATTCTCCAAGGTTTCGGTATGTTGCATTTCTTTGCCTTTGAGTAACTGAACTTCAGGAGGCAAAATGCCAATAAGGGATTTGATATCGGTGATTAACAAGTCGTTCATGCCATGCAAAGAAAGCAAAAACCTGTATCGCAAAGCATGATTTCTTTAGCTTGAATACTATAAATCCGTTTACCCACCACAATTGCTTGCATTTTTATCAATTTTTATTGTTAATTCACAACCTGCTTCTATGAACAAACGACTTCATTTTATACTACTCTTATGTTTGGGTACTTGCTTGTGTGCTGATGTATTGGCTCAAACCACAGTAAAAGGTGTAATCCGCGACAAAAAAACGGGAGAGAAACTAATAGGCGCCACCGTTGCAGTTAAGGGCACATCGCAAGGAGCATCGACCAATTTTGATGGAGAGTTCACACTCAAAATAACCACACCTTTACCTGTTGTATTGGTTGCATCTTATATAGGATATGCCTCACAAGAGGTTACCGTAAGTAATGCTCAAAAGCCACTTGATATTCGTTTGGCAGAAAATACCCAACAATTAAGGGATGTAGAAATTAGGGATTCGCGTGTTACAGCCAAACAAAAACAAGCGCCCTTAACTGTAGAAACCATGGATGCATTGGCAATCAAAGAAACGCCAGCAGCTAATTTTTACGAAGGATTAGCGCATCTAAAAGGAGTTGATTTAACATCGGCAAGTATTGGATTTAAAATTATCAATACCCGTGGGTTTAACAGTACTTCTCCCGTAAGGTCGTTACAATTAATTGATGGAGTAGATAACCAAAGCCCTGGGTTAAATTTTTCGCTTGGGAATTTTTTGGGCGCAAGTGATTTGGATGTACAACGGGTTGATTTGGTTGTTGGCGCTAGTGGAGCATATTATGGTCCAAATGCGTTTAACGGAGTTATTAACATGGTAACCAAAAGCCCGTTTCAATTTCCGGGTTTAAGTGCAAGTGTAAAAGCAGGAGAACGCAATTTGCTCGAAGGAGCTGTGCGGTGGGCCCAGGTTTTTAAGGATGCAAAGGGCAACGACCGTTTTGCCTACAAGGCCAATTTGTTTTACATGAGGGCCGATGATTGGGAAGCAACTAACTACGCACCAACTGAACAATCACCAACTGGTGTGCGCAACCCGGGTGGTTATGATGCGGTAAATATCTATGGGGATGAATTTACAACACCTGCAATGTTCACGGATCCTACAACATTGAACAATGCAGGTAGGGGTTATTACATGCGCGAAGGTTACCGCGAAATTGATTTGGTTGATTACAAGGCAACAAATTTAAAGTTGGGACTGTCGGCTCATTATAAAATTAAAAAGGATGTTGAGCTGATTTATGCAACCAACTTTGGAACAGGCACAACTGTATACCAAGGTGATAACCGTTTCAGCTTGCGTGATATTTTATTCTTTCAGAACAGGCTGGAAGTGCGAAAAGAAAACAAATTTTTTGTGCGTGCATACGCCACAAACGAAGATGCTGGAAACACATATGATATATACTCCACAGCCATCATCATGCAAAACAGAGCTAAGTCTGATAGGCAATGGGGAGTTGATTACAATGCATCTTTAGAGAATAATTTAGGTGCTGCAATGTTAAATTGGTATGGACGCAATATTAACGGACAAGGCCTTCAGTTGGATACCATACCCGGAGCCAATTTCCAGCGTATTAACTACATCAATAATTATTGGAATACGGTGTATTATGATTCTTTGTTGTTTTACCACAACATAGCCCGCAACGATGCCAGTTTTATGCCATCGGCTAATGGAAGCGGTGAGCAACGTTTGCTGCCAGGCACTCCCGAGTTTCAAAACCAGTTCAACGATATTGTTTCAAAAACAAACCAAGAAGGAGGCTCACGCTTTTTCGATCGCTCGGCATTATACCATATTGCCGGAGAGTATCAATTTCAGTATGCAGAGTTTGATTTTAGAGTGGGAGGAAACTTTAGATTGTATGCACCTTACAGTAGGGGTACCATTTTTTTGGATACAGGAAGCCTGCGTATATACAATCGTGAAGGTGGCGTTTATTTGGGAATTGAACGGAAGGTACTCAAAGATCATTTAAAATTAAGCTTAACCAACCGTGTTGATAAAAACGAGAACTTTAACTTCTTATGGTCGCCCGCTGCAACGGCTGTGGTTGTGATTAAAAAACACGTGTTCCGTGTATCGGGTTCATCGGCTATTCGCAATCCAACACTTACGGATCAATATATTAATTTGAATGTTGGTAGGGCCACATTATTAGGAAACCTCAATGGGTTTGATAGCTTGGTAACCATCCCTTCATTGCTTGATGCATTTAACAGAGGCCAAAATCGGTTGAGCTATTTCAATATTGATCCAATAAGACCTGAAGAAGTTAAAACCATTGAGTTCGGGTACAGGGCAAGTTTTTTAAATGACAAACTTTATTTAGATATCAACTATTATTTTAGCTGGTACACACATTTTATTGGTTACCGCATTGCTGCCGATGTTGATTGGCAATTGGGCAATCCATTTCCGGATAGGGTAAATGTATACCGTGTTGCATCCAACGCAAAAGACCAAGTAACAACCCAAGGTTTTACAGGAGGGATTCAATATTATATTAAAAAGTATGTTGGTATCAACGCCAACTATTCTTGGAATGTATTGGATAGGGGCAATTCAACCGACTCAATTATTCCCGCATTTAACACGCCTGAACACAAATACAATCTTGGTGTAAACGGACGTGATTTTGATTTAAAGTTTGGTTCAATTACATCAAGACATTGGGGTTACAGCATCAATTATAAATACCAAACGGGTTTTATTTTTGAAGGGTCACCTCAATTTACAGGATTTGTGCCAGCGTATGATATGGTTGATTTTCAAGTGAACAAGCGCATTCCGACTATTAAATCAACATTAAAAATTGGAGCAAGCAATGCACTCAACAATAAAGTTTTTCAAGTATATGGCGGCCCTAGGGTTGGACGCCTCATTTATGCTTCTTTGTTAATAGAACTCGATACTTGGAAATAAAACATTCTACCAAGTTAGCAGTTTACAATTTCGTAATATTTTATATCTTGCCTTAAATTAATCTAGTTTACACATGAAAAAACAAGTACTATCAATTGTTGCTATGGCTGTGCTGACACTATTGTCGGTTACGTCATTCGCCCAAACACGTTATATTAACGATGTGTTTGCCAACGTGCTTAAGACAAGCAACGTTTTGTATGATACCAACCGTTCGGTTAACATCTTTTTCCCTGCCGTTCCTGGCCAGTTGCCGATTATCACTGCACCATTGCGTTGTGATATTTACCGCCCAGATGGAGATACACTTACTGCTCGCCCAACCGTAATTATTGCGCATACAGGAAGTTATTTACCAACTTTGGTTAACCGCCAAGCTACTGGAAGCAAAGACGACAGTGCCGTAGTTGAATTATGTACTCGCCTTGCAAAGCGTGGTTTTACAGCAGTCGCCATTAACTACCGTTTGGGCTGGAATGCAGCTTCAACCGAGCAAGCGGTTGCCACAGAGCAATTGTTAAAAGCAACTTACCGTGGTATCCAAGATGTGCGCAACGCGATTCGTTTTTTAAGAGCCAATGCAAGCACTTATGGAGTTGATACAAGTAAATTTATTGTGGGTGGTCAAGGAACAGGTGGTTATATTGCTTTAGGTTTAGGTACCATCGACCGCAAACAAGAAATCGAAAACAACGCTAAGTTTCAGCGTGGTGATTTTACCCCAATGGTAAATGTAGATACCTTAGGTGATTGGTTTGGAAGTGCAGGTGCAACATTGCCTGTGTATCCATTTACATTTAATTATGGTGGAGACCCTACCGTTTCAGCTAATGCACATATGGTGTTCAACTTTGGTGGTGCAATGGGTGATTTAGCTTGGTTAGAGGCTACCAACAGTTTGCCGGTTGTAGGCATGCATGTGGTAACCGATCCATTTGCCCCATACACTACAGGCAACGTTACTGTTCCAGTTACTGGTGTAACCGTAATCCCGAGCGCTTCGGGTGCTGGTGCGGTAATTCCTAAAGCCAATGAGTTGGGAGTAAACAGTAAGTTAAATTCTAAATTTTTGGTTGATCCATATTCGTTGACTGCTCTGGTGCGTGCGGATGGTGAAAACAATTTGTATCCATTTATATCTCCAACACCAAATGACGGTGCTCCTTGGGAGTGGTGGGATCGCGCAACTATTCAGGCTGCAACCTCGGGTTCATTTTATGGAAGTCCTGTTCCAGCTAACGGTTTCAGAGCAGACTCCACCTCGTTTGCAACCAACCCAACCATGTCTGCAGCCAAAGCACGTGCTTATATTGATACCATTGTGAACTTTGTAACAGCACGTATTGCAGTTCAGTTTGATTTGGTTCCGCCATCAGCAGATGCTGCTAAAGAATTCGCTTTGGTTTCACCGCCTAACAATACGGTAGCCAAAATTGAAGGCGATGGAGAACAAGAAGTTATAGTAGCTTGGGAAAATGCCAATACCAATGGTTTTGGTAATATCTCTTACCAATGGGTAGCGTCACCTGTTGAAGCTATAGATTTTGCTAATCCAGATTTAGCCATCACCGTTCCTGTTAATGGATTTCCTTTGACCTTTGAAACCATTCGTGATATTTTGGCTGATGCTGGTTTGATCGTTGGTGATACAATTCAGATGGCTTGGAGCGTTAAATCTACTTTAAATGGTGTAGATGCATGGGCTGCTGATACATTCAATATCACCTTAATTCGTGGAATCCTCACAAATGTGAACGATGCACAATTGTTTGCAAACGATGTGAAATTATATCCAAACCCTGCTACAACAGAACTAACTGTTTCGTTACCTACAGCTATTCAATCAGTATCAGTGCTTGATATCACTGGTCGCGAAGTAATGACTGAGTTGGGTAATGGTAATGCGGTAAAATTAAATACGTCAACATTGCGTCCTGGATTGTACCTTGTAAATGTAACAAGTACCGATGGTCGCTCTGCAGCTAAACGTTTGGTTATTCAATAATATCATTCTAAAGTCATTCAAAAGAGCCGGTGCGCATGCGCATCGGCTCTTTTTTTTCAGCTATATTGCACCTGAGTTATGGCCAAAGTATCAACTACTTTTTTTTGCAAAAATTGCGGAGCTTCTTCTGCAAAATGGATTGGTAAATGTCCAAGTTGTGGTGAATGGAACACCTATACAGAAGAGGTTATTCATAAAGAGAAACAAGAGTTTGGTAAAACGTGGAAACCAAAACAGCAGGGCAATACCGTGCTCAAACCAGTTGCAATTGCATCAGTTGAAAAAGCCGCTGAGTTTCGCTTTCTCTTACATGACCAAGAACTTTCTAGGGTATTGGGTGGTGGTGTGGTTCCTGGTAGTGTAGTGTTAATTGGAGGGGAGCCAGGCATTGGAAAATCAACACTGATGTTGCAAATAGCACTGCAATTTACCGATAAAAAAGTGCTGTATGTGAGTGGTGAAGAAAGTGAAACACAAATCAAAATGCGTGCAGAGAGGTTGCCGTACCGCAGCGATCATTGTTACTTATTTACCGAAGTAAGCACACAAAAAATTGGAAAAGCGTTGCAAGAATTACAACCTGATATTGTTGTGGTCGATTCTATTCAAACCTTGCAAAGTGAGTTGATTGATTCGCCACCCGGGAGCATTTCGCAAATAAAAGAAACAGCAGGCGACCTTATCCGTTTTGCCAAAGAAACAGGCACGCCCGTTTTTTTAATTGGCCATATTACCAAAGATGGCACGCTTGCGGGTCCCAAATTACTCGAACACATGGTTGATACTGTATTGCAATTTGAAGGTGATCGCCACCATGTGTACCGCATTTTACGCACAACAAAAAACCGCTTTGGTTCAACAAGCGAAATTGGCATTTATGAAATGCAAGGTGCCGGTTTGCGTCAGGTTTCAAATCCATCCGAAATTTTGATTTCGCAACGTGATGAGGCGTTGAGTGGAGTAGCCATTTCAGCAACTATAGAAGGAATGCGGCCTCTTCTAATCGAAACACAAGCACTGGTAAGTGCGGCTGTTTACGGAACTCCACAACGTAATTCAAACGGCTATGATACCAAACGTTTAAACATGTTGTTAGCCATTCTCGAAAAAAAATGCGGACTTCGAATGGGTATGCATGATGTGTTTGTAAACATTGCCGGTGGTTTAAGGGTAGAAGATCCCGGAATTGATTTGGGAATTGTTGCAGCAATTGTTTCGAGTTACCATAATATTCCAATCGACTCAAAAATTGCATTTGTTGGAGAGGTTGGATTAAGTGGAGAGATTCGCGCGGTGAGCCGAGTTGAACAACGCATTGCAGAAGCAGAGAAACTAGGCTTTACAACAGTATTTGTTTCTAAGTTCAATAAACTTCCCAAGCAACAAGGTGGGGTAAATAGGGTGGAGGTTGGCAAACTGGAAGAGTTGTTAAGTTACCTTTTTGGATAAGCCCCTGCCACTGCATTAGGCCTGTAGGCTTGATTTTGCAGGGCAAGGGCAATAGGTTTATCAAGGCTCAATTCCAATTAACGGGGTTTTTCCGTCACTGATAATCACTTTTGTATTTGTTGACCTTGAAAGGTTTTGAAATGCCTCAATTTGCCTGTTTTTTAACACCACTGGCGTAAGGCTTTTGTTCAACATTTCATTTGCTTTGGTTTGTGCCTCTGCTTCAAGTTTAATAGCATTTGCTTTACCTTCTGCTTCAATTTCTACTGTTCGTTTGTTGGCTTCGGCAGCAATAATCCGCGATTGTTTATCTCCCTCGGCTTGAATCAATTTGCGCTCTGCTTCGCGTTTCTCTCGGTCTTTGATAAACTCCATCCGTTGAGCATCTTGTTCTGCTTGCAATTTTTCTTCTATGCTTTTTGATAAGCCCGCAGGCAATACAATGCTTTTCATTAACACTTGTTCTATGATGAAACCTTTAGGTTCAAGCACTTCTGCCATGCGTTCTTTTATTTCTTTTTCAATTTGTGAGCGTTTGGCACTGTGCATATCCTTTGCGTCAAATTTTGCGCACACATCGGCAGCAGCACTCCTGAATACCGGCTTAATTAATATTTCTTCGAAACCGAGTCCTGTGTTCTGCAAAATATTGCGAACTTCTGGTGTCTTAATTTTGTACAAAATAGAAATCTCTGAGTTCACTGTCAACCCTTCTTTTGAAGGGAGTCCGAGGTTCATTTCAAGATTGACTGTTCGGATTGGAATGGTAATAATCCTTGAGACAAAGGGATTAAAGAAACGCGGACCAGGTTCTAGTATTCGGTTGTTTAGTTTTCCCAACGTACGTTTAACAGCAACTTCATCTTGAACAACAACGCGACAAGAACTCAATAAAACAATCATGGATAAAAATAGGCTCGTTCGTATCATGGTATTTAGAAATTTGGTATGTATAGCGGTAGGCAATTATTTGGCCATTTTCCTTTATTTGGTATGGATAAAATCGATACTTGAATCAACTTACCAATTGATGACAAACCCGATGCTTTTTTTGTATTATTGCTTGCCATGAAAAGCAATATCCATGATTTGCTCAATATCCTCAGTAAGCTTAATGGCGAAAGGTTGCGCAATGCGCTAAAGCTTTGGATGAGTTACCATGTATCAAAAATTTCTGGGCGTTTGGTACATTGGGGTTTACCAGCAGTTATGGAAATCGAACCAACAACAAGCTGCAACCTAAGGTGTCCACAATGTCCAAGTGGATTGCGTTCATTTTCGCGTAACACAGGTATGCTGCAAATGGATCGCTACCAATCCATCATTGATGAATTGCATCCAACCCTCTGGTATTTGTTATTGTACTTTCAAGGTGAACCCTTTTTGAATCCCGAATTCTTAAAGTTTGTAAGGTATGCATCGGCTAAAAATATTTATATAGCTACAAGCAGTAACGCCCACTATTTTAACGATGAGGTAGCAAAAGCAACTGTTCAAAGTGGTTTAGATCGGCTCATCATTTCAATTGATGGAACCACACAAGATACGTATTCGAAATACCGTGTTGGTGGCAATTTGCAAAAGGTGATTGAAGGAACAAAAACGCTTTTGTATTGGCGAAATAAGTTACAATCAAAGAAGCCTTATATAGTATGGCAGTTTATTGCTTTTAGCCATAACGAGCACCAAATTGAAGAAGTGAAAAAATTAGCAAACGATATTGGAGTTGATACAATAGGTATTAAAACAGCACAAATTTACGATTACCAACAAAGCGCTGATTTTATTCCCCAAAATGAATCACTCTCACGTTACCGTAAAACAGAAGGGGGTTATGTTATTAAAAATGAGTTGCTCAATCAATGTTGGCGGATGTGGAAAGGAAGTGTTATTACTTGGGATGGATTGGTGGTTCCTTGCTGTTTTGATAAAGATGCCAAACACCAATTTGGCAATATAGCAGAGGCGGGATTTGGAAAAGTATGGAAAAATGAATCCTACAATCGGTTTCGCAAGGCCATCTTGCAATCCCGTAATAAAATTGATATTTGTACCAACTGCACCGAAGGAACCAAAGTTTGGAGCAGCGCAGAATCATGAAAAGAGTAATTGGCCTCGGAGGAGTTTTATTCACTTCACCCAATCCTGAAGCGCTTCGCAAGTGGTACCAGCAATATTTGGGAATTGATAGCGAAACTTGGGGTGCACAATTTTCAGTTGTTTCGTTACTTGAAAATAATCCAAATGCATATCAGGTATGGAGCCCATTTAACCAGCAAACCCAATATTTTAATACAGCTCAGCAATCATTTATGTTAAATCTTGTGGTGTACGATGCCAAAGCATTATATAGGCAGTTGCAAAGTGAAGGCATAACATTGATTGGCGAACTTCAGGAAAGTGAATTTGGTATTTTCTTTTGGTGCCTAGATGTCGATGGCAATAAAGTGGAGTTATGGCAACCCCCTAAAGAAGCCGCTCAATAACAGGCCAAGCAATAAAAACCGCAAACCCCAAGAACACAAGTCCACTTGCATTGTTTACCCGGTTTAAGTTGGTAGCTGATAAAATATGCTTGAGTTTACCCGCAAAATAACTAATACCAAACATGGTGGCAAACATGGTTAACAACGCGAAACAATAAAACAAAACGATTTGATTGAGGCTAAATCCAATTACTGTTTTGGCATAAGTGGTTACACCCATCCAACTAATCAGTATCATTGGATTAATGCTGTTTAGCAAAATTCCTTTCATTACGTAAAGCACATCTTTTTTAGCAACAGGGGCTTCATCATTCGTATGATCTTTTTCTTTTTTTAGCAATGAGCGAACTCCCAAAATGGTTAAAAAAACAAATCCAACAAACCGAATTTCTACATCAAACCGTTTCATTTCTTCTGCTACAAAGGAAGTACCCAACACAGCAACCGCTATAAAAAATGCATCGCTTAATACAACACCTGCTGCTATAAATAATGCCTTATTTAAACCACGTTTAATACTTGTTTGTATTAGCGAAAAAAACACGGTGCCAAATGTCATTGTGAACAACAAACCGGTGACAAGACCTTTCCAAATGGGTTCTATTACTTCCATCTACAACAAGTATACTAAAAGAAAATGAGTATAGCACTCGCAAGATGCTACCAATGCTTTTTGAGATTTCCATTCGAAATGGCTCAATGCCATTTCGAATAGAGAGATTGGTTTTAGAGGTTACCTACCATTTTTTCAGGTCGCACCCATTCATCAAATTGTTCGCTGGTAAGTAGGCCAAGTTCAACTGCTGCTTCACGCAAGGTTTTATTTTCTTTGTGCGCTTTTTTAGCAATTTTAGCTGCATTCTCATAGCCAATATGTGGGTTTAATGCTGTTACCAGCATCAAGCTGTTTTCCAAGTGTCGTTGAATAATTGGGTAGTTTGGTTCAATACCTTCTGCACATTTATCGTTAAAACTCACACACGCATCTCCAATTAGACGGGCGCTTTGCAATACATTTGCCGCAATCAAAGGTTTAAATACATTTAATTCAAAATGGCCATTTGTTCCACCAATACTCACGGCCACATCGTTCCCGATAACTTGGGCGGCCACCATTGTCATTGCTTCAGGTTGTGTTGGATTTACCTTACCTGGCATAATCGAAGATCCGGGCTCATTATCTGGAATAATAATTTCGCCAATACCGCTCCGAGGGCCACTTGACAGCATTCGAATGTCGTTGGCAATTTTCATTAAACTAACTGCTACGCGTTTGAGTGCCCCACTTAACTCAACCATGGCATCATGCGCGGCCAATGCCTCAAATTTATTAGGAGCGGTAACAAAAGGTAAGCCTGTAAAAGCAGCAATTTTTTCTGCTACAAGAACATCATATCCTTTTGGAGCATTTAATCCAGTACCTACCGCAGTACCTCCCAAGGCAAGTTCACGAACCATTTCTAGGGCATTGTTTAAGGCACGCAAGCCATTGTCCAATTGTTGCACATATCCCCCAAATTCTTGCCCCAACGTAAGTGGCGTAGCATCCATAAAATGTGTACGACCGGTTTTAACCACTGGCTTAAATGACTCTGCTTTGGCTGCAAGGGTATTGCGCAATAAGGTAATTCCTGGAATGGTAGTTTCGACCACCATTTTGTAAGCAGCAATATGCATAGCTGTTGGATATGTATCATTTGATGATTGAGATTTATTCACATCATCATTTGGATGAAGTACCTTTTGTTCGTCAGTTAAGTTTCCTCCAGCTAAAACATGCGCTCTGTATGCAATCACTTCGTTAGCATTCATGTTGCTTTGAGTACCACTTCCTGTTTGCCAAATAACCAATGGAAATTCGCTATCCAAGGCTCCTGTTAGTATTTCATCGCAAACTTTGCTGATCAAGTCTCTTTTGCTTTCGGCTAACACGCCTAAATCACAATTGGCATGAGCTGCAGCTTTTTTTAAGTAGGCAAATGCATAGATAATCTCCTTAGGCATGCTTGCCTCTGGACCTATTTTGAAATTATTACGTGAGCGCTCTGTTTGTGCGCCCCAATATCTGTTGGCAGGTACTTTTACCTCACCCATTGTGTCGTGTTCAATTCTAAATTCCATGTGAATTTGTGTGTTAGGTTGGGAAATTTTGCGGGCAAAACTAAGTTTTTTTTACTTTTTTTCGGCTTTCCTAAAATTATATTTAAATATTTGTAAGCCAGCATTTTAAATGTTTACAAACTTTGCTTAAAATTGGTGCGGTCGGATGTAAATTTCTAACAATCAGTTAGGAAAATCCAAAAATCGGTTGTACGTTTAAATCCCAAATTATACAATACTCAATGGAAACCATGACCTCAGCAGCCAGCATCGAAAAAGAGCACTTAACTTGGTTAAAGCATATCGACTTTTACAAGTCGCAGTTGCAAGTGATGGAGAAGGAGTTGCAGTTATTTGCAAAAGAAAGTTCGTCAAAAAAAGTAGCTCCTCGAATTGAGCAGTTTCAAAATCAATTTATTAGGCAAAGAGAGGTATTAGATGTATTGCGCCACAATATCAAACAACACGAAAATGAAATTGAGCGTATGACGCGTTTTGCACTAGAGTACCTACGCGATCGGGTAACTAAGGAACATCTGGTGGTAAGGGCAGAGTTTAGGCGCTACGTTGAGCTCTTTATCGAAATGGAGCAAGATTTCCACGATTTCCTTGCTTAATCATCCAGTTCATCAGACCCCATTGGTTTTAAGTTTAGCTTATAGTTACCTCCATAATACCCTTTAACAAAGTTACACCAGTCACAATCTGGTTTACCACAACCTGGCTCAAATTTCTTGGCCTTAATATTGGCGTAGGTTTCTGCAATTTGGTTGGTCACTATCAAAATATCTGAAGGGTGAATCCACAGTTTTTGTTTGTTATAAACGCCTGTGTTTTTATCTGGCTCTACAAAATCAAATTCTGCACTTACCATTTCCCAGTTCCGCGTTGCATCATTATCCATTAAGATCTTATAAAATACCGCTTGGCGCCAATAATCGCCTCCAAATTCATATTCAAACAAGGGAGCATTCTGTTTGTGTTTCTCACTTTCAAGTTTCTCTAAATTTGGTCCATCAAATTTGTGTTTGGCTTTTTCAAATTGTCCTGTTTTATAATCCACCACATTTACCTTATTGCCATCAAATTCAAGTTTATCCAATTTTCCATTTAACGGCACTCCATTCACCACTACATTTCGGTAGCTGCGTTCCACGCTGGTAATCTTGTTCCAATCAAGAATGTATTTTTCATAGTAAGTAGTTAGAATTTGTTCCCCATATTCAATTCTGCGTTTAAATGCGGTTGGTGTAAAACCCTCTTCATTTTTGCGCATATACCATTTAAAATCATTGACAAACTGGGTAACTGGAGCAAAACGTTTTTCATTTTGGGCATTCATATTTTTAAACAACATTTCAAGGGCATGATGCACCGCACTTCCAAACGTCATAGCTTCGCTTAATGGGGCAGGTACGCGTATAATATTGTTAAAGTAAAATGCAGTTGGACATTTTAAGTAATTGTTTAAATGGGTTACACTTAAGCTGTATTTTTCAAGCAGTTCATCTACAAATTCATTGTCAAACAAATTTGTTTTTGTTTCGGTGGGGGTGAATGCAAGTGCTGATAAATTGAAGTCGAACAGCGCTTCATCCGACAATTGTTGTGGCTCAATTTTTAATCCAGCATTGTTTTCCAACTCAGCAACAAATGCACTTTTCTCTAAACTTTTTTCAGCCAAATCTTGGTTGGCAAAGCTAATGGCTAGTTGTTTTTTCGCTCTTGTCATTGCCACATAAAACAACCGCCTGTTTTCAGCAACTTCGTTGTCTTTATCTGCCGAGTGTACGAGTGAAAAAAGGGTATCGGGCAATTTAAATTGATGGTGATTGTTTCCTTTTCCCCATGCCTTGGTGGTGGCACCAATCACAAAAACATATTCAAACTCCAATCCTTTCGAGCTATGTGCGGTAATAAAATGTACTCCATCCTTTGCAAGTGTAATTTTTTGAAGCGGTATGGATACATGTTCTTTTTCCATTAACAGCAGGGTACGCATTAACCCTGAAAGTGTTGTTTTGGGATGGCGTGAACATTCATCTTTCACAAAGTCGAAGAATGAATGCAATAGCTGCATGTTAAAATGTTTATGCACGCCTGTTAAAGCGCTACCAATCATCCCACTTTGCTTAATAATAAGTTCAATGAGTTGAAGCAACGTCAAATTGGAGCTTGCCTTAATCCAGTCTTCTAGCAAATGAACCGTTTTAACCAAACTTACCCCTTGCGTTTGTGGGTTAAATAAATCGGGCGCTTTTTTGGTTCCGCTTTTACGCAATTCTTCTCGCCATGAAGTTACTCGTTCATTAAAATTCTTACGGTATACTTCTACTGATATTTTAGAAATCTCGAGTGGGTCGTTTTCAAAAAAATCATAATGCAACAACTCAAATAAGTAAGGCTCTCCTGAATGTGCTTTTTTCTGTTCAGCTTCAATATAACGTAATATTTGAAGTATTTTCTTGATAAAAGGTTCTTCAAGTATATTTATTTTTTTACGGGTGTTGATTCCAATTCCTTTCGACTGAAGGTATGTCATCAATTCTTCTGCTTGTGCGTGTTTGCGGTAAAGAACGGCTACTTCATTTAATGCTACTCCTTGTTCTTTTAAAGCTAAAATAGCCTCTGCAATTCCTGCAACCTCATGCTGTGTATTGTCAAAACTGTATAGGTTGGGAGGATATTTAGCTGTTGCAACATTCGGATTCATTGCAACAAGAACTTTATTTGCATCAAGCCTATTATGGTTGAGTTTGATTAAGGCACCTGATGCATCCAAAATCGGTTGGGTACTTCTGTAGTTTGATTTAAGGGTAATGATATGAGGCTGGTATCGCTCTACAAATTGCTGTATGTTTTCAATATTGGCACCCTGAAACCTAAAAATAGATTGGTCATCATCACCTACACAAAACACGTTTGGATTCTCCCAATAATCAATTAACATCGAAAGCAAATTGTTTTGAGAGCCATTGGTATCTTGGTATTCATCTACCAGAAAGTAATGAAACCGTTCTTGATATGTGCGCAATAAATCTTCACTCTCGCTAAAAGCTTTCAGCACCCAAAGAATCATGTCGTCAAAGTCGTATCGTCCAGCCTTAGCCAACTTGGCATTATAAGTATCAAACGATTGTGCTGCTGCAATAAGTTGGCTCATGGTTTTTTGTTCACGATCAATTTCTGCTTGTTTTACATCGCCAATATTGCCATACTTTGATTTACGTTTATAAATATATTCATCACGGTTTGGTAAATCGTTTAAGTACGCGTTTGTTCTTTCTGTTAAAAACGCACTACTCCAGTTTTCACGTTTCATGGTTTGGTATAAGTTCAGCAAACGTTTGGTGTCAAAATACACTTCGCCCGTATACCGTTTGAGTGGACTGTTCTGATCAAATTCATCAATTACTTCGTGTACAAAAGCAATTTGCTCAAGTTCACTAACGGCATCCAGCCCTTTTACCCCAAAATAATCGAGGTTTTCTTGTATCACTAAGTTGCAAAATGCGTGAAACGTGTAAATATTTACCCTATAGGCATCAGGGCCAATAAACTGTAGTAGCCGTTGCCGCATGGCCACAGCACCCGCTTCTGTATAAGTTAAACATAAAATATTCTCAGGTAAACTATCTGTATGCAAGAGTATATATGCAATTCGGGCTGCCAAAATTTGTGTTTTGCCAGTACCTGGTCCAGCAATAACCAACACAGGCCCTTCTATTTGGCTAACTGCTGCTTGTTGTTCTGTATTTAGTTGATGGTAAGCAACTTCGAATGAGTTTGAGGGATTGCGCAATTCCATTTACAATATTGGCTCTATCTTTTCAAATGTAATAGAATTTGTTTCATTGCTTCCATCGAATATCTTGCGGCCTTGTTGGTGCAACCAAAATGCTTTGGCGCTCGACTTGAAATAAGAAATGTATTTTTATATTTGTTAGACTTATTGATTCAATAACTAAACCATTCCGAATGAAAAAAGTAATTTTTACCTCAATTTATTGTGTTCTATTTTTATTGGTTGCGGGGGTTGCAAATGCCCAAACACGTGTACAGGTAATACACAATGCTGCTGATATCATACTTGATACGGTGGATCTTTACATCAACGGTGTCAAATTTGACAATGTTGCTTACAGAAGTGCCACACCGTTAGTTGCTACAACTACTTTTACAACCATCAATATTAACGACCGCAATAGCATTGATTCAGGCGATTTGGTGTTGGTGCGATTTACTCGAACATTTGGACTAAATCAAGCCAATATTGTAATGGTAAATGGAGTTGCCAATATTGTTAATTATGCAGCAAACCCTGATGGACGCTCAATTGCCGTTAGCCAAACAACTCGTAATGCGATTAGTTTAAGTCCAGCCAATGGCAACACAAGTCTTAATATTTTTCACGGAGTAACAGATGCTCCGGCAGTAGATATTGTTGCCCGCCCAAGCGCAATGTTGGCAAACAATGCGAGGTATGGAGATGCTACCAATAATTTATTAGTAAGTTCTACATCCACCATTATTGATGTTAGGGACTCAAATGGATTTAATATCATCAAATCATACTTAGCACCGCTTGATTTGTTCAACCGCAAATCGTTAGCAGTGTTTGCATCTGGATTTTTAACTCCTGCAAACAACCAAAACGGCCCAGCGTTCGGTGTATTTGTAGTTGATACCAACGGAGGCCAAGCAATAGCTTTGCAAGAGGCGCCTGCCCGGGTTCAACTGGTGCACAATTCGGCAGATGTACTTCTTGATTCAGTTGATGTTTGGTTTAACAACAACAAAGTTGCCGATAACCTTGCATTTAGAAAAGCAACACAGATGTTGAGTTTTGCGCCTGGTTCTTATGATATCACTGTTTCAAAGAAATTCAGTACCGATACCAATAGCTTAGATGCATTGGTAAAAGTAACTGGCGTGCTGTTGGAGGCGGGTAAATCGTATATCAATTTTGTAAATGGTTTGTTGGATACGGTAAATTATGCAGCTAATCCAGATGGCATCAGCCGCGGCTTGTCTATTCAAGCGTCTAACCAATACAGCGAAGGCGGATTGGTTGGTCAAGTTCAATTGGCTTTTGTACATGGTACGCACGATGCTCCTCAAGTGGATGTAAACAGAATTGGCACAAGCCCTGTTCAGTTTGCAAATGATGCTGCCTATAAATCATTCTCTTCCTTTGTAACAACGCCATCAGGCAACCTGGTAATTAGTGTTACCGCAGCAGATGGTGTTACGCCTGTTGGCTCATATCGCTTAAACACTGCTTCTTATAATGGCAGATCAGGTGTATTGTTTGCTTCGGGTGTATTCAATGCAGTGGGTAATCCTTCAAATGCAAGGCCTTTCCGGTTGATGGCGGCTTTTTCAAATGGTGATGTTGTTCAACTCACACCACTTGCTAGCAATATTCAAATTATTCACAACAGTCCTGATTCCATTGCAGACTCTGTAGATATCTATATCAATGGGGCTTTGACACTTGATAATTTCAAGTATGCAACGGCAACTCCTTTTATAGAGTTAAATGCTGTAACACCATATGTAATTGGTGTAGCTCCAGGTAACAGTGCGAGTGTGGCCGATACCTTTTACGCTACCACCATATCACTTGATACTGCAGTTAATTATTATGCTATCGCAACTGGGCTTACCGACTTATCTTTGTACGCTCCAAATCCTGAAGGTAAAAACAGAGCTTTTAGAATAGAGGTATATAGAGGTGCACAAGTAGATGCTAGCGCAGCAAAAAATGTGGATTTGCAATTTTACAACGGCAGTCCTGATATGCAATCGTTAACAGTAAGAGGTGTTGGTCAGGTACAATTTACCGCTAAAAGCGTTGGGTTTGGCAATTTCAGAGCCAATGGTTATGGTGTTCACACAGCACAAGAAAATGTGCGTTTTGAAGTAACCGATGCAGTAACCGGAGCATTTATGACAGATGCCATTGGTAGTTTTGCTGAGCACCAAGGTGAAGCGGGAATTGTATTTGTTGCCGGCTTCAAACAAACAAAAGACACTCTATTATATAGTCGCCAAATAAACAAACCAGCCACTTTTTACATTGCTTGGCCTGATGGGAACATTGATACCATGCTTACCCGTTTTGCTATTGGAATAAACGAAAAGATCGGTTTAAGCCAATCAGTTTCAATTCAGCCGAATCCAGCTACCACAGAGTGGTCAATTGGTTTTGAGTTAAATCAAGCTGCTGCAGTACAATTGGCAGTTTATGATATTACAGGTAAACAAATAAGCTCAACCAAATTGCAAGGCAATCCAGGTGTAAATAGCTTCAAGCAATCAACCTTGTTGCCACAAGGTGTTTATTTCGTAGAACTTTCTACTCCAAGCGAAAGGATTACTCAAAAATTATTAATTACCCAATAGACTTTCATTTCATAAAAAAGGTCAGGATTGCCTGACCTTTTTTTATGAAATTCTATGTACACCAATTTACCGCTTACTATAGTTTGGTGCTTCTTTGGTAATGGTTACATCGTGCGCATGACTTTCTTTAGAGCCTGCAGCAGTTATTTTAATAAACTTTGCTTTTTGTAACGACTTAATATCTTTTGCCCCTACATAACCCATACCTGCTCTTAAGCCTCCAGCAAATTGGTAAATGACTTCTTTTAATGTACCCTTAAATGGAACAATACCTACAATACCTTCCGGTACCAATTTTGCAATTTCTTCTTCAGCATCTTGAAAGTAACGGTCTTTAGAACCTTCTTTCATTGCCTCGATTGATCCCATCCCGCGGTACGATTTAAATTTACGTCCTTCATACAAAATGGTTTCCCCTGGCGACTCTTCCGTTCCTGCAAAAATACCACCACTCATTACCGTATTTGCTCCTGCGGCCAATGCTTTTACCATATCGCCACTGTAACGAATACCACCATCGGCAATTACTGGAATACCACTGCCTTTAAGTGCGCGTGCAGCTTCGTAAATGGCAGTGAGTTGTGGTACTCCAATACCTGCAATGATACGCGTAGTGCAAATGGAACCAGGTCCTACGCCCACTTTAACACCATCAACTCCTGCCTGAGCAAGTGCTTTGGCCCCCTCACCAGTTGCAATATTGCCAGCAATAATTTCGAGATTGGGAAATAGCTTACGCAATCTTTTTACCTCTTTTAACACAAAGGCCGAGTGTCCGTGCGCTGTATCAATTGTTACTAAATCTACACCTGCTTTTACTAGTGCTGCAATGCGGTCGGCTGTCTCAGGTGTAACACCCACTGCCGCGCCCACCAACAAACGCCCATGTTTGTCTTTGGCCGCATTTGGGTTATCGCGCAATTTTAAAATATCTTTATAAGTTATTAAGCCAATTAGTTTTCCTACTTTATTTACCACAGGCAACTTTTCAATTTTATACTTCTGCAATATCAACTCTGCTTTTTTCAAATCGGTTCCTTCTGGTGCAGTGATTAAATTATCGCGAGTCATTACCTCACTCACCTTCTTGCTCATCACTTTTTCAAACCGCAAATCACGGTTGGTTAAAATACCCACTAGCTTGTATTTCTCGTCAACAATAGGAATACCACCAATTTTATTTTCACTCATCAATGCATGTGCATCTTTTAACGTGGCATTTACCAATAATGTAACGGGGTCCAAAATCATTCCGCTTTCACTTCGTTTCACCTTACGTACTTCCTCGGCTTGGCGTTCGATACTCATGTTTTTATGCAACATGCCCATTCCACCTTGTTGGGCCATTGCAATGGCCATGCGCGACTCTGTAACAGTATCCATTGCAGCTGATAACATGGGTACGTTTAAGCGAATGTTTCGGGTAAGTTGGCTGCTGGTGTCTACCTCGCGTGGAAGTATTTCTGAAAAAGCGGGGAGAAGCAAGACATCATCAAAGGTGAGGCCTTCTCCAAAAAATTTGGCTTTGTCGTTTATCATGGCAAATAATCGTTTCGGTTATTTGCCGTGCAAATCTAACCCAATACCTGAATTTTACATACTACCTTTTTGTTAACTGATAAATGTTTGGGAAAGTATTACTCGATAGAATAATATGCATAAACTGAATGATAGCATTTGCTTCCTTGTTTGAAGCAAGATTCAACTGGCCACAAACTAAAAAAGCTCAACCTTGTGATTGAGCTTTTGCGTTGTTGCGGAGACAGGATTAACTCACTACGTTCGTTGGACCTAAGGAAGAGGCTTAACAACTCCAAAGCCCATGCTTCGCATGGTTCTTTTTTAGTTTGCTTGCTTGTTTGAAGCAAGCTTCAACCGGCCACAAACTAAAAAAGCTCAATCTTGCGATTGAGCTTTTGCGTTGTTGCGGAGACAGGATTAACTCACTTCGTTCGTTGGACCTAAAGGGAGGCTTAACAATACCAAAGCCCATGCTACGCATGGTTATTTTTTAGTTTGCTTGCTTGTTTGAAGCAAGCTTCAACCGGCCACAAACTAAAAAAGCTCAACCTTGCGATTGAGCTTTTGCGTTGTTGCGGAGACAGGACTCGAACCTGTGACCTTTGGGTTATGAGCCCAACGAGCTACCACTGCTCCACTCCGCGATGTATCTTTTAAACAAGTTTTAGTTGTAATGTAAAACTGTTTGTTTCGATTCGTTTTTGGGAGTGCAAATATATGGCGCTTTTATTCGAATGCAACTATTTTATAAAAATATTATCGTTTCTTTGCGGCTCAATGAATCATCAATCTGGTTTTGTAAGTATTATAGGTAAACCCAATGTAGGTAAATCTACATTGATGAATGCCCTTATTGGCGAAAAGTTATCTATCATGTCGCCTAAGGTACAAACTACCCGACACCGTATTATGGGTATTTTGTCAAAACCAGGTTACCAATTGGTATTCTCCGATACGCCCGGTATCATAGAGCCTAAGTACAAACTTCATGGCAATATGATGCAGTTTGTAAATGAAAGTTTGCAAGATGCAGATCTTGTAATTTATTTAACAGACACATTTGTATCAGCTGAAAAAGACGCAGAACTTATTGAACGCATTAAGCTTATCAAAGTTCCGGTTCTAGTGGTTATCAATAAGGTAGATGAACTCAAAGAAACGGAACAAATTATAGAGCGGGTTGCATTTTGGCAAGAGCAGGTTAACTGCAAGGCGGTAGTTCCTGTATCAGCCCTAAACAAGTTTAACCTCGATGTATTGATAAGCCATATCCTCACATATATTCCCGAGGCACCACCTTTTTATCCTGAAGATCAATTAACCGATCGCTCTGAACGATTTATCGCATCTGAAATTATTCGCGAAAAAATCATGATGCGTTACAAGGAGGAAATTCCGTATGCTGTACAAGTGGAAATCACAGAGTTTAAAGACGAACCCCAACTCCTGCGTATCAGCGCAGATATTTATGTAATGCGTGATTCACAAAAACAAATCTTGATTGGAAAAGGAGGTGTAGCTATCAAAAACGTTGGTGTAGCTTCAAGACGAGATCTTGAGTTATTTTTTGGCAAGCAAGTTTTTTTGCAAACCTACGTGCGCGTTAAAGAAAACTGGCGCGATGATGAACGTTTGCTAAAACAGTTTGGCTATAAATCCGAATAATCGATTGATAGTCCTAAATCAGTAGTTCGAAGTTCGCAACTCTAAATTCGTAATTTTAAAAAATGGGTAATATAGTAGCAATAGTAGGTAGGCCAAATGTCGGAAAATCAACCTTATTTAACCGGTTGGTTGGACACCGAAAGGCCATTGTTGATGATTTTTCAGGGGTTACCCGAGATCGCCATTATGGTAAAACAGAGTGGATTGGCCGTGAGTTTACAGTAATTGATACTGGCGGATTTGTTGATGGCTCAGATGATGTGTTTGAAACGGCCATAAACGACCAAGTAAAAATAGCGGTAAATGAGGCTGATGCAATTTTATTCATGGTGGATGTTGCAGATGGCATTACTGACTTAGACAAGTCGGTTGCCAACCTATTAAGAAGAAGCAAGAAGCCCATTTTTTTGGTTGTGAACAAGGTGGATCACAACGACCGGTTGCTCGAAACAAGTGAATTTTATGGTTTGGGTTTTGATGAGATGTACAATATTTCATCGGCATCTGGAAGTGGTACTGGCGATTTATTAGATGCAGTGGTTGCCGCATTGCCTCCAGTTCAAAACAATGAAGAAGCTGAGGAGGAGGAAGAATCGCTCCCTAAGATTGCCATCGTTGGCAGACCCAATGTGGGAAAGTCATCATTGGTAAATGCATTGTTAGGTGAGGAGCGCAATATTGTAACTGATGTGGCTGGAACAACCCGTGATACGATTCATACTGAATACAAAGGTTTTGGGTACCATTTTTTACTCATTGATACAGCAGGTATTCGCAGAAAAGCCAAAGTAAAAGAAGATATCGAGTTTTACTCGGTAATGCGTTCGGTTAAAGCGATTGAAGATTGTGATGTGGCAGTTCTGGTTATAGATGCAACAGTAGGGCTCGACTCACAAGATTTGAACCTGGTTCACCTTGCCGAAACCAACGGTAAAGGTTTAGTGGTGCTGGTAAATAAGTGGGATTTGGTGGAAAAGGACCACAAAACATCGAACGAGTTTGAAAAAGTGATTCGGAAAAAGCTGGAGCCGTTTGTGGATGTGCCTGTCATTTTTACTTCGGCCATTAGCAAACAACGCATACACAAAGCAGTTGAAATTGCAATGGAAGTATATGCCAACCGCACACGCAGAATTCCTACTCATAAACTCAATGAAGTAATGTTGGCACATATCGAAGCTTACCAGCCTCCAGCAATTAAAGGTAAGTATGTGAAAATAAAGTTTGTAACACAACTCCCTGGAAGGAGTCCGAAGTTTGCCTTTTTTTGCAATTTGCCTCAGTATGTGAATGATAGCTACAAACGCTACCTGGAAAATAAGCTACGCGAAAGCTTTGATTTCCATGGTGTTCCGGTAGTTATTTACATGAGAAAGAAATAAAAGTGTTGTTTATTTCATATCCTTTCATACTTTTGCACCCGAATTTTAACCAATAAATATTTATTACAATGAAAAAAGTATTATCAATCTTAGCTGCTGCTTCAATGTTGGCAGTTATTGCTTGCGGTCCTTCTGCTGAAGAAAAAAAGAAAGCTGAAGAAAAACGTATCGCTGATTCAATCGAAGCTGCTACTCGTATGGCTGATTCATTAGCTGCTATGGAAGCTGCTATGATGCCTGCTGATTCAGCTGCTGCAACTGCTGATTCTACAGCTGCTCCTGCTGAAGCTAAGTAATAGCTAGCGGAAACGCATTAACTTAAAAGAGTGCTTAGGCACTCTTTTTTTTACCCCTTTGTTCAAAGTATTTGTTTTTGAAATTTAACGGCTTATTTTTGCCGTCCTAATTTGTTAAAGGTATGTCATTAAGAACGTTTCAACCTTCTGTAAGAAAAAGAAGAAATAAGCACGGTTTCCGTGAAAGAATGAGCACTGCTGCTGGTCGTAAAGTATTAGCTGCGCGTAGAGCTCGTGGTCGCAAGAAACTTACTGTTTCAAGCGAAAAACGCCATAAGAAGTAAGTCCTTTAGTGTCGTTCGAATTGCCATTTCCCTTCTTAAGGTTAGATTGGCTTTGTTCGAATTCATGAAGCATACACTAAAAAAATCTGAACGATTGTGTCGAGAACAATACATCACACAATTGTATAATAAAGGAAATCGTGGGTTCACACGGTTTCCTTTTCGTTTTACATGGATTGTAATGCAAAACGAGTCACCTGCAGGTATCGAACTGTTAGTAGGAGTTTCCAAACGAAAAATTACATTGGCCACTAACCGAAACAAAGTGAAGCGAATCATAAGGGAGCTATACCGCCTTCACAAAAATCCAATTGAAGAGGCAACAGCTAGGAGAAATATTCGCATCGCCCTTGCGATTAACTTTATTCCGAATGCACCAATGGACTACCGAAAAATTCAACCTACTTTTGAATTGGCAATTAAACAGCTTGTTCATGAATTGGAAAAGCATTCATAAACTTCCTTTCATTTTTCTGATTAAGGTATACCAATTCTTAATTTCACCTTTGCTACCTAATGCATGCAGGTATTCGCCAACTTGTTCTGTGTATGCTGAGCAAGCAATTATTAAATATGGAATCATTAAAGGAATATACCTTGCTGCAAAGCGGTTAAGCCGCTGCCACCCATGGGGTGGAAGTGGGCATGATCCACTCCCATAATCCAAACAGACTACCGTTTATAATTATTTTTGCTAAAGGCATTTACATTTACCGTATTTTACAAAAAAATAGACCAATGAATTATTTCAAGAAAGGCTCAGTATGGATGGCAACATTGTTATTGCTTCTGCTTGTTGTAGGCTTTACCCAAACAGGAACCAACTATTTTGAGGTATCCAAGAACCTCGACATTTTTGCTTCGGTTTACCGAGAAGTAAATACATATTATGTAGATGAAGTAGATGCAGGGAAATTGATGAAAAAGGGAATCGATGAAATGCTGAAGTCATTGGATCCATACACCAATTTTATTTCTGAATCCGAAATAGAGGACTTTAGGTTTACAATGACAGGCCAGTACGGGGGGATTGGGTCTCAAATCACCACACGCAATGATTATATTATGATTACCGATCCTTACGAGGGATTCCCGGCACAAAAGGCGGATTTGCGTGCGGGAGACATCATCCTGGAAGTAGAAGGGAAGTCGGCAAAGGGCAAGTCAAGTAGCGATATGAGTAAATTGTTAAAAGGGCAACCGGGAACGAAAGTGACACTTAAAATTAAACGAGATGGAGAAGGTGAATTAATCAAAACGCTCACGCGTGAAGAAATTCAAGTAAAGAATGTTCCTTATTCAGGAATGGTGACAGATCAAATAGGTTACATACGTCTTCAATCATTTACAAACAATGCTGGCAAAGAAGTAAATGACGCACTTGTAGCGTTAAAAAAGAACCCCAACCTGCGCTCGGTAATTTTAGATGTAAGGGGTAATCCAGGAGGTTTGCTCCAAGAAGCTGTAAATATTGTGAACGTATTTGTTCCGCGAGGAATTGAAGTAGTGAGTACACGAGGTAAAATCAAAGATGCGGATAAGGTATACAAAACGTTGAACAATCCTGTAGATACAGCAATTCCACTTATTGTGCTTACCAATCGTTCTTCAGCTTCAGCATCTGAAATTGTTTCGGGTGGGTTGCAAGATTTAGATCGAGCCGTGGTTATTGGTACCCGAACATTTGGTAAAGGATTGGTACAAAATACAAGGCCATTGAATTATGGAACACAAATAAAAATTACAACTGCCAAGTATTATACCCCCTCGGGCAGATGTATTCAAGCGCTAGATTATTCGCACCGAAATGAGGATGGAAGTGTTGGCAGTGTGCCGGATAGTCTAAAAAAGGAATTTAAAACTAAAGGTGGTCGTAGTGTATATGATGGAGGAGGTGTTGAGCCAGATGTATTGGTTAAACAACGGCCGCTTGCTACCATCACCGAAAGTTTGTTGAACAAACAGTTATTATTTGATTATGCAACGTATTACCGTGCTAAGTATCCACAAATTGCAAGTGCCAATATGTTTCAGCTAACGGAGAGCGATTTTCAAGATTTTAAAAACTTCATTGCAAACAAAGATTACGATTACCAAACTAATACAGAAAAAGAGTTAGAGTCGTTTAGGAAAAAAGCGGAAGAAGAAAAGTATTGGGATGCAATTAAAGATCAGTATGAAGCATTGAAGAAAAACTTAGCACATGATAAGCAAGCAGATTTAGATAAGAATAAAGATGAGATTATTGAACTGCTTACCGAGGAAATAGCTAGAAGATACTATTACCAGCGTGCTAGGTACGAAACAGGGCTTAAGGCTGATGATGATGTGAAAGAAGCGGTTAGCTTATTGAGCAATAGCAGTAAATACCAGGCGATATTGGCTCCGAGGGCCAAGAAATAGGCTGAGTTGCGCTATTGGAATATGAGCGGTTGAATAAAACAATATTTGGCAACTCCATAACATTGCTTACATTCGTAAGTATTAATCTTGATTAATGCTAGGCGCTACTGATTATATCTTGCTTTTTGCTTTGGGTGCTCTGGGTGCCTTTGTTGCGGGCTATTTAGGTGTTGGCGGTGGAATTATTTTTATTCCTATCCTCGATTTCTTTTTAAAAAAGTTGGGCATCTCGGGTGATGTATTGGTAAAAGCAATTTTAGCGAACTCCCTCTTCACTATTATTTTTACAGGGTTAGTAGCCACTTACAAGCAGTACAAATTGGGTAATTTTTTCCCGCGCGAAATTTTACATACTGCCTTGCCTGGCTGTTTAACTGCAGTTGCCATTACCTTCTTAATTAAGTCTGGCTCTTGGTATTCGAAAGATGCTTTTAATTATGTTTTTGGATGCATGTTGTTGGTCATTGTGTACCGAATGTTGTTTACCAAGCCTAACGATTTGTATCAACCTCAGACTCCAGCTTCTCGATTCGGCTTATGGATTACGGGTTTATTTACTGGAGCAATAACGGCTCTTTCTGGATTAGGTGGAGGTATTGTAATGGCGCCAATTTTTACCCAAGGGTTTAAGATGGATATTCGTAGAGCAACAGCTATTTCAAACGGTGTGATTCCGCTATTGGCTATTGCAGTAGGCATCTTCAATTTAATTGCGAAAGCTCCTGTTTTTTTGCCACGTTTTCAAGTAGGATATATTGCATTGCCTGTAGTAATGCCAATGATTATTGCATCATTCGTATTTGCGCCTTTAGGGGTTTTGCTTTCACAACGCTCATCTCCATCTCTTGTTAAGGCGGTGTTCGTTTCATTTGTCTCACTCATTTTAATCAAAACTATATATGAAATCTGTCTTTAAACCTACGTTGTTTGTCTTATTTTTTGGGGTTTTGGGATTGCACGCACAACAAACATTACCAGTTAACGATGCCAATTTGGTGCAAAATTTTCGCAACCATGTTCGGTACTTAGCAAGTGATGAACTAGAAGGAAGACTTGTTGGTTCAAATGGTGAAAAGCTTGCATATAAGTATATAGCGAAACAATTTAAAACATTAGGAATAGCACCCTTGGGCACAAAAGGATCGTATCTGCAGCCATTTACGTTTACCCGCCTTGCTTATAATCCTAGGTCAACCTATGTTTCATACATTAAGAGGTTCAAGCCTGGAAGCGCCAAAATGATTCACCTGCCAAATTATACGCAGTTTTATCCTATTCCAAGTTCGGGTTTTGGAAAGGTTACTGCGCCTGTTGTATACGTTGGATATGGTATCACAACACAAGATGGAAGTTATGACGACTATAAATACGCAGGTGATGTTACGGGTAAGATTCTCGTTATCACATTAGGTTGGCCTGAGCGAAAATCGGACTCTACCAAATACGCAGCTTATGGAGATATCCAAGCAAAAATAGATTTAGCAACAAAACGAGGAGCTGGAGCCATTATTCTAATCAATGATGACTCTACCAATTATCTACCTAAATACAAACCATACCAAACATCCGCTGCTGCCAAACAGGTAAACAAAATTCCAGTTGTGCTTTTCCCGCAACCTCAATCGTTGGAAGAGTTAAGTTTATTTACAGTGACCGTTTCAGTAGATACGATTACACGAACAATTACAGGCCATAATGTAGTTGGATTTATTGATAACAAAGCCGCAAAAACGGTGGTTATTGGAGCACACTATGATCATTTAGGATACAATGAATTGGGTGGCTCCACCTACCGTAACAACCAAGTGGAATATCCTCGCATCCATAATGGAGCCGATGATAATGCAAGTGGTACTGCAGCGTTAATCGAACTTTCTGGTTTGCTGCGCAAAGCAGCCTTTACAAATAACAATTATATTCTCGTTGCGTTTAGCGGAGAAGAAGAAGGTTTATTAGGCTCTAATTATTTTTGCAAGAACAGCCCCGTTGATACGGCAACACTTAATTACATGATCAATATGGATATGATTGGTCGTTTGGATACCCTCCGTCATTCTTTTGCAATTAGCGGTACAGGTACATCACCTACTTGGAATACCATTTTGCCCTCTGTGCATACATATGGAATGAAAACAAAATACAGCGAATCAGGAACGGGAGCCTCTGATCATACTTCATTTTACCATATTGGTGTTCCTGCACTTCATTACTTTACCGGAACGCATTACAGTTACCACAAGCCCACAGATGATGAATGGCGTATCAATTATCAAGGTATGTTGTATATCGTAAAACATATTTATGAACTAGTTGGCAAACTCGACAGTGAACAAGCATTGGCATTTAAACCCACTCCAGAAGATACTGCTTCTAAAATGCAGTTTAAGGTAACCTTGGGCATAATGCCTGATTATTTATATGAAGGGAAGGGGTTAAAAATTGACGGTGTTACACCAGGAAAGCCCGCACATTTAGCAGGTATCATACGTGGAGATGTGCTTGTGCAGTTGGGCAATATGCAGGTGGATGATATCAACGCGTATATGAAAGCATTATCTACATTTAATAAAGGCCAAACTGTAGAAGCCATGGTGGTAAGGGCAGGGTCTCATATTAAATTGAGTGTTACGTTTTAGACACCAAATTAACTGCGCATAGCCCATGAATTTTGTAACGTTTACCTGAGGTCAACGCTTCGCACAAAACATAGGTCCTTAGTTTTTGAAGTTTACGAAATTGTTTTTGTTGAAACCAGAATACAGTTCCTTCCGGTAAATCACTCACCAATACCTGATCAGTTTTTGTATGGACATTGTATTTTGATAAAGCCTTCATTAGGGCAATATCACCACTGTGAGTGTACTTTGGTTTTTGCATGTGCTTGATCAATGGCGCTGCAATATCAGGAGGGAAGAATCCAAGCATTACGGTAGGTCTCATGCAATCTTTAAAGGCTTGTTTCCACTCTGCACCATGAGATTGGTGGTTTGGTCCGTGCTTTTGATGGGTAACATGATGTGCAAGTTCATGAATAAAAGTAATTAAAAAATCATACGGATTGAGGTTGTGGTTAATGCTAATGCGGTTTCCTTTTCCTAAATGGGGGCTGTAATCACCTAAACGATCTTTACGAGCGACTTCAATATGCAAATGCAGTTTGTATAACATCAACAACTCGCTGCAATATTCTACAGCTATTTGAGGCAAATACTTTTGTAAGGCTTGCATCAATTTTTTTTTATGTGCAAGTTTTTGGTCATCAATAACCCCAAGCATTAACGATTTATGCATACCTATAAAACAAGCGTACCGTTTGAGTGTTAATAAACTAGTTTTTCATTTCGCAACAATACTTAAATTGCCACAGTAAATTATGACAACTATGACCAAGATTGAACTAATCGCAAAAGAAGATATTCCAAACTTTCATTGTGTAACTTTTGATGTTTTAGATACTGCTGAAGCAAGAGCCGAAAGGAAAGCCGAACTTGAAAAAGCAATGATACTTGGAAACAGTGAACACGTCAAATACAAAATAATATTTACCACAACCGATGGTATGAAAGAAGTGGAAACCACTGTTTGGGCTACCACCGAAGATACGATAACCTTAAAAGGTGGTGTTGTTATTCCGATTGCAGCCATTAACAAAATTTCTTTTTTATAAAACAAAAAACCTCGCAATTGCGAGGTTTTTTTGTGTAATGAATCAACTATAAAAACATGGCAACTTCCGTTACCCGGTTTTTCGATTAAAGGTTGAGAAGGGATGCAGCCGGACTTTCTTCCGGTTGGTTGCCATTCTCTTTAAGTTCTCCTTTTTTAGAAGGACTTGTTGGGTTTTTAACTTTGGCAAATTCACCTAAACCCGAGACTTCAAATTTATGCTCTTTAGCAAACATACCCAAAGCTACAGCTTGTTTTATTCCGTTGATAATCAGGTCCATTTCAAATTCGTCAGTAGAAATCCCTCTTGGTGAAACCATAAAGGCAATTTTATGGTCTAAACAGTAGTCAAATACAGTTTGAATGCTTTTTCGCTTGGCAAATACAGTTACTTTTTCTTCCATTATTTTTCTTTAATTATTGATAATCAATAAAATACTTTTTGTTAATTGCTCTTGTAAACATACACTGCCGACATTATTTAATCCTGAATAAGTGCTTGTTCTTTCCCACAAAGTGTTACGTTCGCCCACATGTTTTTCAACATTTTTGGCAATATTGTGAATGAGGTGTGAATAACCCCATGTTTATTAACAGTTACGAAGAAAAGGAAGGCTTGTTTTACCTTAACAAGGTTACGTTTCCTTGAAGGTTGTAGCTACGGTCGTCAAAACCAGAATAAATAATTCGGTAAACGTATACGTCCGAGGGGTATTCCTTTCCCTTCAAATCAGTACCGTCCCATTTATTTAATTTATTAGCAGACTCAAACACCATTTGGCCCCACTTATTGTATACCTGAACCAAATAGTTTTTTACAAAAACATCTTTAACATCCCAAGTATCATTCAGTTGGTCGTTGTTTGGTGTAAATACATTCGGTGCGATCACCCTTGGTCTTTGCCATAACGTAACCTCATTCGAGAAACTTGCTGCATCATAAAAAGGCATGGCTGGTCCGCTTCCATTTTGAGCAACAATGGGTTGGTTATTATAAGCTACTACATAGTATGTAAACTGATAATTGGCTGTATTTAAGTTCTTGTCTATAAATGAACTATCCATTCCTTTAGTTGTACCGGCTAATTCAGAATTTAAATCTCCAGGCGATTGGCTCCACAATTCGTACCGTTCAACACCTTCTTTCCAATAGGTGTATTGATCCCAATCCAACTTGTTTTGAAAAGGCAGCGAATTTCCTTTTAAAACAATAGTACATGCCGATGTACCCATCGGGCCAAAATTATCACAAGTGTCTTTCATTACAACATGGTAACAATATGACTCTTCGTCAACCTTAACGTCTTCATCAATGGCAAACGTATCAGTAAGGTTTGTGTTTGTGCGAATCCAATTATAGGCGCCTTCCGTTTGTTTTTTCTTATAAATAAGGTATTCGGCAAAATCCAACTCTTTTGATTTTGGCCAAGTTATTTTCACCTTCTTTTTTTCGAATACAGTAGCTACAATAATTTGTTGTTGGTCGGGGATAAATTTAAGTTGTTGGAAGGTTCCCAAAGTGTCTGATGGTTTACCTTCCCATTCACACGTATTTTTTCCACGCATTACGTATTGATAGTTGTTTACAGCATAGTCAGGCGTGTTGTAATCATGATATGACCGAATTGATTTATCCGTAAATGAATCGATTGGTACAAACGGAGAATTGGAAACACTGCGGTATAGAACATACCTCGAAAAGGTCGGGCTATTGCCAGTTGAATCTCCCCAATACAATACAGTTTCTTTATTATCTATAAGGGTCATGCAAAGTAAGTCAGGGGCACTAACCAATGGCATTGGATTAAACACAACCATGATGGTGGCGCTGTTTTTATTTGGGAAAGGACATCCATTGTCTTTTACCTCCACCAACAATTGGATTGTGTCTTTTTTGTTTACACTGCAGTCTCCTGGCCAACAAACCCTATTTGTTACGCGTTTAAATCCAGCTTTCGTTTTGTCAATAGGTAATTGAAAGGTAGAATCTCCTTTAATCATCGATACAGTTAACCACAACGAATCTGTAACATCTTCTGAAACAATATCAATGCAATTGCGTGATTGTGGAACCTGAATAACAACCCGATTAGATGTTGCATTTCCAAGCGTATCTCTGAAGCTCAAACTGGGTATGGGTTGAGGACAATTGTTAACTGTAAGTTGAAGTTCAAGATGAACTTCTCCAATTACACTGCCGTTGCGGATTTCTTCAACTTTAATTGCCACAACAAAAACACCAGTCGAAATGGGTGAAACCTTAATGGTTCCAGTTTGTTCATCGATGCTAAGCGAAGGATTCCCAATAATTTGTTGGTTGTTTGAGAAACCTGAACCCCAATTAACCAATGGATAGGGACCTTCGCTGGGAATATTGCTTTGTGGATTGTTACGGTCAAGGTTACCATTAATTGGCGTAACCATTGAGTACCGTAATAAGTCGTTGTCAGCATCGGTAAAGTTAAAGTTGTATGTGGTTTCAAAGCCAGCGCATAACAAAACATTCGGATTTGCTGAAAAATCTGGAGTTGAATTAATCAATAGGCGTGGCGAAGGAATCTCCATATAAATGGCAATGCCTGCATCACCTGGGTCAACAATATTGTTTATAATTCCATTCCTGCAACAACGTTGGTACGAGAAGTAATATCCTTCGCTATTGTTATACCTGCTTGGCGAAAGGGTAACAAGTGTTGTGTAAATGCCTACTTCGGTACAATTAGGGTTGTTAAAATTAGGGCAGCCCGCGGCCAAAGAAGGTAGTAAGGATTGAGAATCCAACTCTAATTGAAAGGTTTGCATCAAACGATGGGTGCTTTTGTCGAACAAACCAACTGTTGCAGGTTCATCAAAAGGAGCTTGCCCATTAAGGCAATCCCTGAGTACTTTTAGGGTTAATGTATAGGTTTGACCTGAGCGGTGTTGCAAAGAAAAAGCTCCGCCAACAATATGCGTTGCATCTGAGCAAATTGCCCAAAGTAAGCAAATAAGTAGCAGGCGTGTTTTCATTGGTAAATCAAATATAAGTGCTTATTGTATAATGTAACATAAAATCAGTTATTAGACCATTTAAAGACAATTGGTTGCATTAAAAAACCCACTCAATTGTAATTAAGTGGGTTTCAAGTTCTTTGATAACAAAGCAACTTCGAATTTAGTTCTGATTCATCAAGGCAGCTTGAATCGTTGCCATATTGGTTGTTAATGGCATGTTAATGGTTGAGCCATCTGGGCGAATTAATGTGGCGGTTTCGTTGCCATTGTTTAATTGCACAAACGGAATTTCCTGCTCATTGATTACCATCGAGCAAGTTTGAGTAGTCGGGTTGAACACTAAGGCTTGTTTGGTTCCTTTTTCTGTTCCCGTCAATTGCACTACATCAAAGCGGTTTTGGGTTGCGGTTATTTGGTACATGTTGCCATCTTTTCCCATCACCACTTGTGATTCTTTTTCATTTGGTCCCATGGCCATCGGATTTGATCCTGTCCAGAATTCAATTGTATTTAAAATAACATAGTCAATAAAACCGAAACAAATTGGGTATACAGGAATAATACAAAGTCCCCAAAAGATAAGGTTGTTCAAATACTTGTTGCCAGTAACACTTTCATTCCAATTGTACAACTTTTTGCTTAAACCCCACGAGCCCATACAACCAGTAGAAAGGGTGCTAACGCCTAGCGTTAATGCGACCATCGAATAGATTCCAAATTTTTTCATAGTTTGTTAAATTAGTTTTCACAAGTAACAAACAATTTTTCAAAAGTGCAATAACAAAAAAGGTTGACTCACGGCCAACCTTTTTAGAGAATGATTATCGATTATTTAGCATAGTTAACTGCTCTTTTTTCTCGTATAACGGTAATTTTGATTTGCCCCGGATAAGTCATTTCTTTTTGAATCCGTTGCGAAAGGTCAACAGATAAAATATCTGCTTGGTCATCGGTCACTTTTTCTGATTCAACAATCACACGCAACTCTCTTCCTGCTTGAATCGCATAAGCTTTTTCCACACCACCATAGCTCAAGGCCATTCCTTCCAAATCTTTTAAGCGTTTCATATAATTCTCGGTGTCTTCTCTTCGAGCACCAGGGCGTGAACCAGAGATAGCATCACAAGCTTGGATAATTGGTGAAAGCAATGAGGTCATTTCAATTTCATCGTGGTGGGCACCAATGGCATTTACAACCTCCCAATTTTCTTTATACTTTTCCGCTAACTTCATTCCTAACAGAGCGTGCGGAGTTTCTGGATCATCATCAGGTACCTTGCCAATATCATGTAACAAGCCAGCACGTTTAGCCAATTTCACATTCAAACCTAGTTCAGCCGCCATGGTGGCACACAAGTTAGCTACCTCTCTGCTGTGTTGGAGCAAGTTTTGTCCATAACTTGAGCGGTAGCGCATTCTACCAACCATGCGAATCAATTCAGGGTGCAATCCATGAATTCCCAAATCAATACAAGTACGTTCACCAATTTCAACAACCTCTTCTTCCAGTTGTTTTCTTGTTTTGGCAACAACTTCTTCGATACGAGCTGGATGAATTCGGCCGTCTTGAACCAAGCGGTGCAATGATAAACGTGCAATTTCTCTTCTGATTGGGTCAAAGCAAGATAATATAATCGCTTCGGGCGTATCATCTACAATAATTTCAACACCGGTTGCAGCTTCCAAAGCACGAATATTACGGCCTTCACGTCCAATAATACGCCCTTTCATTTCATCATTTTCGATGTTAAATACCGAAACAGAATTTTCGATGGCATGTTCAGCAGCTGAGCGTTGGATAGAACTCAGGATGATTTTTTTTGCTTCTTTGTTTGCAGTTAGCTTGGCTTCATCTACTAAATCTTTTACCTTACTCATTGCTTCGGTGCGCGCCTCTTCCGTAAGGGCTTCTACCAATTGTGATTTGGCTTCAGAGGCGGTTAACCCAGCAATTTTTTCAAGTTGTTTAACTTGGTTTTGATGGGCTTTTTCAAGCTCTTCTTTTTTCAGCTTTAACGCTTCTTGTTGTTTGGTTAAACTTGCCCTGATGTTTTCGAGTTCGGCATCTTTACGTTGGGTTTGTTCAATTTTTTGGTTAAGCGATTGTTCTTTTTGCTTGGCTTTGTTTTCTGCAGTTAGCAATTGTTGATTGCGTTGAGCCACTTCTTTTTCATGTTCCGCTTTTAATTGAATAAACTTTTCTTTTGCCTCAAGCATTCGGTCTTTTTTAATAACCTCGGCTTTTGATTCGGCTTCTTTTACAATTTGAGCGGCTTTAGATGCCAATAAGTTTTGAGAGATAAAATACATCAGGCCTGCTCCTGCCCCAAGGGCAACCATTGCAATAATGACTACTAAATAAATTTCCATAAACCTAATTTGTGCGGTTTGGTGAATAAATAAAAAAGAGGCTAAAATGTAACAGTTAAACACGAACGTGTTTAAGCAATTGTTGAATAACCTTCAACTCGTCAGACAATCCATTATCTTCAATTAGTGGTTTGCTGTTAAGCTGAAGCAACTCGGTGGCCAACTCAAGGGCACACATCGAGAGAATATCCTGCTTATCTCGAACTGAAAATTGTTTTTCATACAATTTCAATTTGTCATTGATAAGCTTTGCAGCTTTCCGAACGAGTTCTTCCTGTTGTGGATTAATATTCAACGGGTAAAACCGATCGGCTATATTCACTTTGATGGATAATTCGTCCAACGTTGCGCTATTTGTTACTTAATAACCTTAAACACTCGTCAATTATTTTGATTTGCTGATTCACTGCATGTTGCAGCTCAAGCCTATCTTTTGATTGAGCGAGTATTTCAGCAATGTTACGCATTTTATTGGTTTCTTGTAATGACTTATTGCTATTTTTTTGGGTTTCAAGGTCAACTTTCAAGTTTTTCACTTCCATTTCAAGCTGTTCACAACGTGTTTGCAACTCAGCTACGGTTTGTAAGAGTTTAACAACCTTTACTTTAATTTCACTGGCTATAATTGGAAGTGTTTCCATTGTTTAAGCACGTAAGGTAGCTCCGAGTTCTTTTTCAAATGCATGAATCAAGGCCGACATTGTTTGGTCTATTTCCGCATCAGTTAAAGTTTTTTCATTGTCTTGCAATACAAAAGAGATTGCATATGATTTTTTACCTGATTGGATTTTGTCTCCTTGATACACATCAAATGCGTCCATTGATTGTAATTTATTTGGAACCGTTTTGTAGGCTATTTTTTCAATTTGGGCATAACTCACATGCTCTTCAATTAACAAGGCTAAATCTCTTCGAACGTGCGGGTAAGCGGAGATGGGTTTGAATTTTAGCTGCTTTTCAGCTACCGTCTTCCTAATAGAACTCCAATTAAAATCGGCAACAAAAACCGGATCATTCAGATCAAAGTGTTCCGCAATTTCTGGCTTAACGATTCCAAAGGTTACAAGTTCGTGCTTGCTTTTAGAAATGCTAACAGCTTGGTATAAATGTTTGTGGGTAGCATCGTAATCAATATCCAATTTTTCAGGTATGCCCAAATGTTTAAGCAATTTTAACACAACTGCCTTGAGGTTGTGAAACGCCATTGGTTCTGCTGCAGTGTTCCAATTGGCAATTCGGTGGTTCCCATACATCCAAAGCGTCAAATGTGGTGTTTCAGTGAATTTATCACCTATTTTTTGATACGTATAACCGAGCTCAAAACACTTCATATGTTGCACTTTTCGGTTGTGGTTATACTGGAGTGTTTCCAATCCACTATACAACATATCAAACCGGAGTGTATCCAAATCTTGACTCAATGGGTTGCGCAACACAACAGTTTGTGATTGTTCAATATCAGTGTAATAGGCCGATTTGCTTAAGGAGTTTGATACAAGCTCGTAAAATCCTGAGTTGCTTAAAAAGTTTGCTGCACGGTTTCGGAGTTGGTAATTAAAATCGTCAGCAGTTGGTGTTACACTTGATTTTACTTGAGCAGGAATGGCTATTTGGTTTAAGCCGTAAATCCGCAGTATTTCCTCCGCAATATCCGCTTCTCTGGTTACGTCACTTCGATATGCAGGAATGACCAAATTTAATAAATCGGCAGTCGAATCTTCTTTAACCTGAATATCTAAGTTGGTTAAGATGGTTTTGATTGTTTCGAGTGGAATATCTTGACCAATTAATTTGGTAAAACGCTGAACCGAAAATGGAAGATTAATTGGGGCGATGGGTGTTGGGTAAATATCAGAAATACCTGACGTGATACTTCCACCTGAAAGCGATACAATGAGTTGAGCCACTAATTTTAGTGCATATACAACCATTTCGGGATCTGTGCCTCTTTCATACCTAAACGAAGCATCCGTACTTAATCCGTGAGCCTTTGCCGTTTTTCGAATAGAGGCCGCATCAAAATAGGCGCTCTCAACAAAAATAGCGCTGGTATTCTCAGTTATTCCAGAGTCCAAGCCACCAAATACTCCCGCAATTGCCAATGGTTTTTGGGAATCGCATATCATAAGTTCGTGCCCAAGTAAGGTACGTTCTACCTTATCTAAAGTTACAAAACGTGTTCCTTTAGCAGCTTTTTGCACAATAATGGATTGGCCACTTATTTTAGCCAAATCAAAAGCATGCAACGGTTGACCCAACGTGTGCAGAACATAATTGGTTGCATCTACAATATTGTTAATCGGATTTAATCCAATTGTTTTGAGCTTATTCTGCAACCAACTAGGAGATGGTTTTACCATTACCCCTTCAATTACTAAGCCAGCATAACGTTTGCAATCCGTATCATTTAATGTGATGGTGATTGGGCAAACAGTGTCTGGAATTTGTGAAGATATTTCGGGAAGTTGAATGGGAATACCTGTTACGGCTCTTAAGTCTCTTGCAACGCCCAAATGCGAAGCAGCATCACCTCTGTTGGCGGTTAGGCCAATTTCGATTGTGTAGTCAGAGTAGGTAGGGAAATAGGTGTTTGCATTTTTTCCCACTTCACAATCTATCGGTAATACCATAATGCCTGCATGGCTCTCGCCCAAGCCCAACTCATCTTCTGCGCAAATCATTCCTTCGCTTACTTCACCTCTAATCTTGCTTTTATTAATAGTAAATGGCTCGCCTTGGGTAGGATAAATTTTGCTGCCAACTGTAGCTACTAATACTTTTTGGCCAACAGCTACATTGGGTGCTCCGCATACAATTTGTAATGGAGAGCCGGTACCTATATTAACAGTAGTAATGCGCAACTTGTCAGCATTGGGATGTTTTTCGCAGGTCAATACTTCTCCAACAACAATTCCTTTTAGTGCTCCTTTAATTGATTCAAATGATTCAATCGATTCTACCTCAAGCCCTGTTCCTGTTAAAATTTCTGCAATTTGGGCAGGGGATTTATCCATTTTTATAAGTTCAAGTAACCAATTGTAAGCTATTTTCATGTTTTGCGTGGAGTGCTTAGTTAATACAACAGCGGACGAAAATAGCAAAATAGGGTTGAAAAATGCAGGAGTGCTGGTAACAATTTTTCGTGTAGCTTTGTTGTGAGTTTATGAGTAAAAAAACATTGGTATTAGGCGCATCGCCAAACCCAGAACGCTACGGATTTAAAGCTACCGCTATGCTTAATGAATACAAGCACGCGGTTGTGGCTTTTGGCATCAAAAAAGGGGATGTTAATGGCCACCCCATTGTCAATGAATTGCCAACTGATTCTGACTTTGATACAATCACGCTTTATTTAGGTCCAGCTAACCAAAAGGAATATTACCAATATATGGTTAACCAAAAACCCAAAAGGGTAGTGTTTAATCCAGGCACCGAAAACGAAGAGTTACAAACATTGCTCAAACAAAATGGAATTGAACCCGTAGAAGCTTGCACACTGGTTATGTTGCGAACAGGGCAATATTAGTTTCCAATAGGTCGGAGAAATAAATTTAACATTGCCAATGCTCACATGCTGGTTTTAAAGTAGGAAAAATGTAACATCGCAAAACCATCGCGTCATCTATGAATAAGACAATCACACTTTTTTTAGCTGCAATCATCATTGCAGCTTGCCAATCGCCAAAAGAAAAGGCCTTGGCAAATATCAAAGAACTCGAAAATGCAGATAGTTTAATGAGCAAGGAACATCTTGAGAAAGTAAAGGCTGCATATATTGATTTTGCAAATAAGTATCCCGATGATGAGTTGGCTGCTGAGTTTTTGTTTAAGGCAGGCCAACGGTGCAATGTTACAGGAAGTCACGATGAAGCCATTACCCTTTTTCAACGCGTAATTGATGAGTATCCAAAAAATAAAATTGCAGAGGAGTCGTTGTTTTTGCAAGCTTATGTATATGAAAACAGCATGCTCAATTTTGCTGCAGCCAGAGCCGCTTATAAACGATTTATTGAAAAATATCCTAACAGCGATTTAAAGGAAGATGCCGAACTTTCACTCAAAAACATGGGTAAAACGCCAGAGCAAATTTTTGCAGAATTTGAGAAGAGTGATTCAACAGTAGCAGTTAAGCCTTAGTGTATTTAGTGTTTGGAATTACCTGCATTTTAAATAGCAGAGTATTCAAGAGTTGTTAAGCATACTGTAAATTTTTATTAAACCGGCAACCTTTTAATCAGTTGCTTAACTACCCACGCTTACCATATCATTGATGAACTCTTTGTTTAAAAAATCGATAATCTGATTTTTAGAAAGGCCTTCAATCATTTTGCCTTCTTTGGCAAGAGCCATACTGCCTTTTTCCTCTGATACAACAAGTACAATTGCATCTGTTTGTTCAGTAATACCGATGGCTGATAGGTGCCTTAGGCCGTACTTGTTTAAAATTTCAGGATTTTCACTTACAGGTAATACGGCATTGGCTGCCTTTATTTTACTATTTGCAATAATCACCGCGCCATCGTGCAGCGGGCTGTTTTTGTTAAAAATGCTAATGAGCAAACGTTTGGTAATATTGGACTCGAGCACTTCACCGCTTGAGCCAATAAATTTCATTTCAGAAGTTTTTGGAAAAACCATAATTGCACCTTGCCTAGTTTCTGCTAAAAAATCAGCGGCATCAACTATTTCTTCAAAATTGGTGTGAAAGCTTTTTTCAATCTTCCAATTCCAAGGCAGAAAACGTGTTAGTGATTTATTATCGCCTAGGAAACTAATTTTACCTAGTAACAGCAAAAATTTTCTGATTTCTTGTTGGAAGATGATGATGATAGCTAGAAAACCAAATTTGGTTACTTCTCCTAATATTGTCTCAAGCATTGGCATGTTAAAGTATCGAACCAACAACCAAAAAACATAAATGGTAATTAGTCCGATTAGCATGCTAAACGCCAAGCTGCCTTTTAACAATCGGTATAATTGATGTAAAATGCCAGCAACGAGCAATACATCGATTACATGGATCAGTGTAAATTTAAAATCATACAGTTCGAATAGTTCCATAAGTTGCGTTTACAATGTTAATACATTCAACAGCTTCTTTTACATCATGTGCACGTAAAATGTGCGCCCCATTTAATAGTGCTATGGTATGGGCAGCCGTAGTGGCATTTAATGCCGTTTGTGATTGGGTGCCAGTTACCACCTGAACCATTTTTTTTCGTGAAATACCTGCGATAATTGGTAATTCAAATATGGCAAAATCTCCAAGGTTACGAAGCAAAGTATAATTATGGTCCAATGTTTTGCCAAAACCAAATCCTGGATCGATGCACAAGTCAACAATGCCTAGCGCTCTGGCATGGTTTATTTTTTCGGTAAAATATTGTAAAATATCAAGTGTAACATTTTCATAAGTTGGATGTTGTTGCATGGTTTGTGGAGTACCTTGTTTGTGCATCATCGCATAAGGCACTTTCAATTCAGCAACGGTTTGCATCATGTTGGGGTCGTCATCTCCACTCGAAATATCATTTATCATATGCGCCCCAGCATCAATTGCAGCTCTGGCAATCGTGCTTCTAAACGTATCTATCGATAACCAAGCATTCGGAAAACGAGCGTGGATGGCAATAACAATTGGTAATAACCGTTGCATTTCCTCTTCTGCAGAAATATGGGTAGCACCGGGTCTGCTTGAATAAGCCCCAATATCAATGATGGTAGCCCCATCTTTGAGTAGTTCCTCTGTTTTTTTTAAAGCATCAACCTCTTTTTGATGCTTGCCTCCGTCATAAAACGAATCGGGGGTAAGGTTTAAAATACCCATCACCACTGGTTTATCTAATACCAGCAAACGCCCATGGCTCGATAAAGTTATTTTTGGCTGTAAGGTTTGCAATTTCAGATGCTCCATTATTTTTGTAAGGTTAACAAATAAACAGAACCATTTTGATTAATCAAACTTCGTTGCAATTTGATGCTGCCATTGCTACATGCAGACAATTGTTTTTAGCTAAAAATAAAGATTATGGAACCTCTTGGCGAATCATGCGCCTAACCACCATCACAGATCAGCTTTACATCAAAGCACAACGTATTCGGAATATTGAAGAAAATGGTGTTCAACAAATTGGTGATGATGTTCAAAGCGAATACATCGGGATAGTAAACTATTGCGTAATGGGTCTTATCCAAATTGCATACAAAGATATTGCAGAACTTGATTTACCAATTGATAAGCTAACCGAGTTGTATGACCAATTGATAGCAGATACCAAGGCGTTGATGATGAAAAAAAACCACGACTATGGTGAAGTGTGGCGAGAGATGCGCGTGAGCTCGTTTACCGATATTTTGCTGGTAAGATTATTGCGTATCAAACAAATTGAAGACAATAAAGGTAATACTTTAATCAGTGAAGGGATTGATGCAAATTTACAAGACATGATTAACTATGCGGTGTTTGCACTCATCCGTTTATCCGAAACAACAAAAAATTAGTTTATTTATTATATTGATAGAATGGTTATGAAAGTGATTGTACAAATTAGTCGGGTTTTAGTGGGCGTATTATTCATTTTGTCGGGTTTTATAAAGGCAAATGATACCATTGGTTTTTCATATAAGCTTGTCGAATATTTCGAGGTGTTTCACATGCCCATTTTTGTACCTTATGCAGTTGCTATGGCAATGCTTATTTGCATTGTTGAAATTTGTGTAGGTATTGCTTTGCTTATTGGCGCATATGCCAGAGCCAATGCATGGTTACTGTTAATAATGATTGTGTTTTTCACCTTGCTTACGGGCTACTCAGCTATTACGCACAAGGTAACAGATTGTGGTTGTTTTGGAGATGCTGTGAAACTTAAACCGGTTCAATCATTCATCAAAGATTTGGTTTTACTTGTTTTTATTTTAATTATTTTTTATGGCCATCAATACATAAAGCCACTTTTCAATCAAGGGCTGCAAACCATTGCACTCGGTATTTCATTGTTAGTTACCACGGCATTCACATTATACACATATATGTTTTTGCCCAAAATCGATTTTTTGCCATACAAGGTTGGAAACAATATTCAAGCATTGATGAAGTATCCGGAAGGAGCACTGCGAGATAGTTTTGAGATGGTGTTCTTATATCAGAAGGGAGGAGAGCTAGTTGAAGTATCAATGGATAAATTGGCTACCTTAGATAGCACATATACGTTTGTTGATCGCAAGGATAAGTTGGTTAGAGAAGGATACAAACTTCCAATTTTTGATTTTAAATTATACGACTCTGGTGGTATTGAATATACCGATAGTTTACTTGCTGATACATTGAATTATAAATTGATAGTAGTGCAATTATCTTTACTTGAAAGCCGAAATGGAACAGGCCAGCAACTGCAAGCTCTAACAACTCCATTTGTACAAGCCGGTTATGATGTATGGGGTTTAACTGCAAGCTCGTTAACAGATGCGGAAGCGTACCGTCATGAACATCAATTAATGTATCCATATTACTTGATGGACCCAACGCCATTAAAGTCCATTGTGCGAAGCAATCCTGGTATTGTTTTAATGAAGGGAAATACGGTTATTAAAAAGTGGTCGAGTTACGCGATTCCATCATTTGAAACACTTCAGAAATACCTAAAGCAGTAACCCATGACAAGCCATTCAAATCACCGAATTTATTTGGTGGGAATGATGAGTGTTGGCAAAACATCATTGGGAAAACAGTTGGCATCTCAGCTTCATTATTCATTTATTGATTTGGATAAGCAAATAGAGATGAAAGCAGGAGCATCGATAAGCGAATTATTTGAAAATGAAGGCGAGCTGTTTTTCAGGGAAATGGAGAAAGCCGTATTGCATGAAACAGCCTCGCGAGATCATGTAGTGATTGCAACAGGAGGTGGCACACCTTGCTTTTATGATAATATGGAGTGGATGAATCAGGTTGGTAAAACAGTGTATTTAAAAGCAACAGTTGCTTTTTTATGTTCACGTTTAGGTGGTACTAACCATAAAAGACCATTGTTGGTAAACGTCCCGCCTAATGAGCTTCCTACGTTTTTAACAAACCTACTCGAGGCTAGAGAGCCTTATTACAATCGATCTCAAGTAACCATTCAAATGCCTGTTAAATCGCTTGTACAAGCTTTGTAATCAAGTAGTTTGGCTGAATTGGATGTGGGTGATACAGTTGGTTAATCGCTCTTAACCGTTGAAATTGTTGACAACGTGTGAAAATCTTCGCTTAAAAAAAATCGCCATAGTCAGTGTTTGCGCTTGTTTTATTCATACCAATCCCTAAGTTTGTTAGAGTAATAACCAACCAATTAATTATCATTTACTATGAACAAGTCAGATTTAATCGACAACATGGCAAACGCTGCCAAAATCACCAAAGTTCAAGCTGCTGCAGCTTTAGATTCATTCATGGCTTCTACACAAAGCGCATTGAAAAAGAATGACAAAGTTATTTTAGTAGGCTTTGGTACTTTCTCAGTTACAAAACGTGCAGCTCGCAAAGGCCGCAACCCACAAACTGGTAAAGAAATTAACATCCCTGCAAAAAAAGTTGTGAAATTTAAAGCAGGTGCTGGTCTTCAAGGTAAAATCAAGTAATTGATTGCACCTCAAGAAAAATCCTACTCAGCAATGGGTAGGATTTTTTTATGCATAAAACTGTAATAGCGAATCAAGTAATTTCTAAAAAGAAATAAGCGCAATCTGATCTCGATAACATATTTAACAGCAGAGACGCTAAAGATTGTTTAATACATCTATGTGAAATCTGTGGCTTTAAATCTTTCTGCGAAAAATGAGCAAAATAATTTTAGCGATGACGCCCACTTTTGGTGGCGATGCACACGGAGCAATTTATTCTATCAGTGAAAATCTTAGACTAGGCATTTTAAGATATAAATAAATCCAGATGTGCTCTAAAATGGTAGAAAGAAACTGAACGAAATCTGGTTATCTTAAATAAACATTTACCTTCTTTTTTTCAATCCGAACATCTACATGTTCTTGCAATGTAGTCGATAATTGCATTCCAATATAATCAGCCGCTACAGGAAAATTTTTGTGGTTACGGTCTACCAAAACACCAACTTGAATGCGTTTGGCTTTTGCTCTGATAAATGGCGTAAGCGCATAAACAAGCGTACGGCCAGTATTGAGAACATCATCAATTACAATTACACTTTTCCCTTCTATTTTGGTGTTCTCACTCGAAAGTGTCACACTGCCCCCTGTTGGATTATCTTTATCAAGTGAAACAGTCACTAATTGGATGTTTAGCTTTGATATGGAAACAAGTTCATCGTAAATAAGTTGAGCTACGGTAGCACCCCTTCCAGCAATTCCGCCAATAATTAGCTCTTTATTGTTAAAATGGTTTTCGTAAATTTGGTAAGCGATTCGCTTAATTATTTGTTTTACTTGCGCATCGTTTAATATTTGCACTACACTTTCACTCATGTTAAATGGAATTGGTGTCCAAATGTAAAACAACACGCATATATTCAGTACTGCGCGTGATTTTTTAATTTTTAGCTAAAAAACTTGTGGTAATCGGTTTTTTCCTTATTTTCGCCCCTCATTTTGTAAATCAATAGGTTACAAAAAGTATTAATCATATTGTAAACACACATGGCAAAAACCATGTAAAAAGTAATAACATGAAAGCAGATATCCATCCAAAAAACTTTAGAAAAGTAGTGTTTAAAGACATGTCGAACGAATATGCCTTTATTACACGCTCAACGGTTGAAACCAAAGAAACAATTAAATGGGAAGACGGAAACGAGTATCCATTGTTTAAATTGGAGATTTCACATAAATCACATCCGTTTTTTACAGGCACCAATATGCTTATTGACACTGCAGGTCGTATCGACAAGTTCAATAAACGTTTTGCAAACCGTAAAAAATAAGTTCAATATTTTTTGAAAAGCCTCTGCATAGCAGGGGCTTTTTTTATGGCTTTTAATCAAGTATAATCGCATAATGAACTTTATTCTGTTCGACACTGAACCTGATAGGGGTAATTTATTGCCATTTACCTTTACAAGACCGATTGCGCAAATTCGATGCGGCATCCTCACTATCGCACAAAAATGGGAGCATTATTTCGGTGTGGCTCCATCGTTTCTAACCCAATCATATTTGGAACAAAAGTTTCCCCTCAAGCTTGATACTGAGAACATCTTTATTAATGGTGCTTTATTACCAAATCAAAAGTTGGTTGATGCAATCAAGTCGCTTACAAGAGGCCAATCGTTGCATCAAAATGGAGTGCTTTTGGCTGCATACGCTGAAAACTGGGAAGCCGTAGCCCATACAACCACAGTTTCTTTCGATGGAGAATGCGTTAAACTCTCATTTACCTATGATATTTTTTCGCTCAATGCAGCAGCTATTGAGGCTGATTTTAAGTTGCTGACCAATGGGCGTAAATCCGCTCCAATCCCTGAATCAACTCAATACGTAAATGCAGAACGCATCTTTATTGAACCAGGTGCTAAAGTTCAATTTGCCATCTTAAATGCATCAGAAGGGTGTATTTATATTGGTAAAGATTCAGAGGTGATGGAAGGCAGTAAAATCAGAGGTCCTTTTGCCTTAGGAGAGCACGCCACGGTTAAAATGGATGCTAAAATTTATGGAGGCACCACCATCGGGCCTTACTGCAAAGTAGGTGGAGAAATAAGCAATGCTGTGTTTTTTGCTTATTCAAATAAAGGGCACGATGGATTTATTGGCAACGCTGTAATAGGTGAATGGTGTAACTTGGGTGCAGATACCAATAATTCAAACCTTAAAAATACATACGAAGAAGTTAAACTCTGGAACTACCGAACAGAACGGTTTGAAAAAACAGGTCTTACTTTTTGTGGATTAATGATGGCTGATCATGCCAAATGTGGCATCAATACCATGTTTAATACGGGAACGGTGGTAGGAGTGGCTGCCAATGTTTTTGGAGCAGGCTTTCCTCGAAATTTTATTCCAAGCTTTGCTTGGGGAGGAGCCCAAGGGTTTGAAACATTTATCTTAAAAAAAGCTTTTGTAACTGCCAAAGCTATGTGTTCCCGAAGAGGTATCGACTTTGATGAAGTAGAACAGCATATAATGGAAGCGGTATACGAAGAGAGCGCCAAGTATAGATTTTGGGAACGGGTAGGGGAGTGATGTGAAAATGACTTAATAGGTGGTCGAGCTTTGCGCAGAGAATTGTCGAAGCCACCGATAAATGAGAAAATAGTTGAATCAAGCCCAAGGCATAAAGCGGCTTTCAAACACACTACTAATTAATTATAATTTGCGTAATCTGCGGCCTTAGATTCGCTAATAATTAAAAATAATCAGTGCCAATCAGTGGCAGAAAAAATAAAACTATGAGAAAAAAAATTGTAGCAGGTAACTGGAAAATGAACAAAAACTTTGAAGAAGGGATGGCCCTTGTAACCGAAATTGTTGGAATGCTTAATGACGAGTACCAAGGATCTGCTGAGGTTGTTTTAATTCCACCATTTACTCATTTGAATGCAGTGAGCAGGATGGTTGCAGAGTCAAAATGGGTAAAAAGTGGGGCGCAAAATTGCAGCAACCACGCCTCAGGAGCTTATACAGGAGAAGTGAGTGCCGCAATGATTCAAAGTGTAGGCGCTCAGTACGTTATTGTTGGGCACAGTGAGCGTAGGCAGTATTTTAATGAACATAATGATTGGCTTGCACGTAAAGTTGATGCTGTGCTTACAAACCAATTGATTGCAATTTATTGCTGCGGTGAAACACTTGAAGAACGTGAAGCAGGAAAACATTTTGAGGTATTGAAAGAGCAAATTACACAAGGACTGTTTCACTTAACACAAGAACAAATGAGCAATATTGTTATTGCCTACGAACCTGTTTGGGCAATCGGTACCGGTAAAACGGCTTCAACACAACAAGCCCAAGAGGTACATGCCTTTATTCGCAATTTAGTAAAGGAAAAATACAATGACACTGTTGCTAATGAATTAACCATACAATATGGAGGAAGTGTAAAGCCAGAGAATGCAGCCGAATTATTTGCATCCCCAGATATTGATGGGGCATTGGTAGGTGGGGCAGCTTTGCAAAGCCGTAGCTTTGTTGATATTGTAAAAGCAATGCCTTAACCTAATGCAATAATGTAGAGCAAATGTGGAATACATGTTTGCTGCTTTGCTTTGCTAATTTCATACCTTGCTCCTTTATTATTTGAGTAAGCAAGCATGGGTAAACGAATTCTTTTAATAACCATATTCTCTTTTCTGCTGTTGCAAGCAAAAGCGCAGTTGAGTTATGATTTGATGCAGTTTAGTGCTGATTTGGAAAAGTATGTTGATGGCCTAGGTAACAAAGACGCTTCCGAAGCAATGGGTGATTTTTTAAGTTACTACAACGCAGGTAAGTTGACCAATGCCCAAAAAATGTCGGTAATCAAATTATGCAACCAATTGGTGAACGTGAACATTGGTGCCCCAGCATTTGCTGATTACTTGGCCTCGATTAATGGGATTTTAGAGAAAAACCAAGCACCAAAATTTGATGGTTGGCATAAGGTTTTAAATACCACATTGGCCTCTTCAAAAGACGACTTCAAAAGATTTGCAAAAGTATCAAGGCGTATTTTTGCAGAACAAGTGGTTGCCGAACAAGGAGCCATGAGGTGGGTAAGTTCAAACGCAGATATCAGTTTGCAAACCAAAGGGGAGCCCGCTTTCATTATTAAAAATACAGACCTCTTATGTTATACTCCGGGCGATACGCTCGAAATTTACCAAACATCTGGAACCTATTTTCCCGCACAAAATAAATGGGTAGGAGCTGGTGGTAAATTAGATTGGACACGTGTAGGGATTGATTCTGCCAATATGTATGCAGATTTAATTCGGTATTCGATTGATTTTACTTCTGGACTGGTTTCTGGTGATACAGCGCTTTTTTACTATCCAGCATTGTTTTCAAAACCCATTAAAGGCAAGGTATTGGATAAACCAATGGCTCAATCATTAGGTGAAAAATCGGTATATCCGCAGTTCAGTTCGTTTGAGGCCGTGTTAAAAGATTATCCGTTTGGCAGGTCTAAATTTACCGGAGGTTTTGGTATGAAAGGCCGCGTGATTATTGGAACAAGTGTTGATTCAGTAAAAGCGCAAATGGTGTTTACATACAAAGATAGACCAACACTAAAGGTGAAGGCACGCGAAATTATTGTTAGAGGGGAGCGGGTGAATACGCAAAAGGCAGAAGCCATTATTTACATCGATAAGGATTCAATCTACCACCCACAAATTGAATTTACTTACCGACTCAAAGATCATTTTGTTTCATTGTACAGTGCCAGTCAAGGTATTTCGCAAGCACCTTTTTTTGATACCTACCACAACATCGAATTTTATTGTGATGAGATTCGTTGGCCATTGGATAATCCCAAGATTGAGATTGATATGATCAATGATAACCAACCTGCCAAGTTTGAATCGTTTAATTACTTTAGAGATAGTAGGTACGAGAAAGTTCAAGGAATTTTGGATTACAATCCGTTAGTACGTATTAAACAATATACAGAGAAGAATAAGATTAAAGGATTTTACATAGCAGACTACGCGGCTTTTTTTAAGAGTAACAAAAGCGATATCAAAATTCAAATGATTGAATTAAATGATAAGGGATACGTAAGTTATGATTCGGATAAAGAATATGTGACAGTAAGAAGAAAATTGCAAGATTATGTGAATGCACATGCGGGGAGAACAGACTTTGACGCAATTGGTTTTTTTTCAATTATTAAGCGATACCCGAATGCAACACTCAGTTTAATAAATAACGACTTGGCGATTCAAGGTGTACCCAAATTTTTCTTTAGTGATTCACAAAATGTTTACATCATTCCGCAAGACCAGCAAATCACAATGAAGAAGAACCGCAATATGGACTTTGCTGGAAAACTTCACGCAGGTAAAGTTGATTTTTATGGCAAAGGATTTTCGTTTGATTATACCACATTTCAGGTTCGATTGAGCAATGTTGACTCAATGAAGTTTTATTACAAAGATGGAACAACTGGGGAGGAATTGCCTATTCGAAGCGCGTTGCAAAATATTTATGGAACACTTGAAATAGACCATCCGCTTAATAAAAGTGGACGTAAGAAAATTCCGGGCTATCCTATTTTTACATCTGATGCGGGAGCCAATATTACATACGATAAACCTTCAACATACAATGGTGTTTATAATCGGAATCGTTTTTATTTTAAAGTTGACCCTTTTAAAATAGACAGTTTGAATGAGTTAAATTTTGAATCACTTGCACTTGCAGGTACTTTGTATGCGGGCGGAATTGTTCCTGATTTTAGAGCAGATATCAAACTACAACCCGATAAGTCGTTAGGATTTCAATTACCCGAGTTACCTTATCCTTTGTACGGAGGTAAAGGTACCTCCAATTTAAAACTTTCGTTAAGTGATGAAGGCTTTTTCGGGGATGGTGATTTTACCTATTTAACATCCACCTCGCGATCGGGTAAATTTGAGTTATTTTTAGATTCATTGAATGCTTATTGTAATGTTTTTGAGAACAAACGAAACGCTATTTTTCCCACTGTAGACGCAACTAACACTTACGAGCATTGGCTGCCTTTTAGTGATTCGTTGTTTGTATCTAATACCAAAGATGGAATGGCGGTGTCAGATGCCCGATCAGTGTTTAATGGAACATTAGTACTTACACCTGCTCAATTAAAGGGTTCAGGTGAAGTAGATGTAGACCAAGCCAAACTTATTTCGCGTGAGTTTAAGTTTAAACCAGATGATATTTATACTGATCGAGCTGTTTTCAAACTCAAAAATTATCCTGATTCTTCTAAGTTCGCATTTACATCAGCAGATGTAAAAGGAAATCTTGACTTACAAAATCGAAAGGCTGAATACAGTTTCTTAACAACTGGAATCAATTCTGAATTCACGTTTAACTTGTATGCTGGTTCATTTGAACAGTTTAAATGGATGATTGATGAAAAAACAATCGACTTCGCTCCAACTAACACTGCTGAGGCCATACCGAATACGTATTTATTGAGTATGCGTACCTCACAAGATTCGCTCACTTTTAAGACGGGACTAACCCGTTTGGATGTAACGGATTATACGTTGTACGCCCAAAAAATTCCATTCATTGCTGTTGGTGATGCACATATTTTTCCGGATAGTGCAAAAGTTGTAATCAGAGCTGATGCAAAAATTGACCAATTGGAGAATGCAAAAATAACCGCTGATACCATTCAAAAATTCCATTATATTGAGAACGCTACACTCCGGATAGGAGGTAGGTTCTTGCTACAAGGAACGGGTAATTATGAATACACCGATAAAAGTAAGAACAAACAAAAGTTTTTATTAAATGAAATTGTGGTTGATAGCGAACGGCATCTTTTGGGTAAAACAGATATTCCGGAATCGATCAACTTTTTTGCGGGAACAAAGATTCAATTTAAGGGTCGTGTGTTCTTAAAGAGTATTTTAAAGAACCTAGAGTATGATGGCTTCTTTTTACCTCAGCATAATTTGCCATATCCTCGAACTGATTGGTTTCGCAATACAGCGGTAATTAATCCCGACTCAGTTTTTATCAATGTGCAACCGGTTTTAACCAACCAAAATAAGCAAGCACTAACCAATGGGTTTTACATTTCAAATGATTCGATGCACGTGTATTCGGCATTTTTTACCCGTAAACGCAATGGATCAGATCCTGAACTGATGAAAGTGGAAGGGGTATTGTTTTTTGACGAAAAGGCAATGGAGTTTAAGATGGGTGACTATGGCAAATTATTTAAAGAAAACCTAAGGGGGAATATTATCAAAGTAAATGAACGCAAGCAAACAGCCGAGGGCGAAGGCCGCTTTAAGTTTGGTTACGAAACAGGTAAGTTCGAATTTATTACAGGTGGCACTGCTACGTTTAATGCAGCAGACACAACATTTACAATGCATTTGGCTGGGCTGCTTAATTTCCCAATTCCAACAAGTGCGCTCAAACTAATGTACGATAGTTTAAACAACCAGTCGGTTGATGCAGCTGCACCTGAGTTTAAGGCAGATTTTATGAAAAAAGCACTAGCGGAAATTGTCGAAGAAAGGGCCGTTCGTAAAGTAACAGAAGATATTGAAGACAATTCATTAAAGTTGGTAAGTGACTTACAAAAGACCATCTTCTTTTCTGATTTAAATCTAAAATGGAACCAAGCAACACGTACCTTGCAATCATCAGGTGATATGGGTATCAATTCATTTGAGAAGTACCGATTGGAACGAAAAGTTGGTGGCAGAATGGAATTAAAGCGTGGTCGTACGGGTGATGATTTTACGCTGTATTTAACTGGAGCAAAAGGCAGTTGGTACTTTATCCGATACCAAAAGAACATTTTGTACTTGCTAGCCTCCGACCCCTTGTTTAACCAATACATTAAAGATAATATGGATAAATTATCAAAAGATGAGTTCAAGATGCGCCAAGCAAATATTGCTGAGCGGAACCGTTTTGTTAAGAACATGAAAAAATAACCATGGAACAATTGCATATAGTTTTAATAGTTGGTGCATACCTGCTTGGCTCAATCCCAACGGCAGTTTGGGTGGGTAAGGTATTTTTTGGAGTAGACGTGCGAGAACATGGAAGTGGAAACGCTGGAGCAACAAATACACTTCGTACATTGGGAAAACCTGCAGGTTTAGCTGTATTGGCTATTGATTGTTTAAAGGGTTTTGCAGCTACCAGTTTGGTTGTTTTTTTACCAGAGTCGGTAACCGGAAGTGCAGTGTTGCAGTGGCAAATGGGGTTCGGCATTACGGCCGTTATCGGTCATATTTTTCCAATATTTGCTCGTTTTAAGGGAGGAAAAGGAATTGCAACCCTGATTGGGATGGTAATGGCTATGAATGGCTGGCTTGCCCTAAGCTGCATGGTTACATTTGTATTGGTTGTTTGGGCAACCCGTTACATCTCTTTAGGGTCAATGACTGCTGCTGTATTGAGTCCTTTATACGTTGGGTTGATTTATAACTGGCAAGAACCTGTTTTTTTATATTTTTGCACCGCCATTGGATTGCTTGTGGTTTACACACACAGAGCAAATATCAATAGGCTGATTTCAGGTAACGAAAACAAGTTTAGTTTCAATAAAAAACCAACTATTGAGAAGTAGCTGTTATGTGTGCACAATTAGTAGAAGAATTATTAGAAGAAGTATTAGAAGGTGTAGACCATAGCTCGGCCTTAATTTTATACAATGATGATGTGAACACATTCGATCACGTTATTGATTGTCTTGTGCGTATTTGCAAACACGATGAATTGCAAGCAGAGCAATGTGCGTTGCTAGTTCATTTTAAAGGCAAGTGTACCGTGAAACAAGGTTCAAAACAAGATTTAATGGCCATGTGTCAAGCGTTGCTTGATGAAGGATTAAGTGCCACCATTGGAGAGTAGAAAATTACATAGCATGATTAATAAAGTAGTAAAAGATGCCCAAGTTGCCATTGCCGATATTCAAAGTGGAATGACTGTTGGATTGGGTGGTTTTGGGTTATGTGGAATCCCTGAAAATTGCATCACAGCATTGGTTAAAAAGGGGGTAAACAATTTAACCTGTGTATCCAACAATGCAGGCGTTGATGATTTTGGGATTGGGTTAATGCTCCAACAAAAACAACTTAAAAAAATGATAGCTTCATACGTAGGCGAGAATGCCGAGTTTGAACGTCAATTGCTTTCGGGTGAGTTGGAAGTTGATTTAATACCACAAGGAACCTTAGCCACCCGTTTGCTTGCAGCAGGATATGGAATGCCAGCAATTTTTACCCCAGCAGGTGTTGGAACCGAAGTTGCTCAAGGAAAAGAAACCCGTTTATTTAATAACAAGGAGTATTTACTTGAATATGCATTTGAGTTGGATTTTGCAATTGTGAAAGCATGGAAGGGAGATACCCAAGGTAATTTAGTTTTTCGTAAAACATCAAGAAACTTTAATCCTTTAGTGGCCATGGCAGGTAAAATTACCATTGCAGAAGTAGAGGAGTTGGTTCCTGCTGGCGATATAGACCCTGATCATATTCATTTGCCTGGGATATACGTGCACCGAATATTTGAAGGAAAAGACTACGAGAAGCGAATTGAACAGCGAACTGTTGCGAAGCAATAATTTGATAATTAGCAAATGTGATTATTTGATAATTTTTGTCAAATTGAATTATGAACAGAAAGTTTGAACAACCATTTGAGGATAATTTGATAATGAAGTTGACATTTAACTTCTCATTAAAAATTATTGAATTTACTGAGATATTGGAATCGCAAAAGAGATTTGTAGTTGCTAATCAATTGCTCAAATCGGGAACTTCTATTGGCGCAAATTCATATGAAGCTCAAAATGCTGAAAGCAAATCAGACTTTATTCATAAATTTAAAATTGCAGCAAAGGAGGCAGACGAAACATTTTATTGGCTCCTAATATGCAAGCATGCTCCATCTTACCCTGATTCTGCCGAGCTTTTAACTGAATTGGAGATTATTCAAAAGACTATTAATAAAATAGTAGCTTCCAGTAAAAAATCACTAAGTCTAAAATCATTTATAAATCAAGTATTGGTTTTTTGGCGATGAAATCATTATCTCATCATCTCATCATCAAATTATCTCATCATCAAATTAATATGTTAGACAAAAATCAAATAGCAAAACGCATCGCACAAGAATTGCAAGATGGGTTTTATGTGAATCTAGGAATTGGAATTCCAACCTTGGTAGCGAATTATATACCCCAAGGTGTAAATGTGGTATTGCAATCCGAAAATGGGTTATTGGGGATTGGTCCATTTCCACAAGAAGAGGATATAGATGCAGATTTAATCAATGCAGGAAAGCAAACCATTACCACGGTTGCGGGTTCCGCTTTTTTTGATTCAGCAATGAGTTTCGGAATGATCCGTGCAGGTAAAGTAGATCTTACCATTTTGGGAGCCATGGAGGTTGCCGATAATGGAGATATTGCCAACTGGAAAATACCAGGTAAAATGGTAAAGGGCATGGGTGGTGCAATGGATTTAGTTGCAAGTGCTAAGAATATTATCGTTGCTATGCAGCATGTAAATAAAGCAGGCGAAAGCAAATTATTAGCCCAATGCTCGTTGCCAATTACGGGTTTAAAATGCGTGAAGAAAGTGGTAACTGAATTGGGTGTTTTTGATATTACACCGCAAGGGTTCAAGTGTATCGAATATGCTCCGGGCGTTTCACTAGATTATATTAAAGAAAAAACCTTAGGCCGACTTGTGATTGCTGATGATGTAAGGGAGATGGTTGTTGGGTAGAGAGGGTTTAGGATTGGTTTAAGATTGGTTAATGAAGAGAGTTTAAGATGGTTAAATTTGTTTGGGATTGTTTAATAGAGGGTAGCTTAAGTGTAGTTTAAAATTTTTTTTTATTAATGGCCACATTTAAAAGGTTTGAAGATATTGAAGCATGGCAGTTGGCAAGAGTATTGTCTAAAGAAATTTTTGAGGAGACACAACTTTTACCTTGGAGTAAGGATTACAAATTAGTCGCTCAAATTAATGATGCTTCAGGTTCGGTTATGAACAATATTGTAGAAGGGTATGGGAGAGGAAGTAGATTGGAATTCGTTCAGTTTTTAGGATTTTCGCAAGGTTCATCTACAGAAACTCAATCACAACTTTATCAAGCAATGGATAGAAATTATATCACAAAAGATCAATTCGAATATTTTTATAACAAAGCAAAATCAATAGAACAAAAAATTGAGAACCTTATATTATACCTCAATAAAACAGAAATAAAGGGAACTAAGTTCAAAGGAAGAACCAACTAGAAACAAACAATCCTAAACTGTTCTAAATAAACTTAAACCATCCTAAATACTTTTTAAACAATCTTAAACTTCTCACGTAAAAAATTATTTTCGCACCAAAAATTAATCTATCAATAAAACATGACTAAAGTATCAGTAATTGGAGCAGGAGCAGTAGGAGCAACTACGGCTGATGTTATTGCCTACCGTGAGTTGGCAGACGAAGTAGTATTATTAGACGTAAAAGAAGGTTTTGCTGAGGGCAAAGCGTTGGATATTTACCAAACCACTTCATTGTTGGGAATGAAAACTCGCATTAGTGGTACAACCAATGATTACAGCAAAACAGCAAACTCAGATGTGGTCGTAATTACTTCGGGTATCCCACGTAAGCCGGGCATGACTCGTGAAGAACTGATTGGAACCAACGCCAATATTGTTAAATCAGTTACTGAAAATGTATTAAAGCATTCGCCAAACGCAATTATCGTGGTAGTGTCGAACCCAATGGATACCATGACATACCTTGCATTAAAAGCAAGTGGCCTGCCTAAGAACCGCATCATAGGTATGGGAGGTTTATTAGATAGTGCACGTTTTAAAGGATATTTAGGATTGGCGTTAAACCAACCTACTGCTGATATTCAAGGAACTGTAATTGGCGGACATGGAGATACCACTATGATTCCATTAACGCGTTTGGCAACGTTAAATGGCGTTCCTGTTTCGGCTCAATTATCTGCTGATAAATTAAAAGAAATTAGTGATGCAACTATGGTTGGTGGAGCTACTCTTACCAAACTATTGGGTACATCAGCATGGTATGCTCCAGGTGCTGCTAGTGCTTTGTTGGTTGAAAGCATTGTACGTGACCAAAAGCGTGTGATGCCCTGCTGCGTAAGCTTAGATGGCGAGTACGGACAAAAAGATATTTGCTTAGGTGTGCCAGTAACAATTGGTAAAAATGGTTGGGAAACCATCATCGATTACAAACTAAACAGCGAAGAGCAAGACCTATTCAACAAAAGTGCAGATGCAGTTCGTAATATGAACAATGTTCTTAAAGAAATTGGCGCATTGTAATTTGATAAAATATTCGCAAAGGGCATTTCGAAAGAGATGCCCTTTTTAGTTTAAAAATGAGCATCCATAAAATAAAACTCGATATCGTTGAACTTGAAAAGAAGAATTTTCATGTGTTCGTGAATTTTACCATCAATAATGCGAATTGCCGTTTATTGCTTGACACTGGAGCAAGTAAAACGGTGATGGATGATAACCGAATATTACGGTTGATTGAACCTAACAAAGTAAAGACAAACGAAAGCAAATCAGTGGGATTGGGAGTAGCTGAAATGGAAACCAAAATTGCAACACTTGCGCATTGGCAAAGTGGTAAATTTAAAATCAAGCAGTTTAAAGTAGCGGTATTGCCTCTATCACACGTGAACCAAACATACAACCTACTTGGTGTAGAGTCTATTGATGGCGTTTTGGGAAGCGACTTCTTAATGAAATATAAGGCCGTAATCGATTACACAAAATCTTTATTGAAGTTGAAGAAGTAAAGGGTGGCTTTTTGGCTTTCTGGAGTTAGGCTTTATGGTAGCAAGGTTCATGTAAATTTAATCTGCGTAATTTGCGGCTAAACCAGCTTCACCCAATAATTTTATCAACCCATCACGAATAACGAATCAACTAACTTCTCATATTATCAAACTGTAGCGGTACTTCAAAATCATGGCCTCTAAGTTTACCCATGGTAGCCTGAAGTTCATCAATGCTTTTACTAGTTACTCGCACTTGATCATCCATAATGCTCGCTTGAACCTTCAGTTTTGCATCCTTGATGAATTGAACAATTTTTTTGCCGGTCTCCTTATCCAATCCTTCTTTTACAGGTAATTCTTGCAAAACCAATTTGCCACTTGGGTGGGGTTCTTTGCTCAAATCTAGAATTCGAGGATCTAAGCCTTGTTTGGTAAATTTACTAAGGATGATATCGACTAAACTTTGCAACGCCATTTCTTGTTTCGCTCCCAACTTTACCTGCTTTGTTTTTTTATCCAACTCTATGGTGCATTCTTCGTCTTTTAAATCATACCGATTGGCTAACTCTTTACCTGCAACATTGATTGCATTGTCAATCTTTTGTAAATCAATCTTGTTTACGATATCAAAACTGGGCATATTGCTAAATATTAATAATGTATTAAGACGCAAATTAAGTAAGTTTGACTATGATTTACCTAAACGCAAAAAAGATGATTCGAGGTTTGTTCGTTTTTACGCTGCTATCACTCCTTGTTTTGCAAGCTTGTGATGATGACCAAACAAAAGATGACCCAACTCCTTCTTTAGAACCCGGTGTTGAATTTACCCAACCAGGCACGGTTACGTTAAACATCTCAACTAATTGGGGAACTGGCCCCTTGCAACTCATTCCTACCGCATATCCAACCCCAGGACTTGATACCGTTAGGGTTTCAGAAATTACCTATTATTTAAGCCACCTTACCTTAACCCGCAAAGATGGCTCAAAGCACCTTGTTCCACACCACAATCTAATCACCTATACACCTAATCAACCATTCGAATTCTCTTTAACCAATATTCCCCCAGGCCAATACACACAAGTTGAATTTACGATTGGCGTTGATTCTGTTACCAACAGCACGGGTTTACACGAAGGAGATTTGGATCCGAGCAATGGAATGTACTGGAGTTGGGCTACAGGTTATGTGTTTTTTAGAATGACGGGTCGTCATGCATTTGATAACAAATCCTTTGTTTTTGATATTGGTGGAAATGCCAACTTGATGAAGTCTTCTTTTTCGCTTACTCAATATGCCTTAAAGGGATCTCAGTTGCAACTTAATTTAGTAATGAATGCTGCCAAAGTGTTTGCTGGCCCTCAAGTATACAGTTTTGCTACTGACCCACAACAAATACACAATGCAGGTGCACCTGGTATTGCCAAGCTAATGCCCAATATTGAGGCTGCTTTTGAACTGAACTCAATAAACATGCAATAAGATGAATAAGGTTTTAGGGAGTTTTGTTATACTGTTTTTATTGCTGCATGGCTGCACAAAAGACGATGCTATCATTGCTAATTTACCCCCGCAGCCTGATACAGGCTCTACGTTTAAGCCAACGCCATACTTGCTCGAAATACCTTTTGGATTGCCTCCACTCCCGCTTCAGCCTAATAATCCCTTAACAGTAGAAGGGGTAGAGCTCGGGCGTAAATTGTTTTTTGATAAAATTTTATCAAGGGATTTGACTCAATCATGCGGTTCATGTCATAACCAGTTGTTTGGTTTTACAGATAATGGAAAACGCTTTAGCATGGGTATTACCGGGGCGGTTGGCGTTCGCAATTCAATGCCACTCTTTAATTTAGCTTGGGTTGAACAATTTGCAAGAACCAATCACCGTTTTTTTTGGGATGGTGGAGCTACGAATTTAGAATCACAAGCCATTGATCCAATTATCAACCCTATTGAAATGGATGATAGCTTGCCAAATGTATTGAACAAATTGCGTAACCATCCTCAATATCCTGCTATGTTTAAAAAGGCATTTGGCAGCGATTCTATCACAACAGCCATGCTGATGAAAGCTCTTGCGCAGTTTGAACGAACAATTGTTTCGGGTGGAACCCGTTTTGATTATTACCGCAGAGGGTTTAATGATGAAGCCCTTACCCCACAAGAAAAAAGAGGATTTGATTTATACGTTCGTGAGGATAAGGCCGATTGTTTTCATTGCCACAGTGTAGGTCCATTTATGAGTGATTTTTCGTTTAGGCATAATGGGCATCAGAGCACTGATGTAGGTTTAGGCCGTATTACCAACAACCCTGAAGATAATGGTAAATTTAGAGTGCCTAGTTTGCGTAACTTGGTATTCACAGCACCGTATATGCATGATGGCCGCTTTGCTACCCTCGAAGAGGTGGTTGAGTTCTACAACAGTGGGGCGATACGAACAGCTCCAGCAGATCCTGTGCTAACAAAACACCCGCATGGGCTCGAACTAACGGAGGCTGAAAAGGCTGATTTGGTAGCGTTTTTAAAAACAATGACCGACTCAACGTTATTAACCAATCAAAAATATTTTCCATAATCAAAAAAAATTGATATTTTCGGACTTCATAAAAAGATAATATTCTGACCACATGAAAAAACTATACATTATTTTATTGATTATGTTGACCTATTCGAGGTTAGGTTTTGCGCAAACTTTAATGCCTCTTCCCGCGCATAGTTCAGTGTTCACTTCAACCCTAACCAGAGGGTTTTGGTTTGTTGCACCAGTCGATTTTACCATTAGTGGGCTTAGAGTACCCACAGATCCTGGTTCAGGTGATCAATATATTCAAGTGATGAGATTTGCATCTACCGTTCCTGCTTTTCCTACAGTAATACAACCGCAAACAACATTGGGCTACTTTACAGCTATTGCAGGAACAGGAATTATCACAACTAATATTTCAGTAAGTGCAGGTGACGTAATTGGTATTCTTGGCGGAAGATTAACCACTGGTACTACCCTTGCCCAATCCTATGCTGCTACAGGAACATTTGCAACTGATATTTTGGGAAATCCTGTAACAATTACTAGGTTGATACATCAAGCATCAATTGTTGCTGGTCAGGCAGGAGACGTTTCATCAGAAACAGGAGGAAGTTTGGGTAGAATTGAGATGTATGCTAGTCCTCCTGGTGGTCCACCATCTGCTATTCCCCCGATAGCCAGTTATGCGAACACAGATCAAGATACGGTATGGATAGGTAGCCCAAGTACGATTGTGAACACAAGCAACGGTGCAGCAAAAAGCTACTGGGATATCCTAGGTTTTAATGCAACCAATAAATTTGGAACTTACAATGCGTGGCCAGAAACACGTCAGCAAAAAAACAACCAAGGGATAAATGATGATTTTATAGATACG
>JALONP010000028.1 GCA_025454875.1 Bacteroidia bacterium | reverse complement strand
ATTCGCGTATTATCAATGTAAAATTTAAAAACAGGCTATTTTTAAATAACATTGATTGAACCCAAAAGCAGACCACCAATTCCAAATCAACCCTCATTATATGCTATGCCCAACGCCACTCAGGCTAATTCGGATTGATTTCGCTCAATAGGTCCCCAACCGTACTTTGTCTGTCGAAAAACATAATCCGAACCACAGCCTTTGCCTTAGATGGTTTTGTGTAACAAACAAAGCGTTTATTTTAGCGATGGCCTTTAGTAAGCAACCCACGAACGCAGTGGCTTGGGTTGCGGGGAAAATAAAGGATGTAGTTTGTAACAAAAGCATCTGCAGCAGCATGAACTTTTTGCTTACTTTTTCTTTCACAGAGAAAAAGTAAGGCGGGTTTGGGGCGGCTAGCCCCAAGAGTAAAACCAATTTTGTTATGAATGTATATTATAGGTAATGTAACGGATATGCATAAAGAATAAACAGGGTAACTATTGCTGTCAACAGCAGGTTACTTCAATTTGTCATATCCGGGTAATACTACATTGTATACAATCGGAATGCTGATGTACGGGCGATCAGGGTCGTTGGTGTACACATACAAAACATGCACAGCCGAGCCTCTAAATTCAGAAGCTTTCATTTTTAGTTTAATGGCTCCTTTTTTTCCTTTGGCTACCGTTGGCAATGCCGTATCAGCTAGCTCTATGCAATTGCAATTGTTCATTACGCGCCTAATGCGCAGTGGTGTTTTGCCTTTGTTTTGCAAGGGAATTGAAAAATACACCGACTCGTTTACATACAACTCTCCCAATTGTACCGTATCTGTTAGCAGCACACATTTGGCTGTTTTCAAGCGTTCATCGGGTGTAAGGGTATCAAAGTTTTGAACAATATCTGCTTTTATTAAAATGGTTTTGGTAGGTATGGAATCATCATCGGTTAGGAGCTTGAGTGTATCTACCACCGGGCCAATGGTTTGAAAAGCACTGTTGTTAAAGGTGAACAATACATTATCGCCACCATCGGGTTGAATATAATACAAGCGTTTGGGTGCTTGCACTCCTTTGCCACTCACCACATTGCGAATAATAACCTTGCGGCCTGTTGTATTGTATAACCCAACATATTGTGTATCAATTTTACCTTCGGTTACTTTTTTAAAGTCGATGGTTGTATTGGTAAAGCGCATATTGCCTTGCACTTTGGGAAACAACTCATAAATACCTGAGTTTACTGGCAGCACTTCGCCTGTAAGGTACAATACCACTTGGCCTGGGTTGCCATTAAAAAACACAGTGATGGTTTTATTGATTTTGCCAACACGGTTGGTTGGGTCAAATACTACAGTAATTAAACCTGAGGCATTTGGGGCAATGGCCTCGGTTGAAAACTCAGGTGAGGTGCAACCACACGAAGCAAATACATCATTAATGCGTAGGGGAGCGGTACCGGTATTGGTATACCTAAACACATGCGAAACCTTGCCATTGGCTTCTTTAATGGAGCCAAAATTATGTACAGTTGTTTGAAAAGTTGGGATGCCTACTTTGGCGGCTGGTTTTTTTTGGGCAAATGCAGCAAAACTACAAAGGAATGCAAGCAAGATGCAGCAGGTTTTTTTCATATCACAAATTAAAGCGTAAATATAATAAGCGGATGAAAATTGTTGGGATAAAGTTGCATTGGGGGAGGGAGGGGCTATGATAATAATCTTTCCAACTTAGATTTCCACTTTTCCCAGTCCCTCATTTCTTTGGTTTGCAAGTCTATAAATTTCTGCGTATGGTCATGATAGACTAAGTGGCAAAGTTCATGTATGATCACATACTCAATACAACCTTTCGGTGCCTTAATTAACTCGGGATTTAAAATAATTTTTCCTTTTGGTGTACAGCTGCCCCAACGCTTTGGCATCTCTCGTAATACGATTGAACTTGGTTTCACTTTGTATTTTTTGAATTTGTCAATCATTGGTTCAGCTATTGAGTGAAACTTTGCATGGGCAAGTTGTAAATACCATTCATTCAATAGGGCTTTTACCCTTGACTTTTCAGTGGTGGTTACTTCAATGAATTTACCTTTTAGTTTCACTGATTCTTCTTTTCCGGTTTGAATACGCAAACGGTATTGCCTCCCTAAATACAAATGTGTTTCACCACTCACAAATTTGCGTTTGGGAGTTTTGGGTTGAAAGGATAAAAAGAAACTTTGTTGTTTTATGATCCAAGGCGCTTTTTTTCTGATTTTCTCTTTGACCTTATCAACTGGAGTGCCTACAGGAGCTTTCACCAACACTTCCATTTCGGGTGTTACTGTAATGCCAAGCGATTTTCTGTCTGAATATTCCAAACGAAAATCAATTGTTCTGCTTCCAAATTGTATAACGGCTGTCATCACTTGTAACGAATTTTAGCTACTTCAATACAATCTTCCGCAATCTTGTCCATGTCCTTAAATGACAAGTCCACATTGTATTTGTCTCTGACTTCATCAATCAAATAGTCGCCAATTTCAATCAGTAACTTGCCTGTGATATTGGTCTTGTATTGCCAATCAATAATGGGTTTACCATTGTCTAAAACTGAAGACTGAATCAAGGCGTCAATTTGTAAAGCCGTTTGTGTCGAGACTTCTTTGCGTATGGTGTTATCTTTAATTTTTTCAGACAATGCCTCAATTGTCAGACCATAAAAGGCTTTGGCAATATCTCTGCCCATTAATTGATCCGGAATATCATTGTCTGTGCGAGCCAATACATTGTTCATGATTTCTTGGCTTCGTTTCAATCGTTCTGCACTGCTGATTCTTCCTGCCTGATACTCCTCAATAACATCTTTCAACATCTGAGAGAACTTCTTGTAAAAAGCCGGATCTTCATCCATTTTCTCTGAAATATGTTTTGCTGTTCTACTTTCGATTCTATCGGCCTTTGCATCTTCGCCAATAGCTTTTTCAAGCTCTTGTTGAAATTTCTCTTTATCGAAAATATTTACCAATTCAGTAATCGTTTCAATTTTCTCAGTGGTAATATGGGTATCAATGAGTTTTTGAATCTGACCCTCATATTGTTTATAATCAACATCATCACTGTATCTTTCTACAACTGCCAGACGTAACTTTAAAAACATGGTTAAATCTTCTTTGTAGCGATTGATTACTTTTTCTTCAACTTCTTTATGGAATTGAAAAGAGGATAAAGCCAATTTGAAACCTTTGGCAAACGCAGCCAGTTTATCGTAAAATAAAACTCGTATTGATTCGTCTTTCAATAATTGCTGATAGGCCTCTGCATCTCGTTTATTGGCTATGGTTTTGAATATATCCCAAAGATCAGAGTGCTTTTGTGGTAGCTTTTTAAGTTCATCAGTTATATTAGAGAGTGTGCTAGCCAAATCGTCTTCGTCAAAATCTTCAAATGAAGAGTATAACTGCAATGCATCATCCAGATTTTCAATCACACCGTAATAGTCAATGATATAGCCGAATTCTTTGTCAGGATAAACTCGGTTTACCCTAGCAATGGCTTGTAAAAGTTTGTGACCTTGTAAGTTTCTTGTAAGATATAAAACCGTGTTTTTAGGTTCATCAAATCCGGTGAGTAGTTTATCAACTACAATAATTATTTCCGGGTCTCTTTGATTTTTAAAACGACTTATTATGTTCTTTTCATAACTTTTAGAATTGCCATGTTCATCCATCATTTTTTTCCAAAACTGATTTTCCTTTTCGGTTGACTTCTCATAAGCACTTTCTTCACCCTCCCGTTCATCAATAGATGAAATCAACACTTCACTGCTTACAATACCTATTTCATCTAGGTATTCTTTGTATTTGATAGCATTTGCTTTTTTATCACAAACCAACTGACCTTTGAATGGTGTTTTACCTTGCCAGTTGTCACGAAAATGATAGCTGATGTCCCATGCAATCATTCGCATTTTTTGCTCAGCTGAATTCAAATGATCTGTTCGAGCAAACTTCTTTTTGATGTCGGCTTTTTGGTGGTCAGACAAAGGTTCAGAAACCATATTAAAAAAGGTATCAATCGGGCTGGCATTTACATCTTGCAAAGCCAAACGACCTTCATAAAGCAATGGAACAACAGCTTTGTCTTTCACTGCTTGGTCAACGGTGTACGCATCAATTACGCCACCAAATTTTGCTGCGGTACTTTTGTCTTTCTTGAAAAGCGGTGTTCCCGTCATAGCAATAAAACAGGCATTGGGCATTGTCTTTTGCATGTCAATATTAAAAATGCCATGCTGTGTTCGATGACCTTCATCCACCAAAACAAAAATATCATGGCTTTCTAATGGCTTACTTATTTTCTTTACGGCTGCTACAAACTTATTAATGATAGTGGTAACCACAGCATCACTCTTGCTTTCTAGTAACTCAACCAAACGCTGTCCGGTAGTTGCATTCTCTACAAACTTACCACACTTTCGAAAGGTTTCCGAAATTTGACGGTCCAAATCGGTGCGGTCGGTTACCAATATTATTTTAGGATTCTTAATGCCAGGATCCATCGCAATAGCCTGCGCCAACATCACCATGGTTAATGATTTTCCACTTCCCTGGGTATGCCAAATAACCCCTCCTTTGCGTTTACCACCATCCATGTTTTGTATTTGTTGCATCGATTTTTTGATGGCAAAAAATTGTTGGTAACGGGCTATTTTCTTCTGGCCATCGTCAAACAAAACGAAACTAAAAACAAGGTCCATTAACCTCTCCGGACGGCATAAACTGTATAGGTATTCATCTTGAATCGTAGGCAGTACACCTTCTGCTTCTAAAGCATCAAAGTAGCTCCTTACATAACCAAATCGTTCGCTGAATAGGTTGTTTTTTTGAGCAGGGGTTAGCGATTTGTTTTTGAGTTCATATAAGGTTTTAAGATAGCGTTCCTCTTGGGTATTGCTTGTAAATTGCTCTTTCCACTTGGCCCAAAATTTTTCAGGTGTGGCATTGGTGGCATAAGCCGCCTCTTGTGTTGCGATGCTTAACGTTAATTGTGAATACACATATAAACTGCGGATGCCGTCTTCTTGTTGATTACGTAAATGCTGACTGATAGCCTGTTTCAATGGGTCTTTCATATCCGGGCGCTTACACTCAATGATGCAAAGTGGAATCCCATTCACGAACAATACCAAATCAGGTCGGTAATGCTCTTTGCTGGTGCTCCGCATAACGCTGAACTCTTCGGTTACATGAAACACATTGTTGTGGGTATTTTTCCAGTCAATGTATTGCAGGGTAAAGCTCTTTTTATCGCCATCCACACTTTGCTCCAATGCCTGCCCCAGGGTGAGCAGGTTGTATGCTTTTTCGCTCGCATTGATATAACCATCTTGCATGGGTAGGTTTTTTAATGACAATATGCCCCGTTCAATATTCTCATCGGTGAATAAACTGGTTTTAGTAGCACTTACCCTAATGCTGTTAATTTCCTTTAGCTGTTTCCGCAGCACATCCTCCAATAGTACATTGGTGGTTTTGCCGCCTCTCAGCCTTTCGGCTTCTGCCGGACTCAAATACATATAACCCAAATTGACCAACATTTGCAATGCCGGAATTTGGCTGATGTGATCTTCTTTAAAACTGGGTGTATCCATCGTTTTTGCGTTTCATTTTGAATGTGTTTGCATTTTCAAATTTTGTGCGTACGTTTGCATTGCTTATTTTACCATTTGGAAAAACAAGTTTCGAGGCTCAATACATCAACATATGCATTGCACCTTGTAAAAAAAATTGGACCGGGGTGTCCCCGATCGGCAAGAAGCTCAGCGAAAGTTGAGCTTTTTGTTTTATGGATAAATCTTAAGGCCATAACGTTTCCCATTTTTACTGTATATTTTTTGTTGAACAATATCGAATGCAGGATTTGCACGATAGGGTTCAATTACATTTCTTGCTATTGGATAGGCAATTAAATCTGCTAATTGCAACCCATTAATGTTTTCTTTTTTGTGTTTAAAATGAATGCTTAAACCATAGCTCCTAAGCCTATCAGCAGATACATAACTTGTACCCCTGGCCAGCAGTCGTTGAAAATGCTCTTCCAGTTTTTTGTCTTCCTTTTTTCCTCGTTTTTCGATTACGATAAATAGTTTTTTGGTGTTATCGTTCACACCATCAAGGTAAAAGATTGCCCTTTCGATAATGAATGACAATGCAAGCTCATACACATCATTTGATAGTTTGCCAAACTTCTTGATATAATTGTCCTTTTGTATGGCCGATGCAATAATGGTATAATCATGATTGGCTATAGCTGCATTTAAATGCTCATAAAACCACTTCTTTTTATCGATGTCAAAAAGGACTGAAAACTCCTTTTCACATTTTCTAATATCGCGGCTGTGAAAGATAACCGACTTGTTTCGCCAAAGGGAAGTTTTAATTTGATTGAATGAATGCTTGATTTGTTCATAGTCGTTTTCAGCAATGAGCGCACCACATAACAAAAACACAGGAAAGTCAGGGTTTAGTGTAGTTAAACCATGATCACCAGTTTCGTCTATGAATAAATAGTAATTCATTATGCTGCAAATTGGTAATGCATTGGATTAGTAACTCCTTTTTGTGAGTCAACCAAATGAAGGCTGGAGGTATATTGGAGGTTAAGTGGCATATTTACTTTTTAGCTAAATCTTTTAATACCTCAAGCAACTCTTTACTGCTATTTTTATAAAAGTTTTTAGGGTCAGCTTCTTTGTGCATTTGAGGTTTAGCATAAACCTGTTTAATTGCATCGAGTAACATGGTTTGTCGACTTGTGTCAGCACTATTTTGCCCATCATGTCCAGCCAATAAATCGGCATAGGCATTAATTGTCTCAGAAATTGCCGATCTAAATGCGTATTCTTCCTCAATGGCTCTTTCCTTGTTGTATTGAGCCATGATATAACCCATAAGAATAAAACCTGGAGAGGTTTTTACTAAGTTGACAATTATATCCAAATATGGTAGGGATGTATGGGTAGCTAAACATAAGAAAACAACTACAGACCAAGTTACTGCTAATGCTACAGAAGCACCAACCGCAACTCTCCACCAAACAAGTGATTTTGCAACCTTTCCCTCTCTTATGCTAAATTTTCCGCCTAAAGCGGCATCGGCTGATAATCCCAATAATCGTTTTGATTCTGTTATTCTGCTCTCTATTTCTTTTTTTGATTCACCTATGGTCTGTAAATCTGTTTTGGCGACATCAAGTGTTTCCTTCAAGGATTTCTGAAGATCAGTTAATGTAGCATTTAGAACGCTGAAGGATTTCTGATTAACTTCAATGCTTCTCTGTGCATCATCTGCTGATGTTGTTTGGTTTTGAAGGAGTGTTTTTAAATCACCCTCAATTGAGGTTGCTCTAGTTAATACCTCATTGATACTTTGTAAAGTACTTGTTGAAGTATTTTGATTTTCCGTGAGTGTTGTAAACTCTCGTCTTTTTGATTCTATAAAAACCGTGACGTCATTTGTTGCTTTTTCGAGATTCTGAATTAGAGTAGCGTTTTTATCAATATAATTTTTTAGTTTCCCTTGAATAACATCAAGCTCTTTAGTTAACCTCTCGGTTTCAGGCTTTGAATTACTTGCTTCAGTTTGAGGCTTATCCCAAAAGCCATTTAAAATTTGATAGTAAATCAAGCTTTCAACTCTGCTTGCGGCTGAGTTAAAATCAGCAGAGGAGAGCCAAGCCGCCATATTGGATAAATCGACTTCCAGATTTACTGATCCAAAATCATTATTGAAATTATGGCTTTGAGGCAATAATAATCCAATACCATTATTCAATTCGTTTTTTAGTTGTTTGTTAATTCGATTGATCAATTGAATTAACTGTGCAGCGTTGAAATTACCTATAATAATTTTAGTGGCATCGCCTTCATTTGGGTATGCTTGATTCAGTAAATCAATTAAGTTTAAGTTATTGATTTGCTCGATTGAGTTGAGGATGTTTTGTTTCTGGTTTATATTCATGACTATTTAAATTTTAATCTCTTTTTCCCCGTCAGCAATACCTGCATCAACCCCTTTTTTTGTTCCCGCAACTTCTCTACCTTGGCTTTAAGCAGGCTGATTTCTCTATCTGCTGCTTGAAGTACTTGAGCAATGGCGGCTTGTTCTTCGATTGATGGGAATATTACTTTTACTTTGTACAAGTTTTCAGGATGAATTCTTTTGGATCCCGTACCAGTAGATATTTTCTCTAAAGACTGATAAAATCCCTCTTGGCTCATGAAAAACATAAAGAAATTAGGACTAACTCCTTTTAGAAAATCAAAGGCTGGGATATCTTGTGAGCTTTCAAAGCCATCCAATTCTTCAGGAATAATTCCAAATGCCCCTTTGTGTAGATTTTGTTTGCCGTAAATAAATTGCCCTTTTTTACGAATGAAAAAGTAAGTTGCATCCTCTGCTTCAGAACCTCTTACATCTCGTTTTTCAATTCCTTTTAATTTCAACTTGACCGTAATACGCTTATTTACATCATTGTCGATTGATGGAATTCTGCTTTCGACAATTAGGTCGCCTATAGTCATTTCATTCCACTCCCGATAGCTATCGGGACCATCAAACCCCTTCAACCGTTTCTTACCTGTTAGCAATTGCTGCATGAGCCATTTTTTGCGTTGTTCTTTTTGGGCAATCAATTGTTCGGTGGTTTGTATGGCGGCATCTGCAGTGCTCAGCACTTGGGCTATGGCTTTTTGCTCGGGGAGGGGGGGGAGCGGGATTTTGAAAGATTTAATCTGTTCAAAATTTAAACCCTGTCGATTGCCTCCAGCTTGAAAACTTTCAATTAAGTTTTGGCCAATAGTTGAAAGAAGAAATGCATTGAGATATTTCGGGATTAAAACATTTTTATTTGTCCTTATAATACATACATGCTGATTAACATTACCTCCAACAACAGCTTTATTAGCAATGGAACTTCTACCTATCGATGCACCAGTTATGTTTAAGAAAACATCACCCTCTCGTATTTCAGTGGACTGAAATGATTTATGAGTTTCTTCATCTATGAATGCAACATCATCAATAATTAGATTACCCCATCCTACATTTTGGCTTCTTAAGAATGGTCTCCCAGTTGATTTGTATACGCTTTCCCCTCCAATAGGTGTTATACCGCTGCCTACTTTAACAGAAACTTCTGATATTTTTTTTATCTCCCAATCACCCGGAATTTCAGTATTGTAAAACGCTCTGGTATGTTTTGTTCCTGTGGCCATTAAATCATTTCTTTTTTAATAAACGTTTCAAAATCTGCTACGTGTGTATAGGTGCAGTCTGTTTTAATATGTTTCTCCAAGTTCGATTTCACCATTTCAAAGTCTGGATTCACAATTATCACCTCCTTAATTTTGGTTGCTTCTTCCAATTTTTCTAAAAAGAGTTGTTCAGAACCCTTCCAGCCAACTACAAATAACCGTTCTGCATTATTAAACGCGTTTTGCAAAGCTCTTTGGTGATGATAAGGCATTACAAATTCATCTTTTTCTTTAAAAGGTAACAACATGGCGGGATACGCAGGTTCATGGTTTACAATTTGAATTTGGAATTTATCCAATGAGTGTTTGCTTATGGGTTTATTGCCCTTTTCATATCCAAATGAATATTCACTCACCATATTTCGGTACTCACCAAGTAAATTATAGTATAGCTCGGCAAGGGTTATTTTCTCTTTGTATATAGCAGCCGGTATGTTATTGCCATATTCTGATACCACCTCCTTAGGAAACTTCCAACCCCAGTTGCTTGAACCATGTGGTTTAAAATGAACAAAAGAGCGGTTTTGCCAATCAATATAATCTTCGATTCGTATCGTTTGATAATTAAATGTTTTATCAAGGAATTGGTCTAAGATGGTATCATAATTAAAATTTACCACCACGGGGAGGTAATTTGGTTTACTCACTGTTTTGGTTTTCAGTTGTGAGGCAAACAATTGATACAAATTTTTGCGGTAATAATTTTCAGTAACGTGATTGCTTATTCCTTTGAACAATTGCTGCAGGTAGAACTGAATATTAATATGGCGAATCACAAGCTCTGGGAAGTATGTTTTACTGTATCTATTCCAATCATCTTCGAGGCACTCTTCAATGGTGTTGCCTTTTAATTCAAATTCAGGAATAGCAATCTTTACACCTTCAAACTGTTTGCAGAGTACATCATAACGTTCATTAAAGATATCATAACCCAAAGGAGAACGTAAATTGTCATTTTCATAACGTTGCTTATGGTCACCAAAACAACAATTAGCCGAAGCACCTGCTCCAAAAATAAACATATCAACAGAGGCATGTGGTGGGTTATAAATTGTGGGGCCATGGTTTGTATTAAACTCTTTTTTTTGAACGTGTTCAATTCTATACTTTTCAATAATTACTCTGTAGTCATTTATTTCCCAGCCTAGTTTTCTGTATCTTTCAGGAGTGCGTTCTTCTTCTTTTAATTGTTGAAATTCCTGAAGATGGTTGTTTGGTATAATAAAAAAGCCATTCTTATAGTTTGGGCACTCAAACAATGTACCAGAATAAATATCACCCCAATAGGTAATAAACCTAGAGGGGTTTGTCATAAAACTGAACCAGTCAATTGGGATTTGGGAAAAGGTCATGGTGTTTTGCTTAATAATCTGTTTATCAATTTGAGCACTTCAATGTTTTATAAATCTTATTATTTAGATAAACCTATAATATGCTGTATAAATGCGCGCAGCAACTCATCAAGGTGTTTTTTTACTTCATCAAAAGTCAGTCCTCCATTTTCATCATTGTAGTAGAATGTATGTTTTATTGGATTTTCCGTTGCCACTTCAAGCTCAATTTTACCCATCAAGTCGTTTAAATTGAATTGCATACTTAGTTGTACATATTTCTCATCAGCGCTTTTCTTAAATCCATAAAAAGTGATGTAAAAACCAATGTGTAACCGTCTTATTTCATTCGTCTCTGAAAGTAATATTTGACTTATGTTATCAAATACTTTGTCTAACGAATCTTGATTTCCAACGCTTTTACCTGAATTATTTATCTGAAAGTCGATTTGTTTATTCACACGAACAAATTCATCTTCAAATTCAGAAGATTTATTGTATATATATTCAAAACAATTTCTGATGCAAAGTTCGAGAAGCAATTTAGCTGACGTTCGATTTAAGGGACGATTGATAACCGCATTTTTTTGAGATAATTCAAGTTTGGCTTGGTGTATCAATTTATCAATATCATCTTCTTCATCTATATCTTTACCCCCAATGGCATCCAATATCAATTGTTGAGTATCCAATACCCGTTCGCCAATAAACGCAAAAAACAAACTTGGGTGGCCTCCGTAAACTTGTATATCGGCTAGTAATTGGTAATACTGTTTTTTGTGTTTATCCTTTATAACAATAGGTGGATAACCACAAGCTATCAAAATGATATTGGTCAAAATGCGGGTTGTTCTTCCATTGCCATCATAAAAGGGATGAATACTTACAAAATCAATGTGAAATTGAGCGGCCAATACAATGGGATGTATCTTATTGATTCCTTTGCTTAATGCTTCTAAATTACTGTTTACTCCATCCAATTTTTGGTGCACACTTTGAGGTACATCATCGGGGGACGCGAACGTGAATTTCTCGCCTTTGTAGTTGATAATTTCATTAGTATCCTTTTTCCAATTTCCAACCAAGGCTAACTTGGTAGGATCATCCTCATACATTATGGCTTTGTGTATGTCTTTAATGCGTTTCTCCGATAAGGAGAGTTCTCCTTTACCCATTTTAAGAACATCCACAATTACTTTGTCATGTCCATTCATTTCCATTACATCTCTAATGGGTTTACCTTGTACATCGATATTACCAACCATTACACTGCGTGTCTCGGCTCTAGTAAGCGTACCACCCTCTATGCGGTTACTGTAATAATTCCAGTCCAGGCGCAACTTATAGTTTATCTTCTTTAACAAAGCCTCGTCAAACTTTCCATGTTCTGTAATGGTCTGTTGGTTCTTATCTATTTGCTTTAGAATCTCGTTGTATGTTGGCATAATTAGTTCATTAATTGTTTCAAGTACTTATCCATTTCAGTCTGCACCGTTTTCAGCTCATCCTCCAATTTATAAATCTCTTGTTGTACGGCTGCAATATCCACTTCGGCTTCTGCTTCAAACGTATCTACATAACGCGGTATGTTTAAGTTAAAATCGTTTTCGGTTATTTCATCAAACGTGGCAACGTAGCTGTATTTATCTTCAGCCACACCGGGTTTTAATTTACCTTGAGCAAACTGGTTGTAGGTGTTTACTATATCATTAATGTCTTGCTCGCGTAACTTGTTTTGGTTTTTGGCACTCTCGTAACGTTTGCTGGCATCAATGAATAATACATTATTGCTATTCTTTTGCTTATTAAAAACCAAGATAGCAGCCGGAATACCGGTACCAAAAAACAGATTGGCCGGTAAACCAATCACTGCTTCCAACAAATTTTCTTCAATGGTTTTCTGCCTAATTTTTCCTTCGCTGCTGCCTCTAAACAATACACCGTGTGGTACTACTACACCTGCTTTTCCATGTTCGTTCAGCGTTTCAATCATGTGGCTGATAAACGCCCAATCGCCTTTGCTTTTTGGTGGTACGCCTCTCCAAAAACGGTTGTACTTGTCTGTTTCAGGGTCGTAGCTCACGGTGTTTTTTTCACCATCCTTGTCTTCTACCTTTCCCCATTTGTCTAATGAGAAAGGAGGATTTGCCACAACGGTATCAAACTTCATCAAGGCATCCCCTTCTTTTAATTTGGGGTTACGTATGGTATCGCCCCAACGGATGGTAGCATTGTCAAACCCGTGCAAAAACATGTTCATTACGGCCAATGCCCAAGTGCTTCCGTTGGCTTCTTGCCCAAATAAAGAAAAATTATCTGAACCCACTTCTTGTCCGGCTTTAATGAGCAACGAACCCGAACCACAAGTAGGATCACAAATACGTGAGCCGGGTTTGCTTTGGGTGAGTTTGGCCAGCAAAGTCGATACTTCACTGGGCGTATAAAATTCACCTGCTTTTTTACCGGCATCGCTCGCAAAGTTTGAAATCAGGTATTCATACGCACCACCAATAATATCACTTCCTTCTAAATGCGAAGGACGCAAATCGAGGGCCTCCTTGTTAAAGTCAAGCAACAGGTTTTTTAAACGGGTGTTTTTATCTTTAGGCTCACCGAGTTTGCTGGTATTAAAGTCAATGTTTTGGAAAATACCTGCTCCATCTTCGCTGAATAGTTTTTCACGATTGGCTTCTTCCAAGTCGGTCAACGCAATATTAATGAGTTCGCCAATGTTCGCTTCATTTCTGGAATCATACAGAAATTTAAAATGGCTTTGTTCAGGCACCACAAAGCGTTCGTGCTGCATGGCACGTTTGGCACGTTCGGCATCGCCTTTGTACTTTTCCAAGTATCCTTCCATTTTATCATCATGCACATCACTTAGGTATTTTAAAAACAACATAGTAAGCACATAGTCTTTGTAAACGCTTGGGTCAATGCTTCCCCTAAAGGTGTCGCAAGCTTTCCAAACTGCATCGTTGATGTCTTTCTGAGAAATTTTCATGAGATATGAATTATGAGTTATGAGATTTGAGATTTTTTTGTTTGATTGTTAGAATAGTGCTTCGAATCATTTTTAGAATTTGATTGGCTTCATCAGAGAGTTTGAGAAATTCTTCTCCATTTAAATATTCAGTTTCTTTGAGCAATTCGAGCCAGTATAAAGTTTCATCACATTCCTTTTGAGCTATGCCAAGTTTGTGAATGAAGTCATTAGTGCTTTCAGCGTTTTTAGCTTCACGGATATTTGCACCAACTGAAGTTCCGGAACGCAGTATTTGTTTACTCATTACAAATTCGCGTTTTTCTTCAGTGAGAATTTTATAAGCTTTTACAATATGAATCGCAAAAGCAAAAGACTTATCTATTAGTAAGGATTTAGTTTGGCTCATATCTTATCTCTCATAGTTTATAGCTTCTAAAATCTGTTGTTGAATTTGTTTTTCGCGCAGCATTTCAATCTGTTGTTTTATTGCTTTTTCGCGGCTGCGCAATGTTGCTATGTGCAAAATAGCTTGTTGGGTTTTAATTTCGGGTACAGGTACTTCCAATGCTTCCAATACTTGTTTTGAAATAGAAGGAATAGCTGTGCCAATAGCCTGGGTTTTTAAAAGTGTTTGGGTTGAGTGGTTGTTGAGGAACCAGGCCAAATATTCGGGCAGTATATTTTTGTTGGTGGGTCTAATTACAAAAAAGGAGGTTGAAGCCACAGCCGGCTCATTGTGTTTTTCATACACTGCTGCAAAGTTTTTATATCCTTTGGCTGCAAAGAGTACGTCCCCAGCTTGAAGCAAATGTTTTCGAGCAATATCAGCAGAAAGTAAATCCCCATGCAATACACTTTGTAATTGCCCCAATTCATCAAAATGCTTAACTTGTAAATAGATTACATCCCCTTCGCCCAAGGGTTTGGCAAAGAGTCCGGTTTGAATGGTTGTGATATCTTTTATTAGCCTGTTCAAATTTATTTTTATGTAATAAGATTACAAAAATAGTATAAGTGTTTAAAAAATACAACTATTGTACATAAAAAAATCTAAGTACTGTGACTACAAATGAATATCTAATAAAGTTGATATTCGATTAATTGGCCAATTAAATAAGGTATAGCAGCGTAAATCCTTTTTTTAGGGTTGGCAATGTGTTGGATAAAAAAGATTGCAGCCTTGCTTCGCTAAAGCTACGCGAAGGCAAGCTCAGCCCGACCCCGATTCACTCGGGGGCACGCCCAAAACTAATTCTTACATATTTTACAAGTAGCTTGCGTGCGGGTATTACTCTACCCTAAAGGCATCAGCATCATCCAATGCCGGAAAGGTTGTGCGCCACTGTTGCAACGGCTCTTTTTGGAGGGTGGTGGTAATAATGGATTGGGTGTTTACTTCTTTGTTCATCCAATTGCCTTGCATATCGATGCTACCGCTGTAGCCGCTGTGTTGGGTATTGGATGCATCGGTACCAATGCGGTTACATGCCAGTACATATGTTTGGTTTTCGATGGCACGTGCTTGCAACAAAGTTTGCCAGTGTTGGATACGCTTATCGGGCCAATTGGCTACTACAAGCATGGCATCGTAATTAAAGGACGGTGTTCTGCGCAGCCAAATGGGGAAACGTAAATCATAGCAGATAATGGGAAACAAATTCCATCCGTTGTATTCAATGAGCATGCGTGCAGTTCCGGGTGTATAATGCAAATGCTCGTTGCCTATGCTAAATAAATGGCGCTTGTTGTATGTATGTTTGGTGCCATTGGGGTTCATCCATACAAAACGGTTATAATACCTTCCATTTTCGGTGAACATGAGGCTGCCACAAACAGGAACTTGCAAGCGTTGGGCTTGTTGGTGCATCCATTGCAGGGCTGCACCATCTTCGGTTTCGGCAAGGTGGGTTTGCATGCTAAAACCGGTGGTAAACATTTCGGGGAGCACCACCAATTGCGTATGCCCAGGAAGTTGCAACAGCAGTTGGCTAAACAACTCGAGGTTGGCTTGGGGTTGCTCCCAAACCAATGCTGTTTGTACCAAACTTACGGTTAACGAACTCATATGGCTTGTATTTTGGCTGCAGCTTTTTCGAGTGTTTCGTTGCTTTTGGCAAAACAAAAACGCAGCACCGCATTATCAGTGTTTTTGTGGTAAAAAGACGAAACAGGGATGCTGGCAATTTTGTGTTCTTTGGTGAGTCGCTTAGCCAAGTCGATGTCTTTTTCTTGGGTTATTTTTTGGAAACCGAGTAATTGAAAATACGATCCCAAACAAGGCATGAGTTTAAACTTAGAGCCTTTAACCAGTTGCTGAAAATAATCGCGTTTTTGTTGGTAAAAATGTTGCAGTTCGAGGTATGCTGCTGTATCATCTAAGTAATCGGCAAGGGCGTACTGAATAGGCGTGTTGGTACTAAATGCCATAAACTGGTGCACCTTACGAAACTCAGTTGTAATTTTTGCAGGTGCAAGTACATAACCCATTTTCCAACCGGTGGTATGGTAGGTTTTGCCAAATGATGAAACAATGATGCTGCGCTCAGCAAGTTTTGGGTAACGGGCTACACTTTGGTGTTCGAGTTGATCGAAAATAATATGTTCATACACCTCATCACTTAAAATAATGATTTCGCTGTTTTGCACAATTTTCTGCAGCTTAAGCATGTCCTGTGCGGTAAGGATGGTACCAGTAGGATTGTGCGGTGTATTAATGATGATCATTTTGGTTTTGTAGTTCACCAATTTTTTCAACTCATTCCAATCTACTTTGTAATCGGGAAACTTGAGTTCGAAAAAAACAGGACGTCCACCAGCAAGTTCAATTGCCGGAACGTATGAGTCGTAGCAAGGTTCCAATACAATTACTTCATCGCCTTCGCGTACCATAGCGGTAATGGCTGCGTATAAAGCATGGGTACCACCGGGAGTAATGGTTACTTCTGTTTCGGGGTTGTATTGGGCTGAGTACAATGCTTCGGTTTTGGCAGCAATTTTTTCGCGTAGGCTCATTAAGCCAGGCATGGGAGCATATTGGTTCATGCCTTTTTTCATGTAGTGGTGAACCAAATCGATAAGTTTAGGTGAACATGCAAAATCAGGAAATCCTTGTGCAAGGTTAATGGCGTTATGTTCGGTAGCGAGTGCGCTCATCACCGAGAAAATAGTAGTTCCCGTTTTGGGCAATTTAGACTTAAGTGTACCGGGGTATTCCAAAGCAGTATGTGGTTGTTTCGGGGTTCAATTTACGGGCTTTTGGAAAGTGTTGGAATAGGGTGAAGGATATTTTTTTGCAATGATTGATAATCAAGGGTAAAATGTATGGAATGTTGAATGGTGAGTAATGAATGGTGAGTTTTAAGTGTAGAGTGTTGAATGCTAAATGCCCAATGCCCAATGTCCAATGCCCAATGCCCAATGCCTAATGCCCAATGTCCAATGCCAAATGCCCAATGTCCAATCACCCAACACCACTTCTCGATACGAGCCTGCGGCTTTACTCGAAGTGACGCTTGCATGCGCATTATCAAATCATCTCATTATCTAATTATCTCATTGCCCATTGCCTTCATTCAAAATTTAACATTTAACATTAACCATTCTTACTTTCCAATTTTTAACTCCCAATACCCAATCACTCTGTGTTTGTGAATTTACCTGAAAAGAATGTACATTTGGTGTTTTACTTGATATATGGAAAACAACAATCCCAACAACCAAATTAATATAGAGCTGAGCGAAGAAATTGCAGAAGGCACATACAGCAATCTTGCTATTATTACCCATTCCAATTCAGAGTTTGTTATTGACTTTATCCGTATTATGCCTGGTGTGCCTAAGGCTAAGGTTAAATCGCGAATTGTACTTACACCAGAACATGCCAAACGGCTGTTGCTTGCATTGGGTGATAATGTTACCAAATATGAAGACCAGCATGGTACCATTCAGCTTAACGAAGCACCAGCTATTCCAATGAATTTTGGTGGACCAACAGGTCAAGCCTAATACAAAATGAGCAGTTCCATTCGTTACCAAACAACATGAAACGGATTTTCTTTTGGTCCTTGTTAGTTGCAATTGCAGTTGTGTCGTGCAAGCCAGACGATCCAAATGATGTTGGAACAGACTTGGGTTACGATTATTATCCTTACCAGCGCATTGGTTCCAAATGGATTTATGCAGTAGACTCGTTGGTGTATGATGATAACTCCGGCAGTACCCAAGTAGATACATTTAGGTACCAGTACATGGAAGAAGTAGGCAGTGAATTTACCGATGACGCAGGTATAACCAATTACCAAATTTTACGGTATTACAAATTTGCCGATTCGTTGCCATGGGTGCAAGTAAATGCAGCAGTGAGCCAACGCAATAGCCTAAGGGCCGAGCGTGTGGATGAAAATGTGCGCACGGTTAAGTTGGTGTTTCCGCCCACTGAAGGCAAAAGGTGGAATGGGAATATGTTTAATGCGAACAGTCCGCTTACTTACCGCATTCAATGGTACGAACAGCCTTATTACTTGTACGATCAAACCATTTACGTTGAGCAAATAAAAGAGAATAATTTTATTGATACCATTAACAGGTACGAAGTGTACGCCCGCAATATTGGTTTGGTTTGGTTTTTTTCAGATTCGATTAATACACAAGAAACAGGTTCGAGGGGATACCGATTTACCTACCGATTAATGACGCATATACCCTGATGAAAAGGTTTTTGCTTTGTTGTATCGGGTTGGTTTTGTTTGTGCATGCACAATCGCAATATGCATTTGTGGTTTATTTATCAGCAAAAGATAGCAGTTGGAAACAACAACCCGCATCGGCTTATTTAACGCCCGCAGCAGTTGAACGCAGGGCTCAACAACACATTCAAACCGATAGCCTTGATTATCCACTGCCTTTATTTGTGGATTCTGTTTTTGCTTCGTATAAAATTTTAACATCAAGCAAGTGGTTTAATGCATTGGTAATTGAAGGTGATAAAAAGCTAAACGAAACGTTGGTAACCTTACCTTATGTGCGCAAAGTGGTACCAATAGGTTCGGTAAAATCGCTGCGCAAGTCGAAGCAACTCGAAACCATCAACATCAATGAAGCCTTAACAGCTTTGGAAACAAAATTTACCCCAGTAAAAAAAGATTCAAACTTTTATGGTAAATCGTTGCCGGCAGTAGCACAACTCAACTTAGCCACTTTGCATCAACAAGGTTGGATGGGACAAGGAGTGAAGGTAGCTGTTATTGATGCTGGATTTCCAAGTGTGGCTCAGTTGCCATTTTTTAAACATGTATTTGACTCGATGCGGTTGTTACCGAGTTATGATGTCGCCATGCAAGATTCAAATGTATTTGCGCATGACGACCATGGACTTGCAGTACTATCATGCATGGCAACCCACTGGCCTTATCAGTATGTAGGTACTGCTCCTTTGGCTACATACCAGTTGTTGCGCACAGAGTATGCTCCTGCTGAGTTACCTATAGAAGAGTGGTTTTGGATACGTGCAGTAGAAATTGCCGATAGTATGGGCATTCAGCTTATCAATTCATCGTTGGGGTATACTGATTATGATGATCAAACATACAGTTATACATTAAAAGACTTAGACGGGAAAACAGCTCCAAGCAGCATTGCTGCAACTATTGCGGTTCAAAAGGGAATAGTGGTTGTGGTAAGTGCAGGTAATGAAGGTGATAATGCTTGGAAACATATTTGCATTCCGGCCGATGCAGATGGGGTGATTACTGTTGGTGCAGTGAGCAAAGAAGGATACTTTGCTCCATTTTCATCCATTGGTCCAACGGCTGATAAGCGCATTAAGCCAGACGTGGTGGCGTTAGGTGACGATGCATATGTGGCATCAACACGTGGTGTATTTTATGAAAACGATGGAACCTCATTTGCTTCGCCAGTACTTGCAGGAGCTGTTGTTTGTTTAATGCAGGCACGTCCTAATCTCTTACCCAAACAATACCTTAACGCATTGCACTTAAGCGGGAGCAGGTATGCAAAGCCTGATCATGTTTATGGATATGGTATTCCGGATATGGCATTGGCATATGCATTTTTAGGGACTGATTCGCTGTCGCGTATTATTGAGTTAAGGCAATTAAAAGATGCGAAACTGCATTTGGCATTGATGCTTGACCAAGATCAAAAAGTAACTGTTTCGGTTATGAATAGCCTGCAAAAAAATGTGTTCAAAGCCCAGTGGTATTTGTTTAAAGGAGCCAATCGGCTTCCGCTTAAAAAAATAAAACAACTAAAGCCCGGAACGTATACCTTGCAAGTAAAACTGACATCCACCGTATTGTACCACTCATTTACCATTTTACCATCAACCAATGAAATCAATAGCTTACCTTGAGCATGCATTTGAGCTGGATTTGATTCCGAGGCTACGAACACTACCCATTGATGCAGTGCCATTATGGGGCGGGATGAACGCACCACAAGTAGTGGAGCATTTAAACATGGCATTGGGCTTATCAAGTGGTAAATACCAAGTGCCACTTACCACTCCTGAAGATAAAGTTGAAAAACTGAAGAAGATAAGTTTGCACAGCGAGCGACCGCTTCCGCGTGATTTTACCAATCCTGTTTTGCCTAAAATTCCTGAGCCAGATCCAAGTAAAAGTATGCAAGAGCGGGTTAATGAATTGCAGCAAACCTATGAGCTCTTTAAAGAGATACACGAAACAAATCCTAGGGCGGCTTTGCATATGCATAATTTATTTGGCCACTTAACTTACCACGAGTGGTTATGGTTTCATTACAAACATTTTTGCCACCACATGGCACAGTTTAACTTAATTCCATATGTGGAGCGCTTTGATTTAGATTAACGTAAGAAGGTTGTTGGTTCCAACGGGTCGTTTAACGGTAAATGCTTCTGCATATGTTACACCAATGGCTCGGCCAAACTCACGTGCACGTGCTTCAATAAAATGCAAAAAGTCTTCGCTCGAAATGGGCGAATCTGGTTCGTTGGATTCTGGATTGTAAAACTGAGATGCAAACGCTTTGATGCTTTTTAATTTGGTTTCAAAATACGGAGTAATATCCAGTACTACATCTGGTTGGGTATGGTAATCTTGTATGTAATGGTAAATGGCTTTAGGTCGCCATGCTTGTTGTGCAATACCATTGTGTGAGGTTTCTATTTTACGCAAGCCAGCTAAAAAGCAAGCCTCATGCACCAATTGTGCAGCACGGCCGTGGTCTATATGCCTGTCGAATTCACTGTTGGCAAGCACAATTTCAGGTTGGTATTTGCGAACCATTTCTACAATACGCAATTGATGAGCTTCATCATTGGTGAAAAAACCATCGCGCATGTTAAGGTTGTCTCTTGATGTGATGCCTAAGATACTTGCAGACAATGCAGCTTCTTGGTCGCGCAAATCTGCACTTCCGCGCGTTCCCAATTCACCTCGTGTTAAATCAACAATGCCTACCTTTTTACCTAAAGCCAGATGCGCTAACACTGTTCCGCTTGCTGCAAGTTCTACATCATCTGGGTGGGCTGCAAAGGCTAAAATATCTAGTTTCATGCTGCAAGTATACTATAATTTACCGCTCCAAATTTGCCAACTTCGATCGGCTTGCAAGTGTAGCATGTGTAAACCGTTGAGGATAGTGGCACCTTTCAATCGGGCTTCTGTTAACAATTTGGTTTCAGTAGGGTTGTACACCAAATCGTAAACATGGTGTTTTGCTGTAAGCCATTGCAATGGAATAGGGGCCATGCTGTTTACATTCGGATGCATTCCCAAAGGTGTTGTATTAATAATCAATGAGTATGCTTTTAGCATTGATTCAGTGATATCCAAATACCCAATTTGATTGGGTTGTGGCGTTCGGCTTACTTGCATCCATTCAATGTTTAATGCCGACAATACATAGGTTACAGCTTTGGCCGAACCACCATTGCCAAGTACCAGTGCTTTGTGTTGTGCAGCGGTAGGAAGCCATGCACGTAAGCTTTGTTCAAATCCCCATGCATCGGTATTGTAACCTGTTATTTGATGATTAGGGTATTGCCCTTCTATCTTCACACAATTAGCTGCTCCAATAGCAGTTGCTGTTTCATCGAGGTGGTGTATATAAGGCAAAATAGATTGTTTGTGTGGGATGGTAATGTTTAATCCTTTAAGGGTTGGATATCGTTGCAATAAATCATTGATGTCTTCAATATTTTGCAAAGGAAATAAGTTGTACGCATGCGAATGAATCAATCCTAACGCTTCAAATTTTTGTTTGAAGTATGCAGCCGAAAAACTGGCAGTAAGAGGAAATCCGATTAATCCGTATTGATTCATTTAGGGGAGCAATTTACGGTATAACACCAATTCAACCCTTCGGTTTGCTGCCCTTCCTTTTTCAGTTTGGTTTGATTGCAATGGTTCCGAACTTCCTTTGCCCATGGCATACAGCGTAGTGCTTGGTGGAAATACTTCGGCAAAAAAATGAGCGAGCGTTTCGGCTCTGGCTTGCGATAAGGTGTAATTGGCCATTTCATTTCCAGTGGAGTCGGTATGGCCAATAATCATAATACTATCATAAGTAAAGCGTGAAATGGAATCGCGAAGTTTTTTGAGTTTGGTTTCCTCCGTTGGTGTTAAGGACGCACTACCGGTTTCAAACTGCACATACAGTTGTTTGCGAATGGGTTTTAGCCATTGCGTGTTGATGGAGTTAAAGGAGCGTGCTCCTAACAAAATACCAGAGTCGTATTCGCAATCTTCCAAATCGGCAATAATCATTTTGATATGGTACACTGTTCCGGGTATTACACGAATACCTGCAGTAATGGGTTTGGTAAATCCATCAAACTCAATGTCGTTGTAATAAGGCATGGTGATTAAATGGTTCGGGATATACCAATCTGAATTGTTTTTTTCATTCACATTGTTCACCATCACTGTTGTTCCATTGGGCAATGCACCAATATTTACCGGACGAACCTTATTGGGTTGTTTGGGCCAAATATAAAAAGCGAACACATCGTTAAACGGTTTGCCAACAAACTCAGGATACTCATCGGAGCCAAAACAATAATTAAAAAACACGCTGTCGTATTGTGGGATAAAATCAAACTCAAGCACGGCACCATCACACATGTTGGCTTGGGTAATTAAGTGTTCATCAGTAAAATAGTTTCGCCCAAAATTGGCACCTGCGTTGGGCCTGCTATTGTTTCCTGCAATCAGTTCAACACGCCCAGTGCTTAAAGCAATTCCTGCAGGCATACCACTGATGGCTTTGGCATCTGTGAAAAGTCCGATGGCATCTACTTCGCCTCGGTAACGGATATTAAATACCTTTACGTTTGCACCAACAAAGTAATTGTTTACCAATTGGGTAACGGTTAAAGTATCATTAACCATTGTAATTTGAGGTTGGGCTTGGGCTATCTTGGCAAAGAGCCAAACACCAACCAATACATACAGTTTACAATTCAATTGTGAGGTGTGTGTTAAGGTTTTGAAATGGTAACAGCAACCAAGGTTTGTTCCCAGTTAATGGTAAATGCAATAGAAGAATCGGCAGCAACGAGTGCCAATGCCAATTGTTCGGTTTCGCCATTGGTGCTTTGGGCAGGCACATCAATACTCAATACATCATCTGCTGAGTCGGGTGCAGGTAAGCCCCAACGGTTGGCATCTTTGTTCCAAACCAATTTCCAGTTTTGAGCATCAGGATAAGCGTATATGCTGTATATGCCGGCAGGCAGCGGATTCCCATTAATCAATATATCGGTTTTGGTTTCAAAGGTGGTGGCTTCGTTGGCGCCAATGCGCCAATATTTACCGTAAGGTTGCAAGGCTCCTTGGTTTTCGGTTCCAAAAATGAGTCGGCCTTTGCGGTACGGTTTGCAATACTTAATGGTGATGTCGTAACCTATTTGTTTGTAGGTGATGGTTTCTGCTGGGCTGTGGCTTTTGGTGTAAGACCTAAACCATGTGAATAATGCAATTAAACAAAGGAGTGAAATGCCAGTGATGAGTAAAATTTTCTTTTTCATAAGGTAGATTTGGCTTTAAATGGTTCAATAAGTGCCTCAACTTTTGCAATGATATCAAGTGCTTTTGTAATTACTTCGGCACCTGCTTGTGTGGGTTGAATGGGTTTGGTGTTGCGGTTAAAAATTTCAATTCCCAAGCGTTCTTCAAGGGTTTTGATTTGCTGACTAACCGTACTTTGTTCGGCACTCTCTGATTCAGCTGCCTTGGTAAAACTACCTGTTTTGGCTACTGCAATCACGTACTGCAATTGGCGAAGTGTAATTAACATAGTTGATGGGTATGGCAATTTATGAAGATTCTGCAATAATCAAAATTCCTGTAAAAGTATCTTTTGGGTTTAGTAGCAGCTGTTTTGTTGGAGCTGCTTTAATCTATGCTTGTGCCACCAATTCTACTAATTGGTTTATGGTACGGATTATCCGTTAATACATTTACTACACTTGCGCATTTACGGCTATTGGTTATTTTTGGCTCACGGTAAATGGTTTTACAACGGTTTAAGTATTATGCACTGTTAATGGTATTGTTCCCAATGGGAGTTTATGCCACTGTATTTCCGGATAGTATTTCAAGGCTTGCCATTTACCAGCCCAATCATGCACTGCAACTATTGCAAACACGTGCTGCTCTGTTGCAAAAACATCCGAGTTACAATTACTATTATGCTAAAGCGTACTCTAACTTGGGCAGGTATATCGAGTCGGATTCGATTGTTGAGTTGGAGTTAAAAAGTTCGAAATTAAAAGGAGATTCTGCGCTGTATGTTCAACTGATGTTGCTGAATGCAGAGAATAAAAAAGTATTGGACCAATATGAAGATGCATTCGTTAGTTTGGAGACGATATATGGTTATCAAAAACGAAACAACGACTCATTAGGACTGCTTAATCTCATGATTACGTTTGCAGAGTATTACCGTTCTACTCACAACTTCTCGCAGGCATTATCCTATATTAACAAAGCTGAACAATTTGGAAACACCTTAGGTAATGGATTTCCTCCGCTTATCAAAACAAGGTTAATGAACCGCAAAGCTGCGATTTATTTGGAAAATGATGGCCCAGAAGACTCTGTGGTTAATTTATCACTGGAAGTGATTCGATTGGCTAAGCTATACAATGATCCTGTTCAAGTGGCGATTTCATCCAACGAGTTGGGTTTTTTTTATAGCAATAAGCGTAAGTTTCTAAACAAGGCCGAATCGTATTTAAAAAATGCCATTCGAATTTGGGATAGTTTGGATTACGGTATCTACGCGAATAATGCGATTCATAATTTGGCAAGGCATTATATTTACACCAAACACCCCTCTATGGCTCTACCGCTTGCTTATAAACAAATGGATATTGCGATTGCAAATGGATGGAAAAAGGAAGAAGGGGTGTGGCATGCAGTACTGTCAACAGCATACGCAGATTTGGGAAATTACCGTTTGGCTTATGAGCATCAACACCAAGCTTCCCAAATAAGCATGATGAACGCTTACAATCAATTTAACCAGCGTTTGGCTTATTACAGCAATCGGTTAGGGTTAAAAGAAAAGGAAGAGCTGCTCTTGCAAAAAGAAAGGGAAGTATTAAACACGAACGAGAAACTGACGGTTGAGCAAACACAAAATAGGTGGTTGGTAACGGTTGTTGTTTTGTTGGCAGTAATTTTGGTGATGGCAGTAACTGCAGTTGTAATCAATATCAGGCAAAAGCAGGTGATGAAAACGCAACGAAAAAAAATTGATTCAATTAATCAAACTTTAACTGCTTTGGTAAACGAAAAGGAGACCTTGTTAAAAGAAATCAACCATCGTGTTAAAAACAACCTGAGTATTCTTTCGAGTATTATTTATTTAAAGGAGCGCAAGGGTGCCGATGTAGAAACCATTGCTTCCTTGCGCGAAATAAGAAGTCGTATCCAAACCATTGGGTTGATTCATGAAACCTTGTATGAGGATGAATCGGTGGATCAAATTGATTTTAACCAATACTTAAAGCAACTGTGTTTTCAAATTATGGAAATGTATGCGGGAGCATTTGATAAAGAAGTTCAATTGGAAATTTCGTGTAAAGGATTGTTTTTGGATTTACCCAAATCGGTATTGCTTGCAATGATTGTTAATGAACTCATCACCAACTCATATAAACATGCATTTAAAGCTGTATCAAACCCAATTATCAAAATAACATACGATCCGCAAGTCCATATTTTGGAATATACCGATAATGGCCCTGGTTACGAACCTGCCGAATCTAATGGTGTACATGGTTATTCGCTTATTCAATTGTTTTCTAAACAATTAAATGTGCGTGTTCAAAACCAACGAAAGCAAAACTTTTTTTCAACACAACTTATTTTTCAATCCAATTAGTGCCTATGAGAATTTTGATTGTTGATGATGAACCGTTATTAGCATTTGCGTTATCTGAAATGCTGTTGAGCATGAATTACCCAAACGTGTTTATTGAAACCAGTTTTGAACCAGCAAAGCAACACATTCTTCAAAAGGCAATTGATTTGGTATTACTGGATATCAATTTGGGTAAAGGTGATGAGGGTATTTTGTTGGCACAAGAATGCAAGCAGCTCGAAATTCCATTTATTTTTGTTACAAGTTATTCTGATAAACAAACAATAGACAAGGCACTCCAAACCAAACCTAATGCATACTTGATTAAGCCCATTTCAGAAGGGAATTTATATACCACAATGCAGCTTGTTCAAAATGCAATGCAACCCGTTACCAAACAAACATTGCAGTTTAAAGATGGTACAGAGTGGATTCATTTGCCCATTGAGAAAGTATTATACCTCAAATCAGAAAATGTATATGTAAATGTGGTAACCGAACATAAAACCTATCTGTACAGAGGGAGTTTGCAATCATTGCTACAAAAGGTGCCAGTTAACTCATTGGTTCAAACGCACCGTTCATATGCTATTAATCCACTTCATATAGAAAGGGTAGGAGCAAGCTACTTAAAAATTGGTCAAATGGAGATTCCAATCAGCCGAAATTTCAAGCATTTGGTGCAGCATTCGTGATTAACCTTTCGTTGACAATATATCGTATTTCACAACATTTCATGTAAAGTTTAGAAGTGGTTTCTGACCTTGGTTGTCCCAAACAAGACTAAAGCCAAGTCTCATGAAACAAATACTCACCTCTCTCATTTATCCCTATTTTACTGGGGTTTTAAACAGTAGTTGCCTTGAGCAACATGTTCCAAGCATGCGTCTATTAATTGCATTGCGCTTTCAAAGAAATCATTTCACAACAATCCTATAGGGGGAATTCCCTCTTATTAGTTAGTTGTAGTCCAAACTACATTTGACAATCAAGATTTTTAAACCAATCAATACTTTTATGAATACAAAACTCTCCCAACAATTTCAGAAAGCATTCGTATTGCTTTCATTGATTTTGTGCTTTGCGGTTAATGCAAGGTCACAAACAGACACCGAATTTTGGTTTGCTGCACCCGATGTATCAAACGGTGGTGGCAATTTCGACATACCAATAGCCATACGCATGGCTACTGGTTCATCTGCGGCAACAGTTACCATTTCGCAGCCTGCTAATAGCTTGTTTGCGCCAATAGTAGTTAGCATCGCTGCAAACAGCAATACCAGTGTTGACTTATCTACTTACTTAAGCAGCGTTGAAAATTCGCCTGCTAACACAGTTAACAACAAAGGATTATTGATTTCATCAACCACTCCTATTTCGGCTTATTATGAAGTGGTAAGTGGTTTTTGCAATTGCAATCCAGAAATATTTGCTCTTAAAGGGACAAATGGATTGGGTACAAAATTTTACACACCCTTTCAAACTTACCTGAATAATTCCACTGCATACAATCCTACTCCAAAAGCAAGTTTTGAAATTGTAGCTACTGAAGATAATACCACTGTTACGATTACTCCAACACAAAACTTAGTAGGTGGTAGAACCGCAGGAGTGCCTTTTATTATAACCATGCAAAAAGGACAAAGTTACAGCGGAGTTGCAGACGGTACTTCGGCTGCATCACATCCTACAGGAACACTGATTGAGTCGAACAAGCCAATAGCAGTGAGCATTAAAGATGATTTGTTGGATGGAGCTCCTTATGGCGGTTGTGCTGATTTGATGGGAGATCAATTGGTACCTGTGAATAAATTGGGTAGTGAGTATGTAATTTTAAAAGGACAACTCAATTTTGGTACTGAAAAAGCATTTGTAGTAGCAACAGAAAATGGCACAACCGTAACCGTAAATGGGGTGAACGTAGCTACACTCAATGCCGGAGGTAATTATACAGTAACGTTTAGCACTGCTTCTGTAGCAGTTTCTGCTTCAAAACCTATTTACCTTTTACACATGTCGGGTTTTGGTTGCGAAGTAGGTGGTGCGCTTTTACCTTCAACAACATGTTCTGGTTCGGATCAAATCAATGTCGTTCGTTCAACGAACGAAGGTTTTTTCTTGAATTTATTGGTGCGCAATGGTGCTCAAAACAATTTTTTATTTAATGGAAATGCAGGGGTTATCAATGGTGCTTCGTTTTCGGTGGTTCCAAACACAAGCAATCAATGGGTATCGGCACAGATTTCGTTGAGTACTTCACAGTTGGCGGTAGGTGGAAGTGCAAGAATTTCCAACACAACTGATTTGTTTCAATTGGGCGTAATTCACGGTGGAGCTGGATCAGGAACCCGTTATGGTTACTTTTCCAACTTTTCTACAGCCAATGTAATTGCTTCAAGCAATAGTCCAATTAATGCAGGCAGTGCACTTAACCTATCAGCAACTGCTGGATTTGCAAGCTATTCATGGACAGGTCCAAATGGATTCACATCCACAAGTGCTACACCATCTATTTCAAATGCATTACCTATAAATGCAGGAAACTACAATGTAACAGTAACCAATAATATTGGTTGTATTGGTACTTCAAGTACCAATGTTACGGTAAATACCGTTCCGGCTGCAGCATTAAACTTTGACGGATCGAATGATTTTGTTGCAATCAATAATCCATTTCGTGCATTTAATAAAGAGCTTACCGTTGAGTGGTGGGTGAATCCAAGTAGCACACCACAAGGTTCTGGTATTGGACAAGCCACGGCTGGTGTTGATAATAATGGAACCTCTAATGTTTGGCTAATGCACTTTTGGAACAACAATAATATTTCTTTTCTTGTAAATAATAATGGTAGTTGGGTTGGCCCGCCTGAGGTTAATATCCCACTAAACACTTGGAGTCATATTGTGGGCGTGGCAGACGGAAACAGTACTAAGTTATATGTAAACGGAATCCTAGCAGGTACGGGACTTGGTGTTTCGAATACAATTTTTAGCAATCCCAACGCTGTAATGCACTTCGGAAAAGATGTTAGGTTTAATGCCGGTAGGTTTTTGGGTGGATCAATTGATGAGGTGCGCATTTGGAACCGTGCATTGTGCCAAGGTGAAATTCAAAACAACTGGACATGTGAGTTACCAGCCAACCAAACAGGATTGGTTGGTTATTATAAATTCAACCAAGGAAATGCAATTGTAAGTAATGTTAGTGAAACCAACTTGATTGATGCAAGTGGAAATGGACGTAACGGTAGCTTAACAAATATGGCCTTAACAGGCGCAACATCTAATTGGATAACTCCTGGTGGAGTAACGACTGGAACAACTTGTGCTGCATTTGTTCGGCCAACTGCAACAATCACTCCAGCAGGAGCAACAACGTTTTGCGCAGGAGGTACAGTTGTGTTAAATGCAAATACAGGTAGCGGTTTAACTTACCAATGGCAACTCAATGGCAATAATATCAGTGGAGCAACTAATGCAAGTTATACAGCTAACGCTGCTGGTTCATACACTGTAGTTGTGAGCCAAAATGGATGCACAGCAACATCAGCCGCTGCGGTAATTTCAATATTACAAGGACCAGTCGCGAGCATTACTGCACCAGCCTCTACAATTCTTTGTGCAGGCAGTGCAATTGTGTTGAATGCGAATACAGGATCAGGTTTGAGTATTACATTGCAAATGCAGCAGGTACATATACAGTTGTGGTAAGCCAAAATGGTTGTACAGCAACATCAAGTGCAGTAACGATTGTATCAGATGCAATTCCACCAGTAGCAGCTTGTAAAAATATAAACTTAACGCTTAATGCATCTGGCACAGCAACCATTGTGGTTCCTGCAACCACTCAATCGTTGTTCTTCGAAGATTGGACAGGAGATAATGCACCTTATTACTCAACCACTAATTCAAATTTCGCAAACAATACCTTAAACTGGAACTTATTAAGTGGAGATATTGACAGAGCTAATTTTGTATCAGGAATAGCAGGGTCAGAAATCGATTTGTCTGGATTTGCCAATGGTGTTATCGAAACCAAACAAACCTTCAACTTTACTCCAGGATCATATACGTTCAGTTTCCAACAAATCGCAAACTCATTAGGCGGCAATGGGGTACAAGTGGATATCGGAACCTTGCTAAACCAAACTTTTATCACATCTTTATCAATCACATCAGAGAGTGCCACCTTTACCGTAACTTCAAATACAAGTGCTAAAGTGGGAAGTTTTATTGGGCAAATTCGCTTGGTGAGAAATGTAGCCTCTACCTTGGCAATTGAAAATGGAAGTACAGATAATTGCAGCATTGCAAGTATTACAGCTTCCAAAACCAATTTTGATTGCACAAATATTGGTGCCAATACTGTTACCTTAACGGTAACGGATGTTAATGGAAATATTGGAACATGCCAATCAACGGTAACTGTTATAGATGATATCTTGCCAGTGATTGCATCATGTCCAACCAATATTACCTTAAACGCAACAAGTGCAGCAGGAGCGGTAGTTACTTACGCAACACCAACAGCAACGGATGTTTGTGGAGCAACAGTAACATTAACTGGTGGTTTGGCTAGTGGTTCAACTTTCCCATTAGGAACAACAACGGTAACACATACAGCAACTGATCCATCAG
>JALONP010000035.1 GCA_025454875.1 Bacteroidia bacterium | reverse complement strand
TCCAAGCTCCTTCGCCCTCCGAAGCCTGAAAGGCGAAGGAGGGCTTTTTTATTCAAAACCCTTACGTTGCTCAGAAACCTCCTACGTCAACACTTCGGATGGCTACGGTGGATGCAATCCACATTGACAAATAGAATCATATCTTAGTGGAAATATAGTTGAATACTATGTGGTCAGTATATTTACTTAAATGCATTGATGGCACAATCTACACGGGCTGCACATCAAATCTAGAAAAACGGCTTGCTTCCCATTCAAAAGGAGAAGTGTTGTACACATCCACAAGACTGCCTATTCAACTTATTACTTACATCTCCTTCACTGATAAGTACAAAGCCTATAATTTTGAAAAATACCTTAAGTCCGGTTCTGGTAAAGCCTTTGCAAACAAACGGCTAATCTAAACTTTTGCCAATTTTTATATTGAACCTAGCGTAAGATGAGTTTATTCGCCCTCCGAAGCCTGAAAGGCGAAGGAGGGCTTTTTTATTCAAAATCCTTTGCGTTGCTCGGAAACTTCCTACTTCAACACTTCGGATGGCTAGACCTTTCTAAGATGAAACCATGTCTCCACTCCAAGTGATGATGCCCCAACAACCCCTTCAACCAAAAGAAAAAAATGAGTACCTTCGCCCGCATTATGACAAACGATAACTTCAAGCAATTGAAAGAAAGGGTCGATGCCCTAAGGAGGTTTCTTTGACTACGATGTCAAAAAAATCCAAATACAAGAAGAAGAACAACTTACCCACGAACCGGGTTTTTGGGACGATCCCAAACGTGCTGAACAGGTTTTAAAAACAACCAAGCTTAAAAAAGTATGGACAGATGGTTTTGAACAAGTGCAAACTTCGTTTGATGACTTGGCAGTGCTTTACGAGTTTGAACTTGCAGGCGAAGCAACCGAAGAAGAGCTCGATGCACATTACCAAAGCACCTTATCATTGGTTGAAGCACTCGAGTTTAAAAACATGTTGAGTGGCGAAGAAGACCAAATGAATTGCATCCTCAACATCAACTCAGGCGCAGGCGGAACCGAAAGCCAAGATTGGGCACAAATGCTTATGCGCATGTACCTGATGTATGCCGAAAAACATAATATGAAAGCCACTGTACTTGAGCAACAAGATGGTGATGGTGCAGGTATTAAATCATGTTCCATTCAAATTGAAGGTGATTTTGCATTTGGCTTTCTAAAAGGCGAAAACGGTGTGCATCGTTTGGTACGCATTTCTCCTTTCGATAGCAATGCACGCAGGCATACGTCTTTTGCTTCAGTGTATTGTTACCCCTTGGTTGACGATTCGATTGAAATTGAAATCAAAGATGCCGATATCGAGTTCCAAACTTCGCGCTCAGGTGGTGCCGGTGGGCAAAACGTAAATAAAGTTGAAACCAAGGTACAACTTACCCATAAGCCAACAGGTATAGTGATTGTATGCCAGGTTGAGCGTTCGCAAATTGGCAATAAAGAGCGTGCGCTTAAAATGTTAAAGTCGCAGTTGTATGAGCTGGAAATGCGCAAACGCAACGAAGCAAAAGCAAGTGTTGAAGCAGGCAAAAAGAAAATTGAGTGGGGCTCACAAATCCGCAATTATGTTTTTCATCCTTACAAATTGGTCAAAGATTTACGCACCGATACAGAAACCAGCGATGTGCAAAGCATTATGGATGGCGAACTCGATGCATTTATCAAAGCGTATTTGATGGAGTATGCATCAGCGTAATTGGGGCTTCAGCGAGGTTCGCTGCGCTCACTCGCTGCGCGTGTTCCGCGTTACACGGTAACTTGCTCCACCCGCTAAGCCAAATCCAAATCAGCGAATATTAAAAAGATAAACACCTTTAGTATGCAAATGCTATATTTGGTTAAGCGATTAATACCAATGAAATACCTTTGCACTCTTCTGGCAATTTGCAATTTAATAACGGCCAAAGCTGCCATCACAGTGCCTGCTCAGTTCATCCCTGCAGATAACAGTACATTTACCACTTTCAGAAACAGCCTTGCTGCACGCACCGTTGCCAATGCTACGGGTTACCAATTTCAACTCGATACCATCAGTACCTTTCAATCTGGTGCGCGTACCCAATACAATACCATTCCAACCAGTCCGCCACAAATACAAACCACCATTACTGTTTCAACTATGCAATTGCGCATCGGTAAGCAATACTTTTGGCGTGTACGCGCTTATGCTCCAGGCGATACTTCTGCATGGAGTAGCACCTGGAAATTTAACAATGTTCAAGGTCAATTAAACTTAAACGGCCCAAGCAATAATACTACTGGCCCAATACGCACACTCAATTGCATAAACATGTCAATAGACAGCGCTGGTAGTTACTTATTTGAAGTTGATACCAATGCTTCCTTTTCGTCACCATTGCGTGTGTTTCGTTCACTTTCTTCCAATGCGTTTCAAGATTCAACCTTGTTTGATTTTAACCGAACTATTTATTGGCGCGCCACCTGCACCAACGGACTTGGCGATACATTGTTGTGGTCACCTACTTGGAAATACACAACTCATGCTTTACCAACCATAAGCGGACTTGACGGTGTTGTAACCATGGTTGATCCAGTTGCATCGGCCTCGTGGACCAATGCTGGAATCTCATCTGTTGAAGTGCAATTTGATACCCTAAACACATTTAATTCGGCTGAGCTTATCACACGCATAGCACTCCCTCCAACAACGATTGAAACATTTACCAATTTGGTGTTTGGCAAAAGGTATTATTACCGCATCAGGGGTGTTTATGCAGGCAAGGTTTCAGCATGGTCTAATTTACGTGCCATCCAAGTGTACAATAACGGTAACTTTACTTCACCTTCTTTTGATGGCCAAACAATCAACCTCATCCAAAACATCAACTTTAGTTGGCGCCAAATGCAAGGCACAGTTGTACGCTTTGTGTTGTATGCCGACTCTTCTCTGTCAATAATATTAAAAGACACGGTTACCAATCTTGCCACGTACAGGTACATCCCAACCTTAAGTTTAAATAAATGGTACCAAGCGCATATTACTTACTTTCACGATGCCGATACTGCAACAACCTTGGTTCGACATTTCAAAATTTACGATGGCGCTATCTCCCTTTCATCACCCACTAACAATGCCACCAATCAAATTGTAAGGCCCCGTTTAACGTTTCAAGCCCCATCTTTTTTTACCCAATTCGTGCTCGAAATTGATTCGGGTACTGCTTTTGCAACATCACCCTCTTCACATTTTCAACGACACATTTCATTCGACACCTCGTTCGGTACTACCCTTTTTAAAACAATCAATCCGCTACACTACAACCAAAGGTATGTATGGCGTGTATATGCCATTCGCGATGCGGATACAGGTGCTGCAACTACCCGCGTATTTACAACTGCTGCACAACCTACCAACTACTTTCCGCCCACCAATTTTATTGGGTTAGGTACATCTTCTAATGGTTTGGTTACAACCATTGATAGTTCTGTATTGGTGCAATGGGAACTTGATACTGCCAGTGATTTTTCATCACCCATCAAACTATCGGGAACCAACCCTTCCATGCCCGATGAGTTTGACCCAAAATATGTATTGGTTTCCCTTTCCGACACCATGCTTTTTCACACCAAATATTATTGGCGTACACGGTGCATTAACCAAGTAGATACCAGTGATTGGTCGTTTGTGTTTAACTTTACCACCACCACTGATGTGCAACTGCAAACACCAGCAAATGGCGCAGTCAATATTCCCATTAGAGTTCCATTGGATTGGAGCATTCAGGGTTCTAACTTATCACAGCGTTTTCAGTACCAAATCGGCACCGACTCTACCTTTGCAACTTCACCCATTATCACCTTAGGTATTGATGAATTTTCGGAAGATACATTTAACGCTACACACAGTACTACTTACTATTGGCGTGCACGTGCATTCAATGCAATGGATACAAGCAAATGGTCGGTTCGGTATTCATTTACCACCGTTGCAGCTCCTGTTGTAGGGAGTGTTACTTTAAGTTCGCCAGCTAACAATGCTACCATTTTACCTGGCCTTATTTCATTTAGTTGGATTGGGGCAGTGAATGCAAATGCCTATGATGTGCAAGTTTCAACCAATCAAGATTTCAGCACCTTGGTTGCATCTGGTGCGCCAACAACTACAGGTGTACAATGGCAAAACGCACAACCGCGGACCAAATATTATTGGCGCGTACGTGGTGTGAATGCATTTGGTACCGGACCTTGGGCTACCCGTACGTTCACTACCTCAACTCCTGTAACTGTCACCGAAATTGAACAAGCGGCAGGTATCAACTTGTTCCCCAATCCTACCAACCAATACATGTACATTGAATTTGCGGTACCAAGTAAGGCAACGGTGTACAATGCGTTGGGGCAATTGGTATGGCAATCTAATCACCCAGTTCAAAAAGAAATACTGAATACAATCGATTGGCCATCGGGCATTTATACCCTAGTGGTTCAAAACCAAACACAACGAACCACCCAATCATTTGTGGTGTTTCATTAAAAAAGAAAGTGCATGTTGTTCAATCAACTCGACTTGCGTGTAGGAACCATTATAGATGCAACTCCTTTTACGGGAGGAACCATCGAAGCATTTGTTTTACAAATCGACTTTGGTAAAGAAATAGGAATTCTCAAATCCGTTGCACAACTGACGCACTCCTATGAGGTAAGGGCTTTGTTTGGTAAGCAGATAATTGCCATCGTCAATATTCCACCCAAACAAATTGGCAAAACAATCAGCCAATGTTTGGTATTAGGCGCAGTTGGTGCCAACAAAACGGTAAGTTTACTTACCCCCGATTTTGAAATGCCAAATGGCTCAAGGATTGCGTAAAATGAAAATGTGTATTACTGCACAATCAATTTTGCATGGCTGGTATTGCCTGCCTTATCCTTGCATTCAATAAACAACAAGTTTGCATTGAGTTCGCTTAATGGCAGTATATAATTCCCATTGCTTTTAGCCTCGTGTAGTATTTTTCCGGTGGTATCAAAAACCTTGATTTCGCACTCACCTGTAAGAGCAATCGTAACACTTCCATTTTTGCTGCATGGATTTGGATACACGTTGAGTGCTTGATTGGCAGCTGTTATCTTTTTAACCGAAGCAGTAAGCGGTGCTCCATGGTACAATCCTACTTGCACATCCTGAATGCGTTTAAGGTTTTGTTGTGGAGCCAAGCGGTAGGTAACAAAATAAGGTAAATCACGTTCTTGTGTAGCTTGTGGAGTCCAATTTAAATCAGCATACAACGAGTCGTTAGCGAGGCGCGTTGTAATGGTGGCTGTGCTGTCGGGTAACTGGCCAAATGCATTCAAGGTATAGGTAAGTCCATTGGCATTTTGAACCGCACCTAAACTATAATTGGTCTGAATAGCGGTTTGCACTACTTTTCGGTACCAACCCGCATTTACCCATTCTGCTTCATTTGCTGTATACAATTGTTGGTTAACTGCTACACCAACTACTACGCGCACGGGCTGTAGATAAAACATGCGTGCAACCACAATTTCATTTTGTTTAGTTTCTACCTTTACAGGCACCACATACATGCCACTTGCCTGTGGTGTAAAAGCAATCATTCCAGTGTAGGTATTTATTGCAAATTCGGTAGTTTGAATCGATACCGAATCGTTGTAGTTGTTGTTAATCGAAAATTGAGATTGTAAGTTGTAATCTTGGTTCGAAACAACTGCATTATAATGCAATGGCTCACCTTCAATGGCTTCGGGCAAGGTAAATGCGAGTGGCTTTCCAACAAATCCATTATTCAGTTGACTTGGTCCAATTCTAACCATCAAACCAATACTAAAGTTCACGGTGTTCGAGTTGCGTCCTCCATTCACATTACGTACACCGCTCACCAAACTTGGCTCATTAATGGTTGCCATATAAGCACCGTCAGTGCTGTAAGTATGGGCAATGGAATAGGTGTTAATTTGGATATTGCCATCGGGTTGTACCTCGCTTCGGGTAGCGTTGGTAGCGGTACCATCACCAAAGTTGATATTGAGGGTTGATAAAGATTGAGACGCAGGTGAAGTTGGATCACTGTAAACAACTGCGGTATACTGCACCGTGCGCCCAGCAATGAATGTCGCATACAAATAGCCACCATAAATATGTGAAGCCAAAACCGACAATGTGTTGGCAAGCAGAAATAAAAAGAGAGTTACTTTTTTCATAGAGGTGAAAATTAATTACTACTAAGGTACATAATTCTATAGAAACTATGATTCGCAGTATCGAATTTTACAAATACCGCAGTGTACGAACCAGAAAATTTGTGACCGCAGTGCTCACAATGAAAAGGTTTTAATGCTGCTCACGTTAAACTATCGAAAGCACTGTTTGGTTTTCATTACACAAGGTCATAAAACCAGTCACTTCATCAACTATTGTATGCGAACATCCACTTAATCTTCTATATTTGATAAGCACATAATCTCGAGTTGTTAAACGTTATCTAATGAACAAAAAGATTCTACTGATTTGTTTACTTACTGCCTTGTTAGGTGTCTGTCGTCAAAAAGATGATCCCGCGCCACAGCAAGCCGCTGAACAAGATTTGTTTATCAGAGCAGTTGATGTTTCGAGCTATTCAGAAATTGCAACCTCAAATCAATCTTTCTTTGATTTAACTGGTAATCAAAAAGATTTTTTGGCGATACTGAAAGAAAATGGTGTAAACACCTTGAGGTTAAGATTATGGGTTAACCCAAATACGCTGTATTCAGGTTTTGATGATGTGAAAGCATTCTCTCAAACCATCAAGCAAAATGGATTCAACCTCTGGATAACGGTTCACTATTCAGATACTTGGGCGGACCCTGCAAACCAACAAACACCTAGTGCATGGCAAGGGTTGCAATTTGAATCCCTAAACGACAGTGTGTACCAATATACGCAGCGCATTGTAACCCAACTAAAACCCAACATTATCCAAATAGGAAATGAAATCAATAGTGGGATGCTGCATCCATATGGCAATATGCAAACCAACTTGCCTGGGTTTATTCAATTATTGCAAACAGGAGTAAAAGCTGTAAGACAAAACGCACCCGAGTGTAAAATTATGCTCCACTTTGCAGGCATAAAAGACGCGCCTTGGTTTTTCAATCAAGTAAGTGCAGTCGATTACGATATTATTGGATTATCGTATTACCCAATATGGCACGGCAAATCGTTAGCTGAGCTCAAAAGCACGATGGATCAATTGCAAGGCACTCATCAAAAAAAGATAATGATAGCTGAAACTGCCTACCCATTTACCTTAGATTGGAATGATTGGACCAACAATATTGTAGGCCTAACAGACCAACTTATTCTTCCAAACTTTCCAGCAACACCTCAAGGACAAAAAGATTTCATTAAACACATTCACACCATCATAAAAGAGACTTCGAACGGAATGGGTTTTTGTTACTGGGGTGGGGAGTTAGTAGCGTGGAAAGGCAAACAAGCTACCGATGGGTCGCCATGGGAAAATCAAGCTTTGTTTGACTTTAACAATAAAGCCCTTCCAGTAATGGAATCATTGAAGAAACAGCCAAAAGTTATGTAAAACTTGTTCTGGTTGTGAGTGGCCAGTGACATAATTAATTGTGCATTACAAACCAATCCCATTACAAAGTGGCTTTGAATGAAGGTGCTTTGTTAATAAAAAACTGAAAATAAATAGCGCCAACAGCATAAGCCAAACCATCCCAAATATCACGCGTAAAAGCACTGTTCAGTTGAGGAAAGATTAATTCAAACACAATAAACGAATACATCCAAACCCAACAAGCATAGTACCATTTAAAAGTAAAATATTGATTTTTTACTATCCATCTTCGTTGTATCCAAAGAGAAATACCCATCAATATTGGAATAAACAATGTATCATCTAAATAGGCATGCAGAAAATCATTGATATGAATAAAATATGCCAATGAGTGAAAGCCAATCGCAATAGGTAACAAAATGAAAAAAAAGAAGTTGATATGTTTCATCCTGGCAATAAAAATAAAATGAGTGTAACCAAGGCCATTATGGTCATTAACACGAGCTGGCCCGATTGAATAATCTTTTCAATAAACCATACAGCTTTATTGGACTGCGATTGAGGTAGTTTAACCCAATTCATCAATCCATTAAAATTTTTGAACTTGCGTGAAAGGTGATGCTGTTCCTTACGATAGTCCAAATCAAGGATTTCTCCGCACCTACTGCAAAATGCTTTTGTCCCGTCTGTCCAATTGCCACAATGCTCGCATCTTTGTTTTGCAGAGATAATTTTTGAATGCTGATTTTGGTTCACTACTGAAAATTAGACTATTAAAAAACGTACTACCGACCTTTATGTAACTGGAGTTTGATTTTCTTATTCAAATGTAACTGCTTTTTTTAGTTCTGTTCCAAAAGTTCTTTGCATGTATGAGCACAGGTGTTCGCGCAAACGGGAAAAATCAAAGATAGCTTACCACGCGAGAGGACTCGCGCGGTGGTGGGATAAATGCAAGCACGAGCGTGACGCTCGCGCAAACGGGGAGGCCCTGCCGATTTATTTAGTCATTTCAACAAGCTGCCTAATTGTTTCTAGCTTTTCAATGTAACTGTATAGACCCTTTCTGCAAATTATATATGTATCTTTTGAGATTAACTCCATCACAAGCATTCTTTTGACTTTGTCCTCATGGAAAACAACTTGGAACTTACCATTAATGACCCCTTTGCTGATACTTTGTATTGATAGAATTAATGGAATTGTATCGGAATGATTGATATCCCAATTGCCTTTTGGGGCGCAATTGAACAAATCAGGAATGCAATCATTATGGCAAGAAGGAATTTCACACTCTCCATCATAGAATATAATAATATTACTTAACAAGCAATGCTTAATATTATTACCACTAACATTAATACTATCTATACTCCACATACCTTTTAACTCGTCTTTTATAACTAATTTATTGCATCCTGCAAGCCGAAAACACATTACAGCTATTGATAAAACTAAAAAAATATTTTTCATCATGATTGATTATTCCCCACGTTCCCGCGCATTTGCAATGCGTGGGCTATTTTATAACTAAGCTATTTATATTTATGTATTTCATTTTACTGCAATGTATCATATTCAATCTTGCATTACAAATGCTCAATAGCATAGCTTAATTTTTGTAAATTCAATATACACCACAAAGCCCAACCAAGCTTTTACACTCTGTTGGGCTTTGGTTATTTATTTATGCTAACACGCATTACAAATGCGCGTGAACAGAGAAGCAGTAAGAGAACTATCACTTCTCAAGAGGTAGGATTGGAAAATAAACGACATCTTCTTTACTAACGTTATTATATTCAGAATGGTTAATTAGAACCTCATTACAAGGGTTTAAAAAAAGTTTACCACAACCAACGAGATTCTTTTGTAAGCTTCCCCGTTTTCTGGGCCAGTTAAAAGTATAATTTCAAACATACATATTTTCCAATAATTGAATTGGAGTTTTAAAACTTAAAGCTGCATG
>JALONP010000011.1 GCA_025454875.1 Bacteroidia bacterium | reverse complement strand
TCTGTCTTCTGGTGTTCGTCTTGGAACTGTGATTTCTATGTCAATGCGTTTTGCAGGATATTGATAAGTCTGAGCCAACTCAACAAAATAAGAAGCTCTTACTTTTTCTTCAGGGTTTTTAAAACTTGTCTGATAGTCTCTGTAACAATGGTATGTTATACGACTTTTATCTTCATTAAAAGATATAATTCCGGCTTTTAGTCCATTGTCAATATTTTGAAAAATTGGTGAAGTATTACTCATTATCTCTTGTCTTATTTAATTGTTGTCAAAGTTAACATTATGGTCGGTGCGTTGGCAAAAAATGGCTCTTTTGGTTTTGCGAAGGGTCGGCTTGTGTTTCGGGCAAAACCAAATGTGCCATTTGTGCGTTGGCATTTTTCTGTTTATGTCGGGTCGTTAATTTGTTCACTGTCGTTGTCTTTTAGGGTGACCGCTAACTCTGATGTATACGCAGTAGTATTTTAGTCAGAGTTGTTGTATAGCCCCAAAAATACACAGTTGAAATTGATATAAAAATAGTACATTGCATAAATAAATATCAACCCCTATGCCCCTAAGTAAGCGCTTTTTTGATGCGCCAGGTTTATACACCGTGGCTACCTCTCACCGCAAAGAAGATGTAATCTTTATTTACTTTGATTACAACAAAGAAGTAATTGCCGAACTCCGCGAAAATTTTCCTGCTCGTTGGAGTGCCACCAACCGCGCTTGGTATATTCCCGACAAAGATGGATTTAGAAAGATGCTGCAAATGCCTCCTAAACCTGTTGCCCAACAAATAGCTCAAACCATTCACCCCGCTAACTTACCCGCATTTAACAAATACTGCGAGCAGCTCACCCTAAAGGGATACAGCGCAAATACGCTGCGCACCTATAGTCAAAACTTTGCTCAATTACTCTATACCATAAAGCAGTTTCAGGTTGATGCCCTTACCGATGAGCAGTTGCGGAGCTATCTTTTATACTGCCACAATGAACTCAAACTTTCGGAGTCGCAAATACATAACCGTATTAATGCCATTAAATTTTACTTTGAAAAGGTGCTCATGCAAGACCAATTGGTAATGGAGTTGCCCCGACCCAAAAAGCCAATGCAACTGCCTAAAGTGTTGAGTGTAGAAGATGTGAGGCGCATGCTGCAGGTTACAACCAATCCCAAACATTTGCTAATTTTAAAGTTAACCTATGGAATGGGTTTGAGGGTTAGTGAAATTATCAATTTAAAAATTACCGATATTGATAGCAACCGCATGCAAGTGCTTATTGCAAGAGCTAAAGGCAAAAAAGACAGGTATGTAAACTTACCCCTTTCTATTTTAAAAGATTTAAGGGCATATTATAAATTGTACAAGCCCAAAACCTATTTGTTTGAAGGTATTTTTGGGCTCCAGTACAGCATTCGCAGTGCGCAAGAAGTATTTAAAACGGCACTTAAAAAGGCCGGTATTAACAAACCTGTTGGAATCCACGCATTGCGCCACAGTTATGCCACACACTTGCTCGAAAATGGTACTGATATTATGGTGATTAAAAACCTGCTTGGGCATTTTGATATCAAAACCACTCAGGTCTATTTACATGTTGGCAAACGCGAAGTTGGAAAGGTGAGGAGCCCTTTAGATGATTTGCGTTTAGATACTCAGTAGGATAGGCTTAGGGATTGAAGCAAGCTGCCCAGTGCGGCAAGCCATTGGGTAAGCTGCAGCGCGTAAAGCCCGCAGCGAGTGAGTGTAGCGTTAGCAAACGAACCTCGCTGAAGCCCCACAAAGCGTACAGTATTTTGGAAACCGAAATGAGCTTGTTTATAATTATGCACATGTTGTAAACATTTGTTATATTCGAAATGGTTATATTGCAACCGTTAACATTCGTAAAAATTGTATTCAATGCGTTCAATAAAACAAATTGTATTAGCCTCGGGAGCTGCTGTACTTGTTGGTGCAGGGCTTATGGTCACATTTTGGGTAAATGGTTCGGGCAATAGCGTGATGCTTACCCACTCACCATCGTATCCAAACTTGGGGGTAAATATTCCGGATGATTATGAATTGCATGGCATTGATGTTTCGCGTCACCAACGCACCATTAACTGGGAAGCGGTACGCAAAATGCGCCACCAAGAGGTAAGCATCGAGTTTGCTTTTATCAAGGCATCAGAAGGCCGCACGGTGGTGGATGAGTATTTTAAGGAAAACTGGAAAGCATGCAAAGAAGCTGGAATTATGCGTGGAGCCTACCATTTTTACCGCCCGCATCTTACACCACAAGAGCAAATGAAATTGTTTGTGCGCCAAGTGCCTAAAATAGAAAAAGGTGATTTGCCTCCAGTGTTGGATATTGAAATTAAAGGAAGTTGCCCTCCAGCCAAGTTGCGCAAAAACCTTAAAACATGGCTAGTGCTGGCCGAAAAACATTATGGGGTTACTCCGATAATTTATACCAACTACGGTTTTTACAAATCGTATTTGATGGGCAAAGAGTTTAAAAAATATCCATTGTGGATAGCACATTACCGCACTCCCGACTTAAATCAGAAGCTTACCGATTGGCATTTTTGGCAACATACCGACCGCGCAACCGTAAATGGAATTCGCGGTGGAGTAGACCTAAATGTGTTTAAAGGTGATGAGGCCGATTTAAAGCGGTTGTGTAAGAAGTAATTTGTATTTAAACCCCTATGCTGTATGGACGAGAAAATCTGCCTTCAATGTGGCGCACCCCTCAAAGGACGTATTGATAAAAAGTTTTGTGATGATCAGTGCCGAACTTCCTATAACAACCGCCACAACCACGACTCGCCTTTAATGCGGTCGATAAATAGTAGCCTACGCAGAAACCGTAAAATTATGATGAACTTGGTGCCTGAGTCAACTGGAAAAACGAAGGTGCCACGGCAAAGGTTGCTTCAACTTGGTTTTGATTTTACATATTATACCCATGAGTACACCACCCGCTCAGGAGCTGTTTACCATTTTTGTTATGAGTATGGCTACTTGCCATTGGGTAATGATTATGTAGTATTGGTTAAGCAAAAGCAAAGAAGGTAGCGACTTAACTGCTGAGTTGGTTGGGTTATTTTATAACTAAGCTTATTTTCCTACCAAGCCCGTACTCTAATATCTTATACAATGTAGAGAGTTGTATATCACTATGTCCATTTTCGATTCGAGAAATGAAACTTTTCTTTGTGCCTGTTTTTTCAGCTAATTGCTCTTGTGTCATCTCTGCAATTCTTCTTTCTTCTTTAATAATCTCTCCTATAGCAAATGCTTTAGCTTTTATTTCAAATTGAGTTCGATTAGCTGTTCCGATTTTTCCATATTGCTTATCGAGGTGTTCTTCGAATGAGGTAAGTGTTTTACCTTTTTGTTTTACTGTTTTACTCATGATTTCCTTTTATTATTATTTACATAACATGTTAATTTGTGCTTGCTTTTCTTTTTTCTTTTAGATACGCTTTCATAATTTCAGCTGCCTTATGTAGTTCTGATTTTGGTGTTTTTTGAGATTTCTTTTGAAATCCATTGAACAGTATTACTAGCTTATGGTGATCGAAACAGCAAAAAATCCGATAAATATTGCTCTGAAATTCAATACGTATTTCATACAGCCCATCTTGTCCTTCAATATGTTGAAAGAACTTTTGTGGAATTCTTTCCGCAACCGTTATAAGAAATAGTACATAATCAATTTTCTCTCTTACTTTGGTAGGCTGGTCATTGAAGAAATCCATAAAGTAAGACTTGTAGAAAACGATTTGCCTAACTTGTTCCATATTTACTTATACAAAGTTAACTAATAATGGAACAATGACAAGTACTAAATACATCAAAATGGGCAGAACAATATTTATGGGGTGTTCCATCTGACGGATTAGCAATAAGATGTTCTATTAATGATTATTAATGATAAATTACAACATGAACAAACCTTCGCTTTGGCTTTTTGCTGTTTGCATTATTGGTTGCAATGTGTTGGGTGTACTCAGTGCATTGGGCTCCTCTCCCAACACCCTTTGGTTTGCACAATTAGAAAAACCTTGGTTTCAGCCACCCAACTGGCTATTTGGTCCGGTATGGACAATCCTGTATTCGTTTATGGGTATTGCTACTGCGTATATTATCGCGGCAGCAGGTGGCAAGCTTCGCTTGCGCGCTGCTGCCGCGATGACTCTTCAACTGCTGTTAAACATGGCTTGGAGCCCTTTGTTTTTTGCCCTACACCGCATTGACCTGGCTTTGTTAACCATGCCTTTTTTAATTGGGGCCATTATTATTACCATTAGGCTTGTATGGCTTATCAAGCCTTTTGCAGCCTATTTACTATTGCCTTATTTAGCTTGGGTTTGTTTTGCAACATACCTTACTTTTGCCTTGTGGAAAGCAAACATGTCCTAACAACTACCGCGGTTATTGGAACCGATATTAACCAAGCTACACAAGCATTGGAGCAAGGTAAATTAGTGGCATTACCCACTGAAACAGTTTATGGTTTGGCAGCAAATGGATTAGATGCAACGGCTGTAGCCGGTGTTTTTGCAGCCAAAAACCGACCAGCATTCAACCCGTTGATTTTGCATACAAACAACTTTTCGCGTTTTGCAGAGTGGGGGCTTGAGTTACCAGAAACCATGCTTGCTTTGGCTAAGGTGTTTTCGCCTGGTCCACTTACCTATGTTGTTCCACAAACAAGCAACCTCATTCCCGATTTGGTAACAGCAGGAACCCATGCGGTTGCGATACGTGTTCCTAAGCATCCGCTCACGCTTAAGTTATTAGCAAAACTGCCCTTTCCGGTTGCGGCTCCAAGTGCAAATAAAAGTGGGTATGTGAGTCCAACAACGGCAGCGCATGTGGCCCAACAAATGGGTGCTGAAGTTGCCTATATTTTAGATGGTGGTGCGTGTGAAGTAGGAGTGGAGTCAACCATTGTTTCGTTTTTAAACAATCAAGTTGAATTGCTCAGGTATGGTGGAGTTTCGGTTGAAGCAATTGAAGCTGTAGTTGGCAAAATCAAATTGCCACAACAAGGATTTGTTGACAATCCCGTTGCGCCTGGCCAGTTGGCCAAACACTATGCAACCAAAATTCCATTGGTGCACGGGCAGGTTGAAACACGCTTAAAAATGTACAACCCTAATGAGGTTGGTATTTTGTCATTTACCAAAACCTATTTGGATGTGCCCGCACAACAACAGTTGGTTTTGTCGCCAACAGGCAATTTGGTAGAAGCCGCCCAAAAATTATTTGCCGCTATGCGCACGCTCGATGAAATGAATATTGCCATTATTTTGGCAGAGGTATTTCCGAATGAAGGGTTAGGCCGAGCCATAAACGATCGTTTACACCGAGCTTCTATTCATGCGTAATGTATCTTCAACAGCCATCGTTTCAACGGCAGGCAAAATTGCTTTTGTAGTTATTGGTGTTTGGATTTGTGTATGGCAAAAGCCTTTTTTTTACGATGAATACTTATACCTCAGCAATGTATTATCGTTTATTCAATTGGGTTGGGCTACTGATTTTTTAATGGCATATAAAGGCTCTGCAGGTCCAGTGTATGCTGTTTTACAAGCCTACTTATTGCCCATTACTGATTTAACACCTTGGATGGTTCGGTTAGTGAATTGGGTGTTGTTGGGATGCAGTGTGTACCTGCTTCATCAGTTGGCTAGTAAAGAGGTGAAACAATATTGGCACTCGCCTTGGCAATTGGTATTGTTTCCAATGGTATGGGTGGTAACCGGAATGGCTTTAACAGAGATGGTATCGTTAACTTTATTTTTGGTTTCATTAGTTGCGCTTTACACTAGTGCACGTCAACGAAATATCGTGCGGCAAATGGCTTGGTTGCTGGTATCAGCAGTAGCTATGGGTTTGGCTATTGCAGGCAGGCAAACCTACGCATTGGGATTGGTGGTTATGCCTTTGTTATGGCGACATGTATATGGATACTTCACGTGGCATTTAAGTTGGTGGCTTGCATTGGCTGCTGCCCCAATGGCTTATTTGTACGGAGTTTGGGGCGGTTTTACTGCACCATACGATTGGCAAAAATACCAAAGCTTGCAACGAGCGTTTGCATGGCAGCATGTGGTGATTGCATTCGGTTATATTGGTATTTTAGAAGCCTTACTTTCACCTGCAATATTGCAGATTAACCAAACCAAATGGTGGCTTTTGGTTGCAGCAATACTAGGTTTTATATGGGCACCTTTGGCATTTACACCGCTTGCAAGTTGGATGCATACAGTGCAGGTTTGGATTGATGTTGTTGTGCGTTTGGTTAACGGATTGTTGTTTGCAAGCGCTTGGATGTGGCTCTTTTCAAAAGCAATGTATTTGCGTGATAACCCATTTTCGTATGGCACGTATTTTTATATAGGATGGATTTTACTTGCTGCCATTGCCTGTGGCGCCATCACACACCAATTTAGTTCGCGTTACTTGTTAGCTGCTTTGCCTTTTGTGGGCACCTTTATGCATAACCATACGCCTCAAGAAACAGCACCGTGGATGCGCTGGTTACCTTTGTGTTTGCCACTATTGGGAGCAATCAGTTTGTTGGGCTACTACGTGTTTAAATAAGGTATTCATATCGCACTTTTTGGTGATACTTGTCCTGATTTTGCAACAAAACTACATATGAAAATTAGGGGCTTCAGCGAGGTTCGTTTCACTCACTCGCTGCGCGTGTTCCGCGGTACACGGTACCTTGCTGCACCCGCTAAGCCGAATACGAATTGCGAATTGGGAAGTTTGAATGCTTACTATTGAGTTTTGAATGACGTCATTTAATGAGATAATTAGATGATGTGATAACTCGCATGCAAGCGTCACTTCGAGTAGAGCCGCAGGCTCGTATCGAGAAGTGGTATTGGGCATTGGTTATTGGTTATTAGGCAATGGTTAGTGTGAATTACGAATTTGGAAGTAACAATGGTTAATGCTGAATTTTAAATTTTGAATGAAGGCAATGGGTAATTAGATAATTAGATGATTTAATTGACCTGCAATTTCAGCATTCAACACTCAATGTTCACAAAACATAAATGCAAAAAAAAATCCTGCAACGCAGTTGCAGGATTTTTTTAAAATATCAAATGCGAATTATTGTTGAACGATAATTGATAAAGTCATTTGAGCTGGATCTCCAGCTGTATTTGCGCCAGCAAGGTTCGCAACTTTAATCAAACCTTTTTTACCAGCAGCAGTCTCAAATAACACTACATTACCAACGGCCAATTGGTTAGCGGCTCCATCTGCAATCCAAGTTGAACTTGATGCAGTTGCCCAGATTAACGAATCGTTTACTGGATTTGCAGCATAAGCATCAAACTGTGCAACAGTCATAGTTGTTTTAGCAACTTTGGTTGTTTTTACACCTGTCCAAGTTAAACCAGAGTATAAACCTTGCATAGTGGTATTGCTTGGGCTAGCCAATGTGTTACCGTTAGTAGCACCTCTGTAATAAGCAATATCAATAATTCCTTTGTTGGAATTAAAGTTATCCAACGATACTTGAGTGAATGGATCTGTTGTTGCCATAAAACGACTCGATCCACCGTCCCCATTCACGTGTCCGAATAAATCAATTGGAGTTGAAGTAACCGCAACTGGACCTGGAACTGGCAATACATTAATTGTATACGTTTTGGTTTGTGGATTGCCTTTTTCTCCTTCCAATGTAACAGTATAAGTAATATTACCAACTGTTTCTGGAGTATCTACAACTGTTTCTACTGCATCAGCACCTGAAAGTGTTTTAGATAACAATGCTGTAGTTGAAGCTGAACTTGTTACCGTTACTTTTTTCAATTTGTTATCAGAATTGCCTTTAAGTGCAAGTGTTAACGTAACTGGGTTTCCTGCAGTTACTGAAGTTGCTGGACTGGCAGAAATCGTAATTTCTACGTCTTTAATTACTTTGTCATCATCCTCCTGGTTACATGACGTTAAAATGGCAAGCGATGCTACGCTTAACATTAACATGGTTCTTACTAACTTTTTCATTTGTTTATTTGGTTTATTTGGTTGTTAATTAATAGTCTGATTCGTTTTCGCCTTCAGGGTTGTAAGCTTCCCTTGTGAATTCGTCAAAATTATACTCTGGCATTAAAGTGGTTTTAACATGATTTACCGTTTCATTTAATGCTTCTGTGAATTTGTTAAAGTCTTCTTTGTACAAAAATATTTTATGCTTTACAAAACTACCATCTTCAAACTTCTTTTTGCTTTCGGTGATGGTGATAAAATAGTCGTTACCTTTTGTTGATTTTACATCAAAAAAATAGGTTCTTTTTCCGGCCCTGATTTTTTTAGAATAAATCTCCTGCCTGTCACTTTTGTTGTAATCCTCCATGTCGGTCTGTTAATGTTTTCTTGTTAAATTTGGGGCAAAATAGGTGATGCACCGTACTTTTCAAAATAATTTTTTGTAATCAAATAACCCTATTTTAATCAGGAATTTAGAACCTCACTCATAGCGCTTTGAGGCTTAATTTGCGCCTCGTAAAGGTTATAATAAGCCCCATTTAATGTCATTAACGATTCATGAGTACCTTGCTCAATAATTTTGCCATTGGCAAGTACCACAATTAAATCAGCATCTTTTACACTCGAAACGCGGTGACTCACAATAATGGCCGTTCGGTTTTTCAAAAACGTTCGAAAGTGGGTAAGAATATGTTCTTCTGTTTTTACATCCAAAGCCGATAAGCAATCGTCTAAAATAACCAATTGTGGGTTCCCGATTAGCGCCCGTGCAATTGCTACGCGCTGCTTTTGTCCACCACTTAACGTAATCCCACGCTCTCCCACCAGCGTTTCAAATCCATCTTTAAAATCGGCAATGGTTTGGGTTAATGCCGCTCTTTCAGCCGCCTCCCGCATCAACTCATTTGGGTTGGTAGGTGTATTTTTTAACCCGAACAAAATATTGTTAGCAATGGTATCCGAAAATAAAAATACCTCTTGTGGCGCGTAACCAATCATCGATTTAAAACCTTCCATATCCATTTGTTTCAAGTCCACTCCATCTATGGTAATGCTTCCTTTATTTACATCCATCAAACGCAGTAACAATTGCAACAAGGTACTTTTGCCTGATCCGGTATGCCCTAAAATTGCTACTGTTTTCCCATGCGGAATGGTTAAGTTGAGCGAGTCGATTGCTGGTGCCGTTTTTCCTGGATAGGTATAACACACGTTCGAAAACGTGATATTGTTTGTAAATTTTACTTCTCCCTTTGGCCAAGTAATATCAGGAGCTGTGTTTAAAAAATCGTTAATCCGCTGTTGCGATGCTGCAGCTCGTTGAATAAGTGAAGTGGTCCAGCCGAGTGAGGTAACTGGCCAAACGAGTATGTTTACATACATGGTAAATTCAGCAATATTCCCTACCGACACTTTTCCTTGAATGGCTAAGTAACCGCCAACTCCAATGGTAATAAGGGTGCTCAAGCCAGTTAAAAACAGCATCAATGGAAAAAACATCGCATCTACTTTGGCTAAATCCATATTGCGGTTATAATATGTATGCGTTTCGGCTTCAAACTGTTTTTGTGTAGCAGATTCTGTAGCAAATGATTTAATAACCCTTATTCCTGAAAAGGTTTCTTGGACTATGGATGTGAGCACCGAAAGCTGTGTTTGTATAGCATCGCTGCGCTGATTGATAATCGTATTTACTTTAAAAATAGCATATGATAACAAAGGCAACGGCAGCAATACCATCGTAGCCAATAGTGGATTTACCCAATACATGGCACCAACCACAGTAATAATCGTTACTGCTAGGTTCATCATGTACATTACAGCCGGACCAATATACATGCGCACGCGGCCTACATCTTCGCTAATGCGTGCCATTAAATCGCCCGTATTGTGTTGCCTGTAAAAGGTTGGCGATAGTTGTTGGTAATGGTTGAAAATTTCATTCTTTAAATCAAACTCTACATGCCTCGACATCACAATTAACGTTTGCCTCATTAGGTACATAAACAATCCCTTAATTAAGGCAAAGGCAACCACCAGCATTGAAAAATACGTAACCGCTTCCCAAACCATATTGGTTGTTTGTTCGCCTCTGTTTTCTAAAGCTGCAATAATGGTATCAATAGCCTTCCCTACTGCTTGTGCCGGAAGCACTGTAAATAAGTTGGAAGCGGTAACAAATAGGAGGCCCAATACCAGCCTAATCCTGTATTTGTAAAAGTATTTATTAAGGTGCCAAAGTGCTTTCAATAGGTAATGATGCTGAAGTGTATGAAAAACCGAAATTTGAATTAGTTTTGCAAACTTTCAATTAAAAAACCGTAATACAAAAACTATGTCGACTCAAGCAGCCAACCAAGGCCAACAAAGTGATGTTTTTAGCCAACTCACAACATATGACCATGAGCAACTTGTATTTTGCCAAGATAACCATACCGGCCTAAAGGCAATTATTGCCATACACAATACCGTATTGGGTCCGGGCCTTGGCGGAACCCGCGTTTGGAACTATGCCTCAGATGCCGAAGCAATGAATGATGTATTGCGTTTGTCGCGCGGCATGACCTACAAAGCTGCAATCTCTGGGTTAAACTTGGGAGGCGCAAAAGCAGTAATTATTGGCGATGCCGCCAAAATCAAAACTGAAGCATTGATGCGCAAGTTTGGTCGTTTTGTTGAAAATTTACATGGTAAATACATCACCGCTGAAGACGTAAACACTACTACCAAAGACATGGAATATGTGCATATGGAAACCAGCCATGTAGTAGGCTTACCAGAATCAATGGGTGGCGGAGGTGACCCTTCACCAGTTACTGCATATGGAACCTACATGGGAATGAAAGCTTCGGCTAAACATGTATGGGGTAATGATAGCTTGGCAGGTAAAAAAGTTGCCGTTCAGGGTATTGGTAAAGTTGGTGGCCATTTATTGGAGCGTTTGCATGCCGAAGGCGCTCAACTGTTTATTAGCGATATCAATGATGCAGTATTGGCGCATTACGCCAAGGAACTTGGAGCTACCGTTGTAAAAGGTGATGCTATTTACAGCCAAGATGTAGATATTTTTGCACCGTGTGCTTTGGGTGCAGTATTAAACACCGAGAACATTGGTAAATTAAAATGTGCCATTGTAGCGGGTGCTGCTAACAACCAACTTGCCGATGAAAATGTACACGGTCCAATGTTGCTTGAAAAAGGAATTGCTTACGCACCTGACTTTTTAATCAATGCCGGTGGATTAATTAATGTATACCAAGAACATATTGGCTACAACCGTGAAACTGCTTTCCGCAATACGGAGCATATTTACGATGTTACCCTTAATATTTATAAGGAAGCTGCCGCTAAAAAAATTCATACCCAACGTGCAGCGATTGAATTGGCTGAAAAACGCATTAACGATATCAAAAGCGTAAGGGCAACTTATTAAGATCATTTCCGATTCAGGGCTTTAGCCCTGAATCGTTTTTATACACAAACAACAGTTCTTTTCATGTTCAATCGAAGATTTTTGCGCATAAAGGTTTTACAAGCATTGTACGCTTATTACCAAACTGACCAACCTAACCGGTCGGCAGTTGAAAAAAACATGCTTAATGGGTTAAATAAAACCTACGAGTTATACCTTTACGTGTTGGCTACATTTATTGAGTTTCGCTTTTTTTTAACCAAAGAGCTTGATAAGGAGTCGTCAAAGTATTTCCCGCAACAAGAACATATTCATCAGCTGAACGCTTTGTTAAATAACAGTTGTTTGGCCTTGCTCGAACAACATCCAACCTTAACCAAACTGATTGCAGGTAGCCACCTTAAACTGCAAGGACTAACAGATGTATTTAAAAATACCTTGCCTTTGTTATTAGAGAATAAGGTATTTGCTGCGGCCGCAAGCAAGCCAAGCTCAACTTTTGCTGATGATAAAAAAGGAATTCGCGAGTTGGTTCAAGTATTTATTGGCGAAAGCGAATCGTACAATTTACACCTCGAAGAAATATACAGCAACTGGGACGATGACCAAGTGCTTGTTACGTATGCCTTGCTTAAAAGCATTGATGCACTCACCCCAGAAGTTTCAGACGTGTATTTGTTAACTGATAAAGGACTCAACGAAGAAGATGAACAATTTATGATTGAGTTGTTTCGCCAGTGCATTGAGCACAAAGATTCACTAACAGAACTTATTGCACAAAAAACACAAAACTGGGAAACCGATCGCATCGCGGTTATTGATTTGTTGTTGATGCAAATGTCGCTTTGTGAAATTTTGTACTTCAAACATATTCCGGTTAAGGTGAGCATTAACGAATACCTTGAGTTGGCCAAATTGTACAGCACACCTAATAGCCATGGATTTATCAATGGTGTTTTGGATAAGATACAACTTGAACTGCGCAAACAACAAAAAATTGTTAAAATCGGACGTGGACTTGTAGAATAAACCTTGATATGAAAACACTACCTTTTGTATTTATTGTGGCAGGAATGATCAACATCATTTCGTGCAACCAAAACCCAAATGTAGCGGGAACCCAAGTGGTTCAGAATCCTGCTACTGCTGATTCGAGTCAGTCGCCTCCTCCTGCTGCCAGTAGTATGGCTGTTATTGAATTTGAAAAAACGCTTCATGATTTTGGAAACATTACCCAAGGCGAACAGGCTGAATACAGTTTTAAATTTCGCAACAGTGGCGGATCTGATTTGCTCATTACCGGTGCACAGGCAAGCTGCGGCTGTACGGTTCCTGAGTATCCTAAAACACCAATTAAGCCTGGTGAGCAAGGATTAATCAAAGTAAAATTTAACAGCGATTACCGACTTGATGCATTTGAAAAATCGGTAGTGGTTATTGCCAATACACAACCAACCGAAACAACAATTCGCATTAAAGGATTTATCAAACCCAACCCCAACAGTATACCCGTAACCAATCCATTTTAAACTTAACAACACACTTAATATTTTTAACAAATGACTCTATTACACATTTTATTAATGGCCCCTCAAGGTGGCGGACTTGGTTCTTTTTTGCCCCTTATTTTAGTGATGGTGGTATTTTATTTCTTTATGATTTACCCTCAAATGAAAAAAAACAAGGCACAAAAGAAATTCAGGGAAGAGCTTAAAGAAGGAGATTCGGTAATTACCATTGGTGGCGTGCATGGCAAAATTGAACGCATGCAAGACACTACATTCATTTTGAACAGCGAAGGTACTCGTTTAAAAATGGACCGTACATCCATTTCGATGGAAGCAAGTCAAGCGGCTTACGGACCTAAAAAAGAAGATAAAAAATAATCAGGAGCCTAAGGCGGGGGCGCTTGCGCCCCCGCCTTAGGCATCATTCCTTATGCTTAAAATTGGCATCACCGGCAATATTGGAAGCGGAAAAACAACCGTGAGCAAAATCTTTGCCCAATTGGGTATACCTGTTTACGATGCAGATACCCGAGCCAAACAGGTGATGATTGAAAATGTTGCTGTCAAAAAATCCATTGTTGATTTGTTTGGAGAGCACGCTTATGATCATCAAGGCAACTTGAATAGGGCGCATATTGCAGCGCAAGCTTTTACCAACCAACAATTGTTAACCCAACTCAATGCCATTGTTCATCCTTCTGTATTTGCCGATTTTGACCAATGGTGTGCACAACAGCCAACGGCAATTCCTTATATCCTCAAAGAAGCTGCTTTGCTTTTTGAAAGTGGCTCATATAAAAAATTGGATGCAGTGATTGTGGTTACAACAACCCCTGAGTTGCAACTCAAACGTGCCATGGCACGCGATGGCGCATCTGAACAAGAAATAAAAGCACGCATGGCCAAACAATGGGATCAAGCTACCAAAGTGCAAATGGCTCAGTACACCATTACCAATGATGAAACACAATTAGTATTGCCCCAAGTGCTTACAATACACCATACCCTTACGACAAAAACGGGCTAAACCAAGAATAACGTTAGCAAAATGTTAAGCAAATGTTAATTTGCAGGCGTTATGAAAAAAATATTCACTTTGTTTATCTCAATGCTCTGTCTTTTATTGATAAGCCAGAGCCAACCTGCCGATAACCCAATGCCCTATTTTACATTTGGTAAAGGAGTGGGCATTACACCAAGAGATAGCATTTACTCACTCAATATTAGATTCAGGATGCAGAACCGAGTTGGGATGAACACCGTTTCAGACGAAAACTTATCTGTGAAAGATTATGAAATGATTGTGCGTAGGCTTAGACTAAGACTTGATGGTTTTGTGTATTCTCCCAAGTTTGCCTACGCAATACAGTTTTCATTTAGTAGAGGAGATATGGACTGGGACGTAACGCAATATCCTAATATTGTGCGCGATGCTATGTTTTTTTACAAGCCTAATTCGCATTTTACCATTGGTATAGGACAAGGTAAATTACCAGGGAATCGACAACGTATTATTTCATCAGGCGACTTGCAGTTTGCCGATCGAACAGCAGTAAATGCACTATTCACGAACGACCGTGATTACGGTATTCAGTTTTATTATGATAACCATATTGGTAAAGTTCAGTATTTACTTAGAGGCGCAGTATCTAATGGAGAAGGAAGGAATGTAGCGAAAAGTGATTATGGCTTAATGTATTCAAGCAGAATTGAAATACAACCACTCGGAAAATTTACCAATGGTGGTGATTACTTTGAGGGAGATTTAGCTAGGGAAAAAAAGCTTAAACTTTCGATTGCTGGGCATTATGCATACAACGAGCATACCAATAGAACAGGAGGAACATTAGGACCAACTTTATTTGGCAGAGCCGATTATAAAAACTACGGAGTGGATGCGCTTTGTAAATACAATGGGTTTGCCATTAGCGGTGAGTTAATGAAAAGAACCAGTCCTAACCCTCTTACAATATCAACTGATGGGAAAACTCGCAGGTATATTTATACCGGAGTGGGTTATTACAGCGATCTTACTTATTTGTTTAAAAGCAATTGGATGTTAGGTGGACGGTTTAGTAATAATATCCCTTCTGAATCCGCAAAGCAATATGAAAAACAAGTTAAGCAATACGCTTTTGTGGCTGGAAAATTTATCAGAGGACATCGCCTTAAGTTACAAACAGATGTGACCTACAATGAGGTAATAGGTTTAGGAAGAACAAATGCGTGGCAAGTAAGATTCCAACTGGAAATGGGAATTTGATTTGCAAATATTATAAAATTAATCTGAACAATAAGAATAGACCGCCAGATAATAAAATTGTAACAGGTAAGGTTAAAACCCATGCAATCGCAATGCTTTTAATGGTTGCAGGTTGTAAATTTTTAACACCTTTACTTGCAACCATGCTACCTGCAATACCCGATGATAAAACTTGGGTGGTACTTACGGGTAAACCAAAATATGTAGATAATCCTATGGTGCTTGCTGCTACCAATTCTGATGATGCACCTTGAGCATATGTTAAGTGCTGCTTACCAATTTTTTCGCCAATGGTTTTAACAATTCGCTTCCAACCAATCATGGTTCCAAAACCTAATGCAAGTGCAATCATTACAATTACCCAAGTAGGTGCGTAATCGGTTACCTCCTTTAAGCCTTCTACTTTTGATTTAAATCTACCTTTATCATTTTGACTTAAATTCAAATCAGCACTCAATAGTAGCTTTTTAGCTGACTTAGCAATTAAAATAACATCTTTACGTATTACGAATTTTTCGTTCTCGGTTAAATATTCAAACTCTGTGGCATACGCAATACTGTTATCGAGGTCATTGATAAGACTTGAGAACTTTACCAATTCAAAACTATCAGATTTATTCATTTGGCTTCTATCAACCTTAGAAACCATCTCTTTGATATCGGCAAGGTTAGATTTGTAATCTGTCATATTAATGGTTCCATTCAATGCAAAATATCCAGGCACAATGGCAATCAATATCAACATAACCAAACCAACACCTTTTTGCCCATCATTACTGCCATGCGAAAAACTCACTGCAGTGCAGGTAACCAATAAAATAGAGCGAATCCAAAATGGAGGTGGCGCGGTTGTATTGGGTTCTTTGAAAATAGATTTATTCTTTACAGTTTGCCGCAGTACATACATTAACAATATAGCCAAACTAAACCCTACGAATGGTGAAACAAGCAACGACAAACCAATATCTCCAGCCTTACCCCAGTTTACATAACTTGTATTTTGATTTTCGGCAATTAGTGAAAATGCTAACCCTACACCTAGAATAGAGCCAATTAAGGTATGCGAACTTGAACAGGGTATACCCAAATACCAAGTTCCCAAATTCCAAATAATAGCTGTAATTAAAAGAGCCATAATCAAAGCTACATTGTGATGGATATTCGTATCAGTAAGCACCTCAACAGGCAATAAACTTGTAATACCCACTGCAACTGCAATACCGCCGGCAAATACCCCAATGGCATTCCATATCCCACTCCATACCACTGCAACCCAAGGTTTAAGTGAGTTGGTGTAAATTACCGTTGCAACTGCATTGGCCGTATCGTGAAATCCATTGATAAATTCAAAGGCAAAAGCGGCAAACAAACAAAATAGAAGGAGTGCCGTGAGTGTAGGATCTAAGCCAAACATATATGAGTATTTGCGGCAAAAGTAGTTTGATGCTCGCACCACAATGTTAAGCAATTGTTAAGTTTAAAAGTATTGAAATTCAAAAAATAGGAGGTGCTTATACAGGAGATTAAAACTATCTTGCTTTGCTTCTTAGCACTTCAACATTCAAAAAATGGCTTATCTTAAACACTTGGTTATCATTACAATAATTTGCCTAAGTTGTAATAACACCCCACAAAAACCTATAAAAACCCAACCCACAATGCCCGGGTTGGCGCAAGATGCAAACACTTTTGTTGCCTATTGGAACCAACACTACAATGCCACTCAAGAGCCGTTGCTTGCCATTTTTAGAACACGCTATTTTACAGCAACCGATCGGAAAGAACTAGACAAATACCTCAAACGAAATAAAATCAAAGCCAACTTTACCCATGCACTTACCGAAATCAAAAGCCGCTCCGAGTACGCAGCAGACACGTTGTTAACTGGGGTAAAATGGGTGAGCAATACCGATGTTGAAACTTGCAATAAAGTGGACCCCGATTTTTGGCCTTGTTTTAACCGCAGGTATACCACACCTGCTTTTTATTACCTATCCGTTCCTCTTTTTAGTGCTGATAGCATGTACTGCTTATTGCATGTAAATTACATTCACCGCACCAAAGGCAAATCGTATGGCGGAGGTCGCTTGTACCACAAAACCCAAAAAGGATGGGATGAAGTTGCATTTTTATCGCTTTGGGGTAAATTACCAAACTAATGGAACCAACACAACTTCTATTGCTGCACGGGGCTTTAGGCTCAAAGCTCCAATTTACTGATACACTGTCCGTATTAACCGATGCTGGTTTTGCTCCCGATGCCATCAATTTTGCTGGCCATGGTGGTTTTGCCATGCCCATGCAAGGTTATGGTTTTGGTGTTTTTGCAGACGATATTTTGCGTTATGCTGATGCGCAACAAATAGACAAAATCAATTTGTTTGGCTACAGCATGGGTGGTTATGCCGCCTTGTATTTTGCCAAATTATACCCCGATCGGGTGAACCGAATAGCCACGTTAAACGTAAAGTTTAATTGGGATGCGCTAAGCACCCAAAAAGAAGTTGCCATGTTAAATGCTGACAAAATGATTGAAAAGGTTCCTTCGTTTGCAGATAAGTTAATGCTGCAACATGGAATGAATATTTGGAAACAAGTGCTGCAACAAACAGCCAGCATGATGGAGCAGCTAAGCCAAAATTTTGTGCTGACCAACGAAGATTTTGCCAATATTAAATGCAAGGTGCTGTTGGGTATTGGCGACCGAGATACAACCAGCAGTATTGATGAAAACTTAGCTGTGTTTAAGTTATTGCCCAATGCGCAATTTTGGGTATTGCCCAATACACCTCATCCATTTGAGCGGGTAAACAGAACAGCACTTGTTGCTCAGTTGCAACAATTTTGGAAAACGGATTAATCGAGTTTGAGTACCGCCATAAACGCACTTTGTGGAATCTCTACGCTTCCAACTTGGCGCATGCGCTTTTTACCTTCTTTTTGTTTTTCGAGCAATTTGCGTTTACGCGAAATATCACCACCATAACATTTTGCTGTTACATCTTTGCGCAATGCTTTAATGGTTTCACGTGCGATTACCTTGGCGCCAATACTGGCTTGTACGGGTATTTCAAACTGGTGCCTTGGAATTAAGTCTTTCAATTTTTCGCAAATCCTTTTGCCCCAATCATATGCCCTATCTCGGTGAATAATAGCCGATAGTGCATCCACATTATCTTTGTTTAACAAAATGTCGAGTTTTACCAAATCACTTTGCACGTAACCAATTGGATGGTAATCAAACGAAGCATACCCCTTTGAAATGGTTTTGAGTTTATCAAAAAAGTCGAATACCACCTCGGCCAAAGGCATATCAAACTTCATTTCTACACGATCAGCCGTGAGGTACACTTGGTTTTTTAAAATGCCTCGTTTGCCCAAACACAAACTCATAATAGGCCCCACAAATTCCGAGCGGCTAATAATGGTAGCCGAAATAAATGGTTCTTCAACGTATTCAATATGGTTGGCTTCGGGCAAATCGCTCGGATTGTTCACTACCACCATTTCGCCCTTTTTGGTATATGCATGGTAACTTACGTTGGGCACAGTGGTAATCACGGTCATTTTAAATTCACGCTCCAATCGCTCCTGGATAATTTCCATGTGCAACATTCCCAAAAAACCGCAGCGGAAACCAAAACCCAATGCAGCCGAGCTTTCTGGCTCAAAGGTTAAAGACGCATCGTTTAACTGCAATTTGTACATGCTTTCGCGAAGCTCTTCAAAATCTTCGGTGTCAACTGGGTAAATTCCGGCAAATACCATTGGTTTTACATCTTCAAATCCTTTTACACCTTCGGTAGTTGGGTTGGCAACTGTTGTAATGGTATCACCAACTTTTACTTCACGTGCTTCTTTGATACCCGAAATAATATAACCCACATCTCCAGCACGCACTTCTTGTCTTGGCTCCATATCCAAACGCAACACGCCCACCTCATCGGCTAGGTACTCTTTGCCAGTGGCCATAAACTTAACCTTATCCCCTTTTTTAATTACACCATCGTACACTCTAAAATAAGCGATAATCCCGCGAAAAGAGTTAAATACCGAATCAAAAATGAGGGCTTTTAATGGCTTGCTCTCATCACCTTTAGGCGCAGGAATGCGCTCTACTATAGCGTGTAAAATCTCATGTACACCCTGACCTGTTTTTCCGCTAGCGCGTAAAATATCTTCGGGTTTGCAACCAATTAAATCAATAATTTGATCGCTTACTTCCTCAGGCATGCTGTGCGGTAAATCTATTTTATTGAGGATGGGAATAATTTCCAATCCTTGCTCAATTGCCAAATACAAATTGGAGATGGTTTGGGCTTGGATACCCTGACTTGAATCTACAATTAACAAAGCGCCATCACAAGCAGCAATGCTTCGAGATACTTCGTAACTAAAATCTACGTGGCCGGGGGTATCAATTAAGTTTAATACATACTTTTCGCCTTTATAGGTATAATCCATTTGAATGGCATGGCTTTTAATGGTAATACCGCGCTCGCGCTCAAGATCCATATCATCAAGTACTTGAGCTTCCATATCACGTTTGCTAATGGTTTGCGTGTATTCCAATAACCGATCTGCCAGCGTGCTTTTTCCGTGGTCAATATGTGCGATAATGCAAAAGTTGCGTATGTTCTTCATTTTATTTCGTGATCACTTGCCTCAATGAGCGGGCGAAAATAGTGTATATGCTTTGATAAACCATATTTGGTAAACGAAGATTTGCAGTGTATTGTTTGATTGGTGGGATAAGCTCAAGTTTTGATGGTGAATGATTAGTACTGACCATTGTGAAAGTTAGCATTTAACATCCACAATCGAACAGCGTCTTGGCTTAGCGGGTGCAGCAAGGTACCGTGTACCGCGAAACACGCGCAGCGAGTGAGTGAAACGAAAAACGCTGAAGCCCCAAACAAAAAAACGTACGCAAATGAAAAAGTGAATGCGTTAAACTTTTGCTCCTAAACACAGCCAGTATAAGTGGAGTAAGCGATATAATTGTATAAAGTACACTTACAAGAAATTGATAACCAAAACTTCACGTTTGTATTGTTGCGCTTTTGGTTTTTAGCTTTATCTTGTAGCGGTAATAACTATATATGAAACGTATTGCTGTATTTACGTCAGGAGGCGATTCGCCAGGAATGAATGCTTGTGTTCGTGCGGTTGTGCGTACTGCTAATTACCATCAAATAGAAATGATGGGTATTATGCGGGGTTACGCTGGGATGATTGAGAACGATATTGTGCCGCTTGCTTCACGCTCGGTTAGTAATATCATTCAGCGCGGTGGAACCATTTTAAAAACAGCTCGAAGTGCTGCATTTATGACTCCCGAAGGCCGCAAACAAGCATACAATAACTTGGTGCAAAACGAAATTGAAGGGCTTATTTGCATTGGCGGAAACGGCTCGTTTACGGGTGCTAAATTGTTTTATGAAGAGTTCGGAATACCGTGTATTGGCGCTCCAGGCACCATCGACAATGATTTGTATGGAACTGATTTTACCATTGGTTTTGATACGGCAATTAACACTGCGGTGGATGCAATTGATAAAATTAGAGACACTGCCGATTCTCATGATCGGGTATTTTTTATAGAAGTGATGGGCCGACATGCAGGTTATATTGCGCTTGCAGCCGGTATTGCGGGTGGGGCCGAAGGTATTTTGATTCCTGAGTCAAATGACGATTGGGAAAAGGTTGTCAATATGTTCACCGGCTCACATAAAAGTAAAAAGGCCTTTAGCATTATTGTAGTTGCCGAAGGCGAAGAACATGGTGGAGCCATGCAAATTGTAGAACAACTGAAACAAATAGACCCACAGTTTGATGCGCGTGTAACTATACTGGGCCATATTCAACGAGGTGGCAAGCCAACTGCTTATGATCGGGTATTGGCTTCGCGATTGGGAAATGCTGCCGTTGAAGCGTTGTTGAGGGGAGAAACAAATAAAATGGCTGGACTTGTGAACAACAAAGTGGAGTTCACCTCATTTGACGATGCCATTCACAAAACCAAAAAGTTAAATGCCGACTTGCTCCGCTTGGTGGATATTTTCAACACCTAATTTTTAATGTATATCTTTAACCTCACCTGTAAAATGGATTTTACTTAATTTGAAATGTATATCCGTTACTTTACCTATAAAATGCATTAATCTCCTATTGGCTCTACTCTTGGGGCTATCCGCTCCAAACCCGCATTACTTTTTCTCTAGGAAAGAAAAAGTAATCAAAAAGTTCAAGCTGAAGATTCTTTTGTTACAAACTACATATTTTATTTTCCGCGCAACCAAAGCCACTGCGTTCGTGGGTTGCTTACCGAAGTCCAGCGCTAAATAAAAGCTTTGATTATTACACAAAACCATCTAAGGCAAAAGAAGTGATTCAGTTTGTTTTCGTGGCACAAGGTGCGGAGGGTGTCCACGAATGGTGTGAAATCAACCTGAATCGGCCTGCGTGGCGTTGGCATTTGCTAAAGATGCAGGTTGATTTGGCATTCGTGGTCTGCTTTTCGGTTCAATCAATGTTATTTAAAAATAACCTATTTTTAAATTTTACATTGATAATACGCGAATGAATGAAGCAGTTATTTGAGGTCTTAGTCATTTCATTCGGTAGTACCTTTTGCAGAACCAAAAGGTAACAAAAAGAAAAGTTAAGCGACCTAAAGTGTCCTTTCTATTATCTGGGTGTAACTAGTATGACTTAGAATATTCATTCTAATTTTTAAGGGCATTTTTTAGTTCAACCAAAAATGCTTTTAGGTTTTCGAGTTTACTCACCAATGCCGCTTCTGTTGTTGCTGATTTGTTTGTTTTAAGGTATTGCGATGCGCCCGCAAGTGTATATCCTTTTTGCTTAACCAAATAATGTACTAGTTTGAGCATGTCAACCTCTGCATGCGTGTATTTGCGTGTTCCTCCTTCTGTTTTTGATGGGGTAAGTTGGGGAATCTCTTTTTCCCAAAACCGAATTAATGAAGGTGTTTCGTTGAGCATTTTTGAAACCTCTCCAATAGTGTAATATTTTTTTTCGATTTGGTCAGTCATTGGGTGGAAATGCTTTTGGTGGTGTTAAGTTCTGAGTGTTCAGTTTTAAGAGTTGAGTGTTGAGTTTTAAGTTAATCGTATTATGTAGCCTGCATCATTGAACATTCACAACATTCATCAATCAAATGACTGTGCTGGTCGTTGGGCAAGTTCCCGCATGCTTTGGTACTCAGCTTCGGTTAAGTCGTTAAAGAAGAAGTTAATTGGGTTCACTTTGCGTCCGCCTTTAATTACTTCATAATGCAAGTGAGAACCCGATGACAATCCTGTATTGCCAACATAGCCAATAAGCTCCCCCCTTTTTACCTGTTGCCCAACACGCGCTTTAATTCGGTACATATGCCCGTAAAGTGTTTGGTATCCAAATCCATGGCTAATGACCACACAGTTCCCATAACCTCGATCGGGTCCTGCGCTAATTACACGGCCATTGCCTGTGGCGTAAATGGGTGTTCCGGTTGGCGCTGTAAAGTCCACTCCTTCATGCATTTTATAGGTTTTGTAAATAGGATGAAGCCGGTATCCGAAACCAGAGGCCATTTTACGCAAGCGTTTATTTGAAACGGGTTGAATAGCAGGCACTGAGGCTAAAAACTCCTTTTTGCGAGAAGCCAGCTGTTCCAATTGGATAAAGGAGCGCTGCTGCAAGTTGGCCATCTCAAGTAAATTATCCAATCGGGCTTGCAGCGATTGCATTTGCTCTGCAGGATTAGAAGCCATCATAATTTCGTAGTTGGCATTGGCATCATACTGCACACCTGAGTCAATATCCATAGGTTCGGCTTCAAAAATGGCTCGGTAAATGCTGCGGTCTTTATCTTGTAAATCGGCAAGTTTATCGTTGAGGGTGTTTACCTTTTGGTTAATCCACTTGGTTTGTGTGCGGTAATCTTCGAGTTGCCTTTTTAGGATGCGCTCCTTTGGTGAGTCGATATAGTTGTATGCCACCAGCATTAAAATAAGGCCCGCCACTATGCTGGCCGACAAAAAACCAAATACCCTAATCACCACGCCCCGCACATTGGTGGTAACTTTCTCAAAATCGAGGCTATTGGGATTGTAAAAGTATTTTATTTTTGCCATCCTTTTGTTTGAGGCCTAAATAAAGCATTGCTTTGCATAAGCCCAAAAAACGAAAATACAGTTAATAACCGTTTAAAGCAACAGTACCGATAGATGACAGCAGCAGAAGTACGCAACACGTTTCTCAAATTCTTTGAAAGTAAAGGACATACCATTGTGCCATCAGCACCCATTGTTGTTAAAAATGATCCAACGCTCATGTTTACCAACGCAGGGATGAACCAATTTAAAGATTGGTTCTTGGGAAACGAACCCGCCAAATACAAACGTGTGGTTGATACCCAAAAATGCTTGCGCGTAAGCGGCAAACACAACGATTTGGAAGAAGTGGGTGTGGATACCTACCACCATACCATGTTTGAAATGCTTGGTAACTGGAGTTTTGGCGATTACTTTAAACAAGAAGCAATTGAATGGGCTTGGGAATTGTTAACCGAGGTGTACAAATTGCCTAAAGACAGGTTGTATGTTACCGTTTTTGAAGGTGATGCTAAAGAGGGATTGGCATTTGACCAAGAAGCTTATGATAATTGGAAAAAATGGATTGCTGAAGACCGTATTTTAAATGGAAACAAAAAAGACAATTTCTGGGAAATGGGTGATACAGGTCCGTGCGGACCATGCACCGAAATTCATATTGATTTAAGACCAGATGCTGAGCGCACACAAGTAGATGGGAAAACATTGGTTAACAACGACCATCCGCAGGTGATTGAAATTTGGAACAACGTGTTTATGGAGTTTAACCGCAAGGCTGATGGCTCTTTAGAAAAATTACCTGCCCAACACGTAGATACCGGAATGGGCTTTGAGCGTTTGGTGCGCGCTATTGAAGGCAAATCATCCAACTATGATACCGATGTGTTTGTACCCACCATTCAGTTTATTGAAAAACACAGTGGAGTAAAATACACTTTTGGCGATACCAAACAAGACATTGCGATGCGTGTAATGGCTGATCATATAAGGGCTATTTGCTTTACCATTGCCGATGGACAATTGCCAAGCAACAATGGAGCGGGTTATGTAATACGCAGAATTTTGCGCAGGGCAGTGCGTTACCAATACCAATTTTTAAATCTAAAAGAACCGTTTTTGTGCAAGCTTGCGGAGCTGATTGCCGATAGTTTTCAAAATGTATTCCCCGAGTTGCACGCACAAAAGGAGTTTGTGGTAAAGGTGATTAAAGAAGAAGAGGTGAGTTTTTTGAAGACGTTGGAAAAGGGGTTACAACGGATTAAGGAATATATTAACAAGTTATACTTTGATTTCCTAGTAGATTACTACAAAATAGGTGATGCTAAATCAAAATATAATTATTTTATAACACCTATCGGTGATTATTTTATTTACAATATAGAAACTTTAGATGGAAATGTATATACAGTTAATAATCTTGATTTAGATTCAGATCTACCTTCATCTCATCAACTAATAATTCAGAGATCGTTTAATAAAGATGCTATTGTAAAATCAGTTGGGAGCCTTGAGAATTCTGTAGACACTCATGTATGGTATTCATATGGTGAAGAACTAAAAAACGCAAAAATCGAAAGGTTATTCTCGAAAAAATTCGTCTTCGAATTATATGATACGTATGGCTTCCCTTATGATTTAACTGAACTAATATCTAAAGAGAAAGGATTTGATATTGATAAAACTGGTTTTGAAGAAGAACTTCAAAAACAGAAAGCCCGCTCACGCAAAGCAACTGAACTTACTACCGATGATTGGGTGGTAATTGCTGAAGAAAAGCCAACTCTATTTTTGGGTTACGATGCAACTGAAGCAGAAATTCAGATTGTGAAATACCGCAAGGTAAAAGCCAAAGGAAAAGAAAGCTTTCAATTGGTATTTAACCAAACGCCTTTTTATCCGGAAGGTGGTGGGCAAGTTGGCGATACAGGGGAATTACGAAATGCGAATTACGAATTACGAATTGTGGATACCAAAAAGGAGAACAATTTGATTATTCATTTTGCAGATACATTACCCGAGAATTTAGAAGGAGTATTTACTGCCAAAGTTGACACAACCAAACGCAAACCAACCGAAAGCAACCACAGTGCCACACACTTATTGCATGCGGCCTTACGCCAGGTATTGGGCACACATGTGCAACAAAAAGGAAGTTTGGTAAATGATGAATACCTGCGTTTCGATTTTTCGCATTTTGCTGCAATGACTGATGAGGAATTGGCGAAAGTAGAACACATCGTAAACCAAAAAATTCGTGAAAACATTGCATTGGATGAACGCAGAAATGTGCCTATTGCCGAAGCACAAACCATGGGCGCCATGATGTTGTTTGGCGAAAAATATGGCGAAAGTGTTCGGGTAATTACGTTTGACGAAACGTACTCACGCGAGTTGTGCGGAGGCACACATGTGAAAGCTACGGGTCAAATTGGGTATTTTAAAATTACCAGCGAAGCAGCGGTTGCCGCAGGTGTGCGCAGGATAGAAGCCATAACAGGTGCAGCAGTGGAGCAATTGGTTAACCAACAATTTGCATTGGTTAATGAGTTGAAACAACTGCTTACAAGCAAAGACGTGAAAAAATCAGTGGAGCAATTGCTTGCTGATAAAGCTGAATTGCAAAAGAAATTGGATGTTTTTGAAAATGAAAAAACGGGGATGGTAAAACAAGCACTCAAAAGCAAAATTACCAGCACTCCCGTGTACAATGTTTTGATTGAACAAATTGAAATTGCTTCTGCCGAACAATTAAAAAACTTATCATTTCAGTTAAAAGCCGAAGTTGAAAACTTGGTTTGTGTATTGGGTTGTGAACTCAATGGCAAACCCATGCTTAGCATTATTATCAGCGACAATATTGTAGCCGATAAAAAATTACATGCAGGCAATATGGTTAAAGAGTTGGCCAAAGAGATTCAAGGTGGAGGTGGCGGTCAACCGTTTTATGCAACAGCCGGAGGCAACAACCTAGCGGGACTCTCGAACGCACTAGCCAAGGCAACCCAGTTGTTGGCATCCTAAATTTGCTTATCCCAACAACTCACGGGAGCGGCTAAATGCATCGTTGTGTTTGGCTGTAATTTTTTGTACCATTGTTTAGCCTTAAGCCTATGGTACCTCGAATCATATTTACACTTATATTTTGTTATACCACATTAATTGGCATTGCACAAAAACCCAAGGTAGCATTTGTGCTTAGTGGCGGAGGAGCAAGGGGATTTTCGCATGTGGGTGTGTTAAAGGTACTTGAGGAAGTTGGATTTAAGCCCGATATTATTACTGGAACCAGCATGGGAAGCGTAATTGGTGGGTTGTATGCCATTGGTTACCGTAGCGATACACTCGAAAAAATTGTGGCAACCACTGATTGGAACGATGTGGTTTACGATAAACAATCGCGGGTAAACTTAAACAGCATTGAACGCGAGCGGTTTGATCGTTATTTGTTAAAATTCAATTTTGAGGGCACCAAGTTTATTTCGTATAGTGGCTTGGTAAAAGGAAACAAGGTTCACAATATGCTTACCCGATTGTGTTTGCCTGCATCGGGTATTACCAACTTTAGCCAATTTCCTACTCCATTTGCCTGCATTGCAACCGATATTCAAACGGGTGAAAAAGTATTGCTAAACAATGGCTCACTTCCAGATGCAATCAGGGCAAGTATGGCTATTCCTTCTTTGTTCACCAGCATCGAAATTGATGGCCACATTTTGGTGGATGGAGGCCTTACCCAAAATTACCCAATTGCAGAGGCTGTTGCCATGGGCGCTGATTACATTATTGGTATTGATGTGGGCGCTAAATCAACCAAAGAAGAGTTAGGCTCGTTTGTAAATATTATGATGGAATCGATGTTTTTGCATGGTTACCAAAATTACCCCGAAGAGCAAAAGTTTTTGTCCATCAATATCAAACCCAAATTGGATGGCATTAGTCCGTTGGATTTTGAGATGGGTGATAGCATTGTAAAGTTAGGTGAAGCCAGCGCAAGGCTGCAAATAGATGCCTTGAGGCAGTTGTACCAACAAATTTATGGCAATGCGCCTGCCCCTTTTATCAAAACGGATACGGCCAAGCTGCAACAAAAATTACCTGTTAACTCAATCCAAATCACCGGGCTTAAAAACGTGAATGCTTCTCAACTGCAATCCATTGTTAAAACGTACGAAGGTGATACTTTGAGCGCTGCACAAATTGAGAACCTGATAGCTGATATTGAAAATACGAACTTGTTTGAGCGTATTTTATACCATTACAATCCATCACACAAAGGCGGGCAGTTGGTTGTAAATGTATTGGAGAAAGCAAGGGGTGAGTTTGACGCAGGCATTAACTACAACAATTACCATGAGGCAAGTTTGCTGTTGGGATTGCAATACCGAAGGGTATTGTTTAAAGGTGGTACACTCAAAGCAGATATTCGCCTTTCGTCAATGCCCCGTATTGATGTAAGTTATATTTTTCAATCGCGGTACAAACCATCGTTGAGTTTAGACGCTTCGGTAAACAATGTGCGCCAAGGTTTTTACCAAAATGGCAATCGAATTTCTACTGCGTACAGTGTGTTTTCGTCAGTGTATGCCAAAGCAAAATACAATGTAAACAACCACAGGTATTTCGGTATGGGTATTGGCATTGATCAGGTATCGAACCGCACCGATGCTTTTTTGTTTCAAGACAATATGACCCAACTCAATAATGCCAGAACTGCCTATGTATTGAATACATTTTTCCGAAACGATACCCGCGATGATATGTATATTCCAACTCGTGGTACACGCACCTTGTTTGAATTGTATTGGGCCAATAATGATTTTGATTTAAATCAATCGTGGGCAGGAATGTTGTTGCGAACCGAATGGCATACGCGGGTTTACAGGCGCTTGCATTGGAGCAATTATGTAAATATTGGCTTAAACGATGACAATTATGTTAACGGTAATTTTCAATTTGTGAATTCGGTTGGTGGAATGTTGGACATGCGTTTTAAAAACTATATTCCTTTTGGTGGACTTGAGTTTGCAGAGATTGTTAGTGTAAATGTGGCCCATTTTAAAACCAAGCCAACGTTTAACTTATTCCCTGCCAATTACCTTTCGTTGATTGGTGAAGTAGCACAAAAAAGCAACGATTTAGAAGGAATGCTTTCTGTGCAACAACTGATGGTATCGGGAGGGTTGGCTTACGAGTACCGCAGCCCTATTGGCCCCATTCAGTTTGCCATTAACCGCTCTAACCAACATAGTTCCTTGTTTTATTACTTGAATTTGGGGTATTGGTTTTGAAGGGGCGAATGTTGGATGTTGAATGCTGAGTGTTAAGTGTCGCGTGTTAAGTGTTGAATGCTAAATGCTAAATGACCAATGCCCTTTGTCTAATGTCTATTGCCCAATACCACTTCTCGATACGAGCCTGCGGCTCTACTCGAAGTGACGCTTGCATACGCATTATCAAATTATCTCATTAAACATTGACGTTATTCAAAATTCAATAGTAAGCATTCGAGCTTGCCAATTCGTAATTCGCAATTCGTATTTGGCTTAGCGGGTGCAGCAAGGTACCGTGTACCGCGGAACACGCGCAGCGAGTGAGTGAAACGAACCTCGCTGAAGCCCCAAAGTAAAAAACTGCTGAGTGTGATAACGAATGCGCTTAGTCAAATTTGGTTACGGTGAATTCTACTCTTCGGTTTTGGGCGCGGCCTTCAGTTGTATTATTTGAAGTTACTGGTCTACTTTCGCCATACCCTTTGTACGTTAAGCGATTGGGTTCAACGCCATGCTCAATTAAATATGTATAAACTGCCTTGGCTCTCCGCTCAGATAAATCAATATTGTACTCCTCGGTGTTCACACTATCTGTATGTCCTTCGATTGAAATGTGCATGCTTGGATACGTTACCAAATAGTATAGCAGTGTATCCATTTCAACATAAGAACCAGGTTTAAAAGTAGCTTTATCGGTATCAAATTGAATATTGCGCAATTGGTATGATTGCCCTGCGACAAACGGTTTAGTGGCAACAAGAGAGTCGGTGCAATTACACAATCCATCTGCTTGTTTGGGGGTTACACAAATATTATCGAAGTAAATGCGCACATGAAAAAAGCCCGAATCAAGTTCGTGCGAGGTGAGTTGCTCTACAATGGCTGCGTACTTTGCTGCAGTGGCTTTAAGATCGGCTACCATTGCCATTTGTAATTCCTCAGTTGAGTCGGCATTGTGTTTAAGCGCCCTTTTAAGCTTGCGTTTATTGGTTTCGAGTGGGGGAGGTGGCATGCACGATTTGTAGTATTTTTTAATGGAATCACATTCATAATACTGCTCTCGCCACAAGCTTTCTTTTTTTTGTTGCAAGGTAAGTAGGGTTACATCTTGCTGGTGAAATTTACCAATCACAATGTATTGCTCGTTGCCTTGTGCAACAAACTGCGCAGGTTCGGGTTGTGTAAATACACCTTGTGCATTGGTAATGGGTAAGCTGATGAGTGGCTGTAAAAACAATTTTCGCCTTCGCCAAACCAATGGTGGTGTATCGGTAAATGCAATGTCGATGGCACCCAGTCGGTTAAAAGAGCCAATATATGTTGGGCCTTTAAATGTTTGCAATTGAATGCAATAGGTTGCCCCCGGAACAAGTGGCTCTTTGAGTTTGGCAACTAAGTATTCGCTAGGCTCTGGTTGCAGTAAGCACAATCCATTAATGGCATTGTAGCCTTCTTTGGTTGCATGTTGTTCGTAATGGTAATAATCATCAAGGGGTTGCTGCCACTCAAGTACTTTGCCTTGGATGTTTTGTTCAAAATCGGCATTGGGAATGAGGTTTTGAGCTAAAACCTGCAGTTTGCAATACATGCCCAATGCGAAAATGTACCATTTCATTGCGGTAAAATAAGCGAAACTACCCGAATTCAGAAAAAATTGTGGAAACGCTTTGTTCGACCTAAATTCGAACCTTTATTTATGGAAGTAGATTATTCGAAATACGAAGCAGTAATTGGTTTGGAAGTGCATGCCCAAATGCTTACCAAAAGCAAAGCTTTTTGCAGTGATGCAAATGAATACGGAGCATTACCTAATACACAAGTGGGTCCGGTGAGTTTGGGTCATCCCGGTACATTACCTGTTCATAACGAAGCAGCTGTGGCTTACGCGGTAAAGTTGGGTATTGCTTGTGGTTGTAAAATTGCCGAGCACAACTACTATGCGCGTAAAAATTACTTTTATGCCGATTTGCCCAAAGGCTACCAAATATCGCAGCATACCACACCCATTTGCGAAGGTGGGCATATTGATATTCAACTGAAGGATGGCACGCAAAAACGTATCCGCCTTATTCGCATACACATGGAAGAAGATACCGGAAAAAGCATGCATGATCAGGATTTAAATGATACGTTGCTTGATTTTAACCGCGCAGGAGTACCCTTGGTTGAAATGGTTACCGAGCCAGATATTAGAAGTGGAGAAGAGGCCTACCAATATTTAACCGAAGTGCGTAAGTTGGTTCGTTACCTAGATATATGTGATGGAAATATGGAAGAAGGATCGATGCGTTGTGATGCGAATGTGTCGGTTAGGTTAAAAGGGGCTGCTGCCTTTGGGGTAAAAGTGGAAGTAAAAAACATGAACTCAATAAGCAATGTGCAGCGCTCTATCGATTACGAAATCAAAAGGCAAATTGAGGCGATTGAGAAAGGTGAAACCATTTACCAAGAGACACGAACTTTTAATGCGCTCAAGGGTGAAACCACTGTGATGCGTACAAAAGAAGGGGCCAGCGATTACCGTTATTTTCCGGAACCTGATTTGCCACCACTCCATATTACTGCTGAATACATTGAGCAAGTGAGCAAGCAAATGCCTGCATTGCCCAAAGAGTTGCATGCTTTGTTTACAAAAAAGTACGGGTTAAATGAATATGATGCCTCGGTGCTTACTGATGATAAGGCAACAGCAAGTTATTTTCAGGAGTTGGTTCAGCATACCAACAATTACAAAGCAGCAGCCAATTGGTTAATGGTGCATATCAGGGGATATTTGAATGAGCAAGCCATTAACATCGAACAATTTGTAGTTCCTGCAGCAAAAGTTGCTGAGCTGATAGCGTTGGTAGATGGTGGACAGATTTCAAACTCCGTAGCCTCACAAAAAGTATTTCCCGAATTGGTTAAGCAACCACAACAATCAGTGTTATCATTGGCTGAGTCGCTTAATGTTATTCAACAAAGTGATACCAATGCATTGCAACAATGGGTGAACGAAGCATTAGCTAAATATCCTGAAAAAGTTGCCGAATACCGTGCAGGTAAAACATCGCTAGTAGCCTTGTTTATGGGCGAAGTGATGAAATTAAGTAAAGGCAAAGCTGATCCTAAACTGGCAAGCCAAATTGTGAAACAAACATTAGACAATCAATAAAACGAATGACCATGCAATCAATTAAAAACTGTTTTTTTACAGCACTTGTAACACTTATTCTGGTTTCGTGTGGGAGCGATGCTTCTACCAAGCAAAAGGGATTTGTGATTAAAGGAAAGATTACCAACTATACCGAAAAAACCATTGTGGTAAATGAGCTTACCGCCCGCGGTTTAATTCCGCTTGATACCGCTACGGTGAATGCAGATGGATCGTTTGAATTAAAAGGCAAAGCAAGTGAGCAATTGTTTGCCATGATTAGTTTTCCGAAAGGAGCGGTGTTATTGGTGGTTGACTCGTTAACCAATATGGCTGTGAGCATTGATGCCAATAGCCCAGATCAATTTGGGGTAAAAGGTTCGCCACAAACAGAACAACTGCGCAAGTTACTCGCCATTAACAATGTGTATATGCAAGCATTGCGTGGCATGGAAACAAAGTATGCCGCTTACAGCCAATCAGTACCAAGCCTTGCCATACAAGAGCAAATTAGAGCTGAGTATGATAGCCTGATGCTTGCGCGCAGTGAGGCCATCAAACAATTTGTGTTCAAGGAAAATGCCGGCATTACAGCGTATTTCGCTACTAACTTTTTGCTTGCCGAAGCTGATTTCTCATTTTTTGATAAAGTGGATCAAACGTATTACAACAATTTCTCCCAATCAAAGTATGCACGTGAGTTGCACACACGCGTTGAAGTTTTGCGCAGGACGGCTATTGGGGAAGTAGCACCTGATATTGTATTAAACGATCCTTTTGGAAAGTCGGTAGCTCTTTCATCATTACGTGGGAATTACGTATTGGTTGATTTTTGGGCAAGTTGGTGCAAGCCTTGTCGTATGGAAAATCCAAATGTGGTGCGTTTGTACAATGCCTATAAAGCAAAAGGATTTGAAGTATTTGGGGTATCATTGGATGATAACCGCGACTCTTGGGTAAAAGCCATTAATGATGACCGCTTGCTTTGGACACACGTGAGTGATTTGAAAAAATGGAATGCATCTGTTGTTCCTGTTTACAATATTGAGTCAATACCATTTACCGTGTTATTGGACAAAGAAGGCCGTATTATTGCCAAAAATTTGCGTGGTGAAGCATTGGCCAAAAAACTCGCTGAACTCATGCCCTAAGAAATCAATTTGAATAACCTTAAATTAAACCTAATAACCATGAAAAAAGCAATTTTACTTTTTAGCTGCGGCCTCGTTGGTTCACTTACCCTCTTGGCACAACCAACCATTACAAGTTCTTCTTATGCAGGTGTAGGATCCAGTGTAACGCTAACTGAGGCAACTGCATTTGAATTAGACACCACCAAAGGTGCGAACGTTACTTGGGACTTTTCGGCATTGGTTCCGGAATCGCCTCAAGACTTTGATCCCAGAACGATTACCTACATTCTTCCGTCTTCCTCACCCTTTGCTTCTACCTTTCCAACAGCAAATATTTGTTACCGTGAACAGGAAGGAACAACAATAAGGTATTCTTATTTTGTAAAGACACCAACTAAATTAGAGCGCATTGGCAGTGCAGAAAATACGAGTGCTACAAATATTTACAGCAATCCGCAAACGGAAATGGTTTTCCCGTTTACGTACGGAGTCACTTCGTCTGATGAGTGGTCAAACACACAATCATCTTTTGGTGGAACAACAGATCTTGAAGGGATTGGTTATGGAACATTAAATCTACCAAACAATAGGGTATACAATAATGTGCAGTTGATGCGTGTAACAGTTGATGAGTTAATACCAATTTTAGTTTATTATTGGTTAAACGAAAATGGTGAGGTGCTTGCTTATTACACGCCAGGAGATGGTTTATTTATCCCACTATCGGTTAGGTATGCTACGGCTATCAATTCGGTTAGTGTAAATGAGTTTACCCAATCTGTGTTAACTGTAAGTTATGACAATCCAGTGATTAATAACTGCAAATTGAAACTGCCTAAGGAACACAGCGAACTTACTTATACCGTAACCAATATATTAGGTCAGGTAATGGCAACGGGAACAATACAACAAGATGAACAAAATATTACCCTCGAAATGGGCGATTATAAAGCAGGTATTTACTACCTAACTGCAATGAGTGCAACAGAACGCATTGAGCCAATAACCTTACTTAAACAATAACTTATTGATGGAACGCATAAAAAAATCCGAAACAGTTCGGATTTTTTTATGCGTATTTCTTTGGCGCCCATTAACAATTAATTAAACATTCGTTAATATTGAACTAAAAGCGTTAAGCGAATGTTACAAAAAAAACAAGACATGGAAAATCCTTACAAAATTCTGGTGGTTGACGATGAAATTGATATTTTAGAATTTATTCAATACAACCTCAAAAAAGAAGGGTACGAAGTTTTTTTGGCGCACAATGGTAAAGAAGCTATTGAAGTTGGTAAAAAGGTAAAGCCTGATTTAATTTTATTAGACGTGATGATGCCTGTTATGGATGGCATTGAGGCGTGCAAGGTTATGAAAGCCGACTCGGCTTTCGCCAAAACTTTTATTGTGTTTTTAACAGCACGTGCCGAAGAGTATTCAGAAATTGCTGGGTTTAACGCAGGCGCAGATGATTACATAGCCAAACCAATTAAGCCGCGAGTATTGATTAGCCGCATCAGTGCTATATTAAGACGCAAAAACAAGGAAGTAGTTGAGTCGAAACTAACGGTTGGCAATATTATTATTGACCGTGAGACATTTTTGGTGTACAGGGGCGACCAAAAAATTCAATTGGCGCGTAAAGAGTTTGAATTGTTATTTTTATTGGCAAGCAAACCCGGTAAAGTATTTACACGTGAATATATTTTAGAAAAAGTGTGGGGCGATGAGGTGTTAGTGGTAGACCGCACCATTGATGTGCATATTCGCAAGCTTCGCGAAAAACTTGGTGATGATTATATAGGAACCGTAAAAGGTGTAGGGTATAAATTTGAAATATGATTCGAAACCCGAAACCGGTTACCATTGCCTTTATCATTGCAGTTGTTTTGTCGCTATTTGTAGCTGCAACCACTTGGTTTATTGATGAGCATGATATGCGCCTTGCAGCAACTGCGGGCGTAGTAACCTTAGTTTTTTCGTTTGTATTGTTTTTTTACTCACTCGAGTTTTTTATTTACAAAAAAATAAAACTCATCTACAAAACCATTCACAGTTTAAAAACCCAAAAGTATGATGCCAAATTGAGCAATTTTGATTGGAAAACAGATCCAATTATGAATATGAACAAGGAGGTAATCAATTGGGCAAAAGATCAGAAGGAGCAAATGGATGAGCTCAAGAAACTTGCTGACTTTAGAAAAGAGTTTTTGGGCAATGTATCGCACGAGCTTAAAACACCAATTTTCAATATTCAAGGATACATTCACACGTTGATTGATGGCGCCATCGAAGACCCAGAGGTGAATATTCGGTTTTTGCAAAAGGCAGCTAAGAGTGCCGACCGTTTAAGTGATTTGGTTGCAGATTTGTTGGCCATTTCGCAACTTGAATCTGGCGAATTAAACATGGAGCCAGAACGTTTTGATATCAACGCCTTGGTTAAAGATATTTATGAGCAGTTGGAAGTAAGAGCCAAAGAACGAGGTATTTCGCTAATTATTAAAGAAGGTTGCAACAAGCCATTTTATGTATTTGCTGATAGGTACCGTATTCGCCAGGTATTGGTGAACTTGATTTTAAATGCCATTAAGTATGGTAAAGAGTTTGGTACGGCAACGGCTGGTTATTATGATATGGACGAAAATATTTTAATTGAGATTGGTGATAACGGTGAAGGTATTACTCAGGAACACCTTCCAAGAATTTTCGAACGCTTTTACCGAGTAGATAAGAGCCGTGCACGTGAAAGTGGACCAGGAGGAACGGGTTTAGGATTGGCTATTGTAAAACATATCATCGAAGCGCATAACCAAACGGTAAACGTGCGCAGTCAAATAGGGCAGGGAACTACGTTTAGTTTTACCCTCAAAAAGGCAACTGGGAATTAAGACTGAGTTTTTGAGTGTTGAATGTTAAGGGTTAAGTGTTGAATGCCTAATGACCACTGTCCAATCACCCAACCACCCAACCACCCAACCACCACTTCTCGATACGAGCCTTTGGCTCTACTCGAAGTGACGCTTGCATGTGAATTATCACATCATCTCATTAAATGACGTCATTAAAATTCAACATTACGCATTCAAACTTCCCAATTCGTACTTTCCAATTCGTCATTCTTCTCTTGGCTTAGCGGGTGCAGCAAGTTACCGTGTAACGCGGAACACGCGCAGCGAGTGAGAGAAACGAACCTCGCTGAAGCCCCAAATTTCAAATTTATTTCACGTGTTTAATTGTTAACTTGCTCTTGAATGGCAATTGAAAAGGAATATCTTGGAACCAAAGTGGTAGCGGCTAAGAGTGCAGATCAATGGCGTAAGTGGCTTGCAAAGCACCACCAAACGGAAACCAGTATCTGGCTTGTTATATTTAAAAAGAAAAGTAACATACCTTCTGTTTACTATCCAGAAGCGGTGGATGAGGCGCTCTGTTTTGGTTGGGTTGATAGTAAACCAAACAAACGCGATGCTACGAGTTATTACCAGTTTTTTTCGAAGCGAAACCCAAAAAGCAATTGGAGTTTGGTAAATAAAAACAAAGTAGAACGTTTGCAAAGCTCAGGAAAAATGGCTCCTGCGGGTATTGCAATGGTTGAACTTGCTAAACAATTAGGGACTTGGGATGCATTGAATAAAGTTGATGCGCTTGAAGTTCCTGAAGATTTATCGGTGGCATTGAAACAGATACCAAATGCTTTGAACTATTGGAACCAGTTTCCACCATCAACTCGAAGGGGTATTTTGGAATGGATTAACACCGCCAAAAAGCCTGAAACGCGAAGCAAACGAATAAACGAAACAGCTGAATTAGCTGGGCAAAACAAACGTGCAAACCAATTTGTACGTAAGTAATTGTTACGCTAATTGTTGTAAAATGCTAGCCAGTTGCCCTGCCTGCACAACACCTGATTTGCGCCACATCACCTTGCCATTTTTAAACACAATAAGTGTGGGTACTCCTTGTATTTGGTAAGCCTGCGCAGCAGCAGGATTGCGGTCTACATCAATTTTGATGATATGTGCGTTGTCGCCAATTTCTTGTTTTAGCTCCTCTAAAATGGGCTTCATCATTTTGCAGGGGCCGCACCACTCAGCAAAAAAATCAACCAATACTGGTTTGTTGCCCGCAATTAACTCGTTAAATGGTGTACTCATCATTTTATCTCCTCATATGTAATATTTTCAGGTTTTGGGTTTGGGTTAGGTGGTTGTGTTAAACAATTGCCGCTTGCACAACCTGTATTTAACAAGGCTTGGTACATTAAAATACCACCCACAAATGCAGGAATCACCTCGTGTTTATAAATGCCAATAACCAACATGGTTATTCCTATTGCCAATCGCGTTATGCGAAACCAACCCCAATTTTGATTACTGATTTTCATTTGATGCAAGTTGTTTTTGGAGCGAGAACCAATTGCCTCCATTGTATACTGTTTGGTAACCATTGGCTTTGAGCATGCCCTTAGCTGCTCCGCTTCGCATGCCCGATGCACAACAAGTGATGATTGTTTGATTTTTGTTTTTGAGTTTACTTAAGTTTTGAGGCAAAGTATCAACTGGAATATTAATGGAACCTGGTATGTGTCCGCCAGCATATTCGCCTTTACTGCGAACATCTACAATTAGAGCGCCTTCTTTTACTAAGGTCGCATAATCAGTTTGAGGGCCTAAGCCAAATAGTTGTTTAAGTGAGTCGATCATTGTTAATGTTATTTTTTTGATAATAAATGGTTGTTGCTTGTAAAAAATCAGATTGGCTATCAGCGGTTATTGAGTTTGCCTATCATGCAACTTGCGTAACTTTTAGCTTGGGTAAGCAAACCGTTGTCGGTATTTGCCTCTGGGTAACCTAACGATTGCAGCCTATTTGTGAAATCGGTTCGTTGTAAAACCCCTTCGTGTTGGATGGTTACAAGTTCATCTTTAACTGAAACGGTTACCAAGTTTACACCAGCTAATTGGGTTAGCTTTTGGGTGATGGTTTGCGCACAACCTGAACATTTTATATTGGCTATGTATATTGTTTCTGTAGTCATTTTTTTGTTGGTAAATAGTCAGTAAGGATATTGCCAAGAACACCACCCATAAAGGCTCCGTAAAGTGAATTATTGACAGGAGAAGACGTAATTGCACATGTCCCATTTTGGCATCCAATTGTGGTTGCATATAACCAGCCAATAAATGCGCCAATACCAGCAACTGCTATAACGATAAGTACTGGAATGGATTTATGCATACTCGGTTTTGATTTTTTGGCAAACAAATGTTGTAATGGGTATGCTGGTTTTTTTGATGGCTGCAAATCCACCTTCTACATCGCTAAATTGGGTATATCCATTTGCTTGTAAAATAGATGAAGCAATCATGCTTCGGTAACCGCCTGCACAATGCAAAATGAAAGGTTCATTTTGAGGGATACGGTTCAGATTTGCTTGTAAATAATCCAATGGAATATTGACAGCTCCTTCTACATGCTCAGCTTCAAACTCCGACTCATTTCGGACATCAATTACCAATACAGACGGTTGGTGTTGTTGTTCGAATTCACTGGCCGATATACGTGTATTGGTTTCAACAGGGTTGTTGTTTTCTTTCCATGAATCAAATCCACCTTGTAAATATCCTAGCACATTATCATATCCAACACGTGATAGTCGGGTAATGGTTTCAATCTCACGACCTTTATCCGTTACTAATAACAAAGGTTGTTTAACACCTTTAATTAATGCACCAACCCACATTGCAAAATTGCCATCAATGCCAATATTGAGGCTATTGGGAATATGGCCTGCAGCAAATGCGTTGGGTGATCTCGTATCCAACACCATTGCATTGGTTATTTTTTGGGTAAATGATGCAATTGGTAAAGCGTGTAATCCGCGTTCGAGGATGGTGTTGAAAGGTTCGTATCCGCCAATATTCAACAATACATTTTCGGGAAAATAACCTGGAGGTGTTCGTTGGCCATCAAGTAATTGTTTGGTGAATTGTGCTTTGGTGAGTGTTGGGTTCAGCGCATAGTTTGTTCTTTTTTGGTTACCTAGTGTATCGGTTGTTTCAGTGCTCATGTTTTTACCGCAAGCACTTCCTGCTCCATGGTTTGGATACACAATTAAACTATCGGGTAATGGCAATAACTTGTTGTGAATGGAATCGTATAAATATCCAGCAAGTAAATCAGGAGTGAGATCTGAAATCACATGTTGGGCTAAATCTGGTCGTCCAACATCACCAATAAAAAGAGTATCACCCGTAATGATTCCATGTTCTTTGCCATGTTCATCAATAAGCAAATAACAAGTGCTTTCGAGGGTGTGACCTGGTGTATGGATGGCTTTTACTTTGTAATCACCTACGGTAAATAATTCGCCATCAGTGGCAACATGTGCATTAAATTTTGGTTTAGCGGTTGGACCATATACAATTTGTGCTCCTGTTTGGTTGGCTAAATCCAAGTGGCCACTCACAAAATCGGCATGAAAATGCGTTTCAAAAATATATTTAATAGTGGCGTTGTTTTGCGCGGCTCTTTCTACATATGGCGCTACTTCGCGCAATGGATCAAAAATGGCTGCTTCGCCATTGCTTTCTAAATAGTAGGCTGCATGAGCAATACAGCCAGTATACAATTGAATAATGTTCATGATTTAAAGATAATTCGGAGTGTTGTTTTTTAACAGGCAAACGCCATGATTTTAAACATGAAGTTTGCCTATTTGTATTTCTTACGCATCCTTTTTGGTTTTTGTCGACATCCCAATAAGCGTGTAAAGGGGACAAAAACTGACAAAACTGGTTAATGCAAAAACGATTGCAATCACCATGAGTATAATTCCAGTGGTTCCTGTAACCACTCCGTTTAAAAATAAAAAGACAATGATTGCCGCAACTATCAATCGGATAATTCTGTCGGCTGTTCCCATGTTTTGTTTCATAATTGTATTTGATTTACGAAACAAAGATAAAATGGAGTTGATGCGAACTTGGGAACATTTGTTACGCTTCTAAACTTTTTTTGATGATTTTAATTTCATTCCGACCGGTTTCTATATAGCCAGTTTCTTTCAGTTTTTTGAGCAAACGAGTAGCTGCTTCACGTTGGATATTGAGTTCTTGGGCAATTTCTTCGTGGCTAATATGAAGAATATTGCTCTGTTGAGCAGTAGAACGCGCTTCTAGGTAATGCCAGAGCCGCTCATCCATTTTTTTAAATGCAATATCATCAATCACCTGAAGCATTTTGTTAAACCTGCTTTGGTAGGTATTGGCAATAAAATCTTTCCATTCTTTAAAGGATTCCCATTGTGTTATTTGTTCAATGGGTACGGCCCAAAGTTCTGTCTCTTCTTCGGCAATGGCTTTGATTTCGGAAGCCTTGTGCATGGCACAACAGGTTAAGCTCATGGCGCAACTTTCGCCTGGCATAATATGGTATAAAAAGGTTTCGTCACCTTGTTCGTTTTGCCTAAGTATTCTTAAACAACCTTTGATTACGATAGGAATTACCGTAATGAATTGGCCTGGTTCGAGCAAAACGGTTCCTTGCGAAACATGCATTTTGCGCCCATATTGCTCTAAAAGATGTTGTAACTGCGGATGCGAAAACATAGTATGATGACCACCCGAAGATACGTATTTTAGGTGATAACGGCCAACAGAATCATTGTTAATAAAAGTGCTCTGAATAGCAACGCGGTGCGTGAAAAGATTTCTGATTGAATCATGATTTATATGTTTGGATACCTTACGTTCGATTTAGAATTTTTAGTATTGCTCTTTTGTCTGGATAATGTCAATTGTGTGAAATGGTATACCTCTTTAATCTCATCAAACCCATATTCATGATTTAATAAATCCTTATTGTAAGTGCCATTGCTACTTCATCACATTTATAGATATTCGTTTGATGAAAAAAACAGTCGTAGTTATATTGCTCCTAATAGGTTGTGTTAACCTTGCATTCACCTGGGGTTTTTTTGCGCACCAACTCATTAATCGATTGGCTGTATTTACCTTGCCCACTTCGTTATTGTCGTTTTATAAAGGCAATATTGAATACATTACAGTGCACGCGGTAGATCCTGATAAACGTAGGTATACTGACACTTCGGAGGCTGTAAGGCATTATATTGATCTTGATTATTATGAACAAAGCTATCCAGTTGACACAGTGCCTAAATGGTGGAAAGATGCAGTGGCTAAGTACAGTGAAGATACCTTATTAGAATACGGGATTGTGCCTTGGCATATTTACCAACTCAGTTTTAAATTAACCGAGGCATTTAAGGCAAAAGACAAAGACCGTATTTTACATTACTCGGCAGATATTGGGCATTATATTGGCGATGCGCATGTTCCATTGCATGCCACTTTAAACTACAACGGGCAATTAACCAACCAGCACGGTATACACGGCTTTTGGGAGTCGCGGTTGCCTGAATTGTTCAGTTCTGATTATTCCTTTTTTGTAGGACGTGCTGTTTACATTGATGATATTTTAGGAGCTGCATGGCGGGCGAGTGCAACCAGTTTTGCAGCCAAAGATTCGGTATTGCAATTCGAGGCTACGCTCTCCAAACAATATCCATCTGATGCGCAGTATACGCTTGTAACCAAAGGTCAGAAGCAGGTGAAAACTTATTCAGAAGGTTATGCCAAAGCATACCACCAAGCACTTAATGGCCAAGTAGAACGTAGAATGCGCGAAAGCATTTGGCTTATTGGGAGCATATGGTACACATGTTGGGTAAATGCTGGGCAACCCGATTTGGGAACAATTGCAAGCCCATCTGTAAATGATGAAACGTTGAAAAAAGAAATTGAACAAGAGGCTCTTTTGTTGCAACAAAAACAAATGATTGGAAGAGAAGAGTAGTGCTTATTTAACTTGAGGCTTGCAACATGCTTGCACGGTCGTTTGCGTTGTATTCACTTTTGGACTCACATATGGAATGCCTAAATTGAGTCCGCGTAAAATAAATAAGCATCCAATAATGAGTGCAAAAACAGGTGATAGTTTGGTTATTTTTTGCCTGGTTGTGCCTTGCATCAATTGTCCTGCCATGCCTATTCCAATCATCATTGGAAATGTTCCCAAGCCAAATGCCACCATCCATAGGGCGCCAAGCACCGCTTGCTGGGTGGCCACTGCGCCAATAAGTGCAATGTACACAAAACCGCAAGGCAATAATCCATTAAGCAATCCCAAAGCAAACAATGACGTTGGTGTTTTTTGTTGAAACAATTTACCCATCACCGTTCCGTGAAAACGGTTAAAGGGCAATATGGAACGAGAGTGTATTTTGCTGTATTGAAATACTACTGTTAAGATGATAATGGCACCGGCAATAATGCTGATACTTTGCTGCCAACCAGCTAGTTTGAGGCCAAATCCAAACAATCCCAATATCAAACCCAACAGTGCATACATACCAATGCGCCCTGAGTTGTAAATGATTTTGCTAATTAATTTTTGCGTAAACGTATTCCCAAGTGTTGGTGTAGCAAGCGCAATTGGGCCGCACATGCCAGCACAATGAAAGCTACCAAACAATCCAGTTATAAAAGCAGTGAACAGCATTATTCAATCATTATTTGTTTTTCAACTGCCATTAAGGTGTCGTTTAAGGTCCATTCAAATGTCGCTTTCCAATTTCCTTTTTGCAATTGGTTGGTACCGTAATCAAACTGGTTGGATGAATCGGTAACAAACGGAACTGAAAAATCACTTCCAGCATCTGCTACCCTATAAAAAGTAAGCAACCCTGCTACTGGTTGGTTAACCGACAATACCAGTTTTTGGTCAATAAGTGAAAAACGAATTTGTGGTGCTACAGTGGCAGCGGCTTTGTACTTATTTATTTCCTCTTGGTATTTAACACCGCGCTCATAATAATTTTGGTCTACTAAATCTACTTTTTGGGTGCTGATGCGGTATACCATATACACCACAAACCCCATAAATAGCAGTGCAAAAAATACAAGTTTATGTCCCCAGTTTAATTTCATTCTAGTTTTAATTTTTATTCTTCTTGGTTGGCGTTTGCTAGAGGTGGCTTCTAGTGTAATTCTTTACCTTATTTGCATCGCCTCAGCTATTATTTTCATGTCTTAAAGTTTTCACCTGATCTCATCATCAAACTACTGTACAGGTCCAACAAAATTGCTTTTAAGTGTAGTAAGCAGTTTGCCATTTTGCAATACTGCAATTTCCATGGGTGTATTGTTTGTTTTGATTGTTTCTTTTGGCAACAAGATAAAAAATGAGCCTTTAACCAATCCATCTTCACCCAAGCTAAATTGAGCAGATTCGCGGTCGATCATTTTTAATTGCGCTCCCACAGGTGAGGTAATTTGCAATTCTATTTGTTGGGTATTGAATGTTTTATTAATTACTTCAAAATTGTACATATTGCTCACTTGGTTGTTTTCTTGTTGTTGGTACAACATGCCGGGAGTACGCAGTACATTGGCTTCAACAGGTTTGCGTGTGGCAAGTAAATAAGTGAGTACACTTACCAATACAACCAAAATGGCTGAGTATGCCATGCTTCGCGTTGTAATCCGTTTGGCAAATCCATTTACGATGGCTGCTTGTGAAGCATACCTTATTAAGCCTTTGGGTTTGTTTATTTTGGTCATTACATCATCACACTCATCAATGCAAGCAGTACAATTAATACATTCAAGTTGCGTTCCATTGCGTATGTCAATACCAGTTGGGCAAACCTGAACGCATCGATGGCAGTCAACACAATCACCCAATTGTTGTTCAACACCTTTTTTGCGAAACCCGCGAGGTTCACCTCTCACAAAATCATATGCAACTACAATGGAGTTTTTGTCGAGCATTAAACCTTGCAACCTTCCATATGGACAAATTACAATGCAAGCGATTTCGCGCAGCTTGGCAAACACAAAATAAAATACAGTTGAGAAAATGATAAGAGCGGCAAACTTCCCTAAATGCGCTGTAGGGCCATCTATAATAAGCTTTTCAACTTCATTTACTCCAATTAGATAACCTAAAAATGTATTGGCAATTAGCACTGCAATGGCAAAAAAGATGGCATGTTTTCCTATTTTTTTAACTGCCTTTTCTACATCCCAAGGCTGTTTATCGAGTTTTTGTTGTGCCTTATAATCGCCTTCAATCCAATACTCAATTTTGCGGAACAACATTTCCATAAAAATGGTTTGCGGGCAAGCCCATCCACAAAATACTCTGCCAAAAACTACGGTAAACACAATGATAAAGACAACAAACGTAAGCATGAGCAACGCGAATAGAGGCAAGTCTTGAGGCCAAAATGGAATTCCCCAAATAATGAACTTACGCTCTAAAACATTGAGTAAAAACAATGGGTGGCCATTGTATGATAAGAATGGCCCGGTAAATAAAAACGCCAACAATAAAATACTGAACCAAGTACGACCTGTGTACAATGGTCCTTTGGGTTTTTTAGGATAAACCCAATTGCGATCGCCACCTTTATCAACCAATGATATGGTGTCGCGGTATGATTCTTCTTTTATTGTTGGGTTGTTCATTGTGTTTTACATTGATTTAACGACAGTAGAGTCAGCAGTTGCGCTTGCACTCGAATCGGTTGGAGCAACAGTTGGTGTACCGACAGCTTCGCCTTGTGGCTCTTTGGCTCCCGGAGGGTTGGTTCCTTGTAGACTCAACACATAACTTGCTAATTGTTGCATTTGCATACCATTCATTGAATTTTGCCAAGCCACCATTCCTTTTGATGGTACGCCATATTTAATGGTTTTAAACACCGATTGAATATCACCGCCATGCAACCAATATACATCGGTTAAATTTGGTCCAACCTTGCCTTCTCCTTTATCGCCATGGCATACAGCGCATTTTGAGGTATACAATGTGGCTCCTTCCGAAAGTTGTGACGCATCTGCTAACATTACCACATTGCTTTCGTCAATGAGGTTGCCCGCCTTTTTTACATATTCTTCTTTGGCAATTTTGGCTTCGGCCAATTCAATTTCGTATTCTTTTGCTTGCAATGGAGCTGCATCAAAAGCGAAGTAAACAAGCATGTAAATAAATCCAAAGAAAATGGTTCCGTAAAACAACAAGTTGAACCAAAAAGGAATTGGGTTATTGAGTTCTTTAATTCCATCGTAATCATGGTCGAGCTCTACATCTTTTTCGGCTGCCAATGGTTTGAGGTCGAGAACTTTTTCCCAAAATCCACGTTCAGGAACTTCCGTGTATGTTTCACCTAATGTTTCTTTTTTAAGTATTTGCACTACTTTTTGTAGGGTAAATACCAAAAGGAATAGAACAAAAGCCAATAGAGCAATGATGAGTCCGAGCATTACTTGGCAGTACGATACGCTGGACGTAGCAGCATCAGCTGATTGTGCCATGCTTGATCCAGCAATGCACATAAATAAAATCGTGAGTTTAGTATTTTTCATAATTGTTATTGATTATCAAGTGGCATGTTTTTCATTTTTTGAATGTATTTTTTGTCGGCACGCACCACCCACCAAATCAACCCAACAAAAAATGTGAAGAAGGTAATCATGGAAAAAATGAGGTAACCATCAACACCTTGAACATTAGCTAAAAACTGTTTCATATTTGTGTGATTAGCCACGGCAATTGCAGGTTTCCTGCAATTGCCGCGGGAGGTTAATTACTCGCAGTGTTTTGTTTTTTAATATCGGTACCTAAACGTTGTAAGTAGGCAATCATCGCAACTAGCTCTTTGTTGCTTTCCAGCGCAATACCTTCTTTTTTCAAGTTTTGCGAAATGCCATCTGCCTGTTTCATCAAGTCTTCATTTGCTCGCTCAATTTCTTCAGCAGTATAAGGTACGCCTAATGACTTCATTGCCTTTAGTTTTTTACCAGTTGTGGTCATATCCAAATCTTGCTCAGCAAGCCATTGGTAAGCTGGCATAATGCTTCCGGGCGACATGGTTTGTGGGTTAATCATGTGGTGGTAATGCCAACTATCAGGATATTTCCCTCCCTCACGCATTAAATCCGGCCCCGTACGTTTTGATCCCCATAAAAATGGATGGTCATATACATATTCACCCGCTTTTGAGTATTCGCCCATATACCTTTCGGTTTCACTTCTAAACGGACGAACCCATTGTGAATGGCAAGCATTGCAACCTTCCCGAATGTAAATATCACGGCCTTGCAACTCAAGCGGAGTGTATGGTTTAACACTTGCAATGGTTGGGATATTTGATTTAATGGTAAATGTTGGAATCATTTCAACTGCACCACCAATCACAATCATGATTACAGCACCAACCGTAAAGGTGATTGGTTTTTTCTCTAAAATGGCATGCCAAAATTCACCTTTTTTAAACAAGCTCGATTTATCAAGTGCAGGTGCTTCGGCTGGTTCATTGGCAACAAGTGCACCTTGCTTAATGGTTTTAACAATATTGTAAATCAAAACTAAAAATCCAGCTAGGTATAAAGTTCCACCAACAGAACGTAAGATATGCAATGGTAAAATCTGAATGGTTATTTTCAAGAACTCAGGGTATTGAAGTGTTCCTTCAGCAGTAAATTCTTTCCACATCAATCCTTGTGTAAAACCACTCCAGTACATTGGTATGGCATAAAATACAATGCCAAGTGTAGCCAACCAAAAATGAACATTGATTAACTTTTTTGAGTAAATGGTTGTATTGTAAATGCGCGGAATAATCCAGTACACAATTGCAAAGGTTAGCAATCCGTTCCAACCAAGTGCACCAACGTGAACGTGTGCTACAATCCAGTCGGTAAAGTGTGCAATGGCATTTACATTTTTTAATGATAACATGGGGCCTTCAAATGTTGCCATTCCATAAGCGGTTACCCCAACAGCAAACATTTTGAGTACAGGTTCATCACGTACTTTATCCCATGCACCTCGAAGGGTAAGCAATCCGTTCACCATACCTCCCCAGCTTGGAGCAATGAGCATAATTGAAAATACAACGCCAAGTGATTGAGCCCAATCAGGTAGTGAAGAATACAACAAATGGTGCGGACCAGCCCAAATGTATAAGAATATCAACGACCAAAAGTGCAGAATGGATAGTTTATAAGAATACACCGGACGACCTGCAGCCTTAGGAAGGTAATAATACATCATTCCTAAAAAGGGTGTGGTTAAAAAGAAGGCAACTGCATTGTGGCCGTACCACCATTGTACCAAAGCATCTTGAACACCAGCATACACTGAGTAGCTTTTGGTTAAGCTAATGGGAAGCTCAATTGAATTAACAATATGAAGCACTGCAACGGTTACAAATGTGGCGATGTAAAACCAGATGGCTACATACATTTGTTTTTCCCTGCGCTTAATAATGGTACCAATCATGTTTACGCCAAATGCTACCCAAACCAACGCAATCATAATATCGATTGGCCATTCGAGTTCGGCATATTCTTTTGACGAGGTAATACCTAAAGGCAAGGTAACTGCAGCAAGCACGATAATGAGTTGCCAACCCCAAAAGTGAATGCGGCTGAGCACATCACTAAACATACGTGCTTTGCACAAACGTTGAAGTGAGTAGTAGACCCCCATAAAAATGGCATTGCCCACAAACGCAAAAATAATGGCGTTGGTGTGCAGTGGCCTAATACGGCCAAAGGATGTGTACTGATTGCCAAGATTGGCTGCCGGCTCAAATAGCTGAACAGCAATGAGCAATCCGACTAACATGCCAACCACTCCAAATATGAGTGTGGCAATTCCGAAGTCGCGAACGATTTTGTTGTCGTAGTTGAATTTTTCGATTTGCATGGTATTGTGGTTATTGGTTTTGAGTAATAGGTTTTACAGGATTAGCTTCTGGTTGTTCGAGGGCAGTTTCTTTTTTGTTGGCAGAAGGTGTTTTTGTATCAAAGTCGTCAAACAAAATGCGAACAGAAGGTGTATAGTCATCATCTAATTGGCCTGATTTAACCGACCAGATAAAAGCAGATAAAAACCCAATGGCTAATAAAAAACTGCAACCAATTAATATAAACATTACACTCATTGTAGGCCTCCTTTTTTAGCGAGTAAACTGGTGCTAATGGTGGTAAACGCGATAACGGTTACCGAACTAATTGGCATTAAGATAGCAGCAAATAGGGGAGACAATGTTCCCTGCACTGCATAGCTTAATCCAACAATATTGTAGAGCAATGAAATTACAAAACTGGCATGAATGACCCTGCGTGTTGCTCTGGCAAATTGCAGGAAACGTGGCAACGATTCGAAAACGGTAGCCGACATGATTACATCACTTGCAGGCGAAAAATGTGCAGTGTTTTCTGTAATTGAAATACCCACGTGTGCAGCCTTTAATGCTCCAGCATCATTTAATCCATCACCCACCATCATCACCTTGTGTTGTTGGTGTTGCAACGATTGAATAAAATCGAGTTTGGCAGCAGGCGTTTGGTTAAACAATAATTGATTTGGGTTTTGAAAATAAGGGAGCAATTGGTTTTGCTCGCTGCTGTTATCACCTGATAACAAATAGAGGGAATAGTTGCTATTAAGCGTTTGCATCACTTCGCTTAAACCATTGCGGTACGCTTGTTTAAACTCAAAGTATCCAAGCAGGTAGTTGTCAATTGCAACAAACACACGTGTGGCAAGTGTTGTGGGCAAAGTGCCCATGGGCTGTTGGTTCACAAACTTTTCAGACCCAATTCGAATCACGTGGTTTTGAATGGTTGCTTCAATTCCTTTGCCCGTTGTTTCATCAAACCTGGTAACTTGAAACAATTGGTTTGTGCCCATAAATTGTTTGATTTTTTGGCTAAGTGGATGCACCGAATGTGCCACTACAGAAGCAATTAGTTTTTGTTGGCACAACGTAAGCGGATTGCCAACAAAGGCCAACTGCGCTTCAGATGGCTGCGTTAGCGTACCTGTTTTGTCAAATACAACGGTATCCATATGCGCCATTTGTTCAACAACCGCTGGCGATTTAACATAAAATTGGTTGCGGCCTAATAAGCGCATTGCCGTTCCCAAAGCAAACGGACTCGATAGTGCAAGTGCGCATGGGCAAGCAATAATTAATACTGCAGTGAATGCATTTAATGCCAAGGCACTATCATTGGCAAGCCACCAACCCGCACTGCCAAAGGCAATTGCCAAAAGGGCTATGGTAAAATACCTGCTTACTTGTTGCTGAAAACTTTCGATTGCGCTTTGGTTGTTTTTGGTAAATGTATCGTTGTTCCACAATTGGGTGAGGTAACTTTGTGATACCTTTTTGCATACTTCCAACTCAATGGTGGCTCCTTTTTGCCTGCCACCAGCGTATACAATTTCACCTAGTTCTTTTGATACTGGGAGGGATTCGCCTGTTACAAAACTGAAATCAATTTGCGCGTTTCCTTTTAGTAAAATAGCATCGGCAGGAATTAACTCATTGTTGCGTATTTGAATGCGATCACCAATGTGCAAGGTTGTAACCGGCACTGTAACTGAGGCTTCATTTTTAAGAACGGTAACTGCAACCGGGAAATATGATTTGTAATCACGTTCAAACGATAAGGTATCAAATGTTTTTTGTTGAAACCATTTACCAATCAGCAAAAAGAAAACCAAGCCTGCATGGGTATCAAACCATCCAATGCCATTTCCTGAGATTACTTCGTAGCTGCTCCTTGCAAACATCACCAATATACCTAGTGCAAGTGGCACATCAATGCTGATGTGTTTTTTGCGTAAGCCATTCCAAGCACTTTTAAAATAATCTTGTGCACTAAATAAAAATACAGGCAAGGATAATACGAAGTTGATGTATCCGAATAGTTTGGAGAACGATGATTGGGTAAATTGATCAAGCCCAAAGTATTCAGGAAAACTGATAAGCATGATATTGCCAAAACAAAATCCTGCAACACCAATTTGGTAGCTTAACTTTTTATTATAGTCTTTTTGGGCACGTTTTTCTAAATCGTTTAAGCTTAATGAGGGCTCATAACCTAATTTGCTAAGCAGTATCACAAGTTTCCGTAAAGAAGTTTGTTGTGGGTTAAATGAAAGTGATAATTCTTTTTTCAAAAACTGCACTTTGGCTTGCAATACTCCGGTGTCGAGTTTGTATAAATGTTCGAGTAACCAAATACACGAACTGCAATGCATGGTGGGAATGAAGAAAGTTACTTTGGCAAGGTTCTGGTCTTTGTAAGCAAGCAATTGTTGGGTCACTTTCTCATCATCCAAATACGCAAACGCGCTTTCCATTACAGGTTGCAATTGCGTTGTTCCGGGCGCATTTTCAATTTGGTAATAACCGCAAAGATTGTTTTGCGAAAGCAGTAGGTATACGCTTTTGCATCCTGCACAGCAAAACGAATGAACATCAACCATGATGGTAGAAACACAGTTGTCACCGCAATGAAAGCAGGTAACGGCTTGAGTAGTATTGTGGGTATTGGTTGCCATTATCCCAATTGTTTCGTTTGTTTAAGAGGCAGTGAGTGGCTGCCTGTTTATTTATCTTTCAAAAACAGCTTGCTCATGCTCAGTTCGTCATTGTAATCAGAAACCTGAGTAGTAGATAACATGCTGTTTATTTTCTTTCGTATCAGTTTGTATTCATCATGAACAGGGCAAGGCGATTTTTCGTTGCAATCACGTAGGCCTAAACAACATGAGTTAATGATTTTGTTGCCATCAACTGCGACCACAATATCTAAAAGTGTGGTGTGACGTTGCGACTCCGATAACATAAAACCACCGTTTGGACCTTTTGCCGAAATCACCATTGTTTTTTTGGATAGGTCTTGCAAAATTTTAGCAATAAAGGGTTGTGGAGCGTCTAAGCCTTCCGCTATTTCTTTGATGCCAATGAACTTGCCTTCATTGGAGCGTTGTGCAATTAAAAACATGGCACGGATAGCGTATTTGCAACTTTGTGAAAACATCTGACTTGAATTCGAATTCAAAGGTATAAACTTAGATTAATAATAAAAGACCTTTAACTCTTTTAATATGCCTAAATGACACAACCTATTGAAAATCAGTTTAAAAATTTAGAATGCTTCTCCGATAAAGAAGTAAAAACCATTGCCTTCGTTGGTAAATGCAAGGTCTGCACGAACAAAAATATCTTTGGCTTTAAACACCAAAAACCGCGCACCCAAACCGGCAGCGAATTTGGTAGTTGATGTTTGAAATGAACCAATAGAAGGGGCAACATTTCCAACGCTAGCAAAAGCTGCTGCGCCCCATCTTTTCGAAAATGAAAATGGCAAAATACGGTACTCTGTTTGTAGCGCCACCAAACAATTGTCTCTGAACCGCCCAAGGTAATACCCTCGCATCAACGATTCTCCACCCATTAAAGCGAGTTGGTTAAAGGGCACGTTTCCACTGTTAAATGCACCATAACTTTGAGCGGCAAAAACATGGTTTGGTTTAAATCCTTTGGTGAAATAACGTGCATCATATTGAAACAAGTTAAATTGGTAAGTACTGCCAAGCCATTTACTATAATTAAGGTAAGCTATTTCGGCAAACATTCCTTCCCTTACATTCAACACGTTTCTTCTGTTATCGTAAACAAAGCCTGCACCAATAGCAGTATTGCTTGAGCCTTGGTAACCCGTTGGTAAAACATAATCACTTGGAAGGGGTTTGTTGCCAAATTGCACATTGTAAATACGTTGGTGATCGAACTCCAAACCGAAGTATAAATTTCCTTTTACTTGTCTCAATACACGCTCTCGTAATTGAAAGCTGCCGTTGCTCACCACTTCATAGTTGGGAGGTGCTTGTGTACCTATACCGTAATACTTCAACGGAAAATACTGGAACCGTGAGCGACCTAGAAAAAACCATTTATCTTGATCGCCATAAATTGCATGGTCGAGCCAAATGCCATACTGGTTTTCTTGGGTGTAAAAGGTAAAGGTATTGATTTCGCTTAGTCGGTTTTTGGGATTTTTGTTTGCGTAAAATAACACCAAGTTAATGAGGCCAAATTCCCAGCGTGTTTCAGGGGTGAATGCTAAGCTAGGGTAAATTAAAAAGTTGGATTCTCCACTGGTATCATTTTCGAGTTTGGCAACTAGGTTTTGTTGTTTCTCTTTTAATTGTTCTACTTTTTCTTTCACTACTTGCCCAAACGCAAAATTTCCGCTGCAGCAGATAAGCAACATGCAACTGGTTTGATAAAGCAATCGGTTCACCTTCATTTCGGAAATAAATAACGGTAATTTGAGGCATTCTTCCTCAATATTGATTTTCTTTGCGGCCAATAATCGTTATTTATCGGTAAGCAACTATGCATAACTTCAATCCTTGGCATCATGTTCATTTTGGTCAGTCGGCACCTGAAATTGTCAATGCTGTCATCGAAATTCCACAAAACAGCAAAGGGAAATTTGAATTAGATAAAACAAGCGGACTCTTAAAATTGGATAGGGTATTGTTTTCATCTGTGCATTATCCTGCTAACTATGGATTTATTCCACAAACCTATTGTGAAGATAAAGATCCTCTGGATATCTTGGTTATTACCAGTATTGAGTTGCCACCTTTGTGTTTGGTTGAAGCCAGGGTGATTGGGGTGATGCGCATGGTTGATCAAGGCGAAGCAGATGATAAAATTATTGCAGTAGCCAATAATGATATGGGAGTGAACCATATTGCCAATATTGAAGATTTGCCAACACATACCACAAACCAGATTAAGCGTTTTTTTGAAGACTATAAAAAGTTGGAGCACAAAGATGTGGTGGTTGAGGAGTTCTTAGGCAAAACGGAAGCGCAAACGATTATTCAGGAAAGCATTGATTTGTATAATAAAGCGTGGAGAGGAAAAATATTTTAATATGCAATTGTTAAACGGAAACGAAGTATCTAAACAGATTCGAAGCACCATTCGAACAGAAGTTGAAAAGCTTACACAAAATGGCCAGCGTGTTCCTCATTTAGCCGCCATATTGGTTGGCGAAGATGGAGCCAGCCAAACGTATGTGGCTGCCAAAGCAAAAGACTGTGCCGAAGTGGGTTTTGAGTCGACTGTTATTCGATTGGACGCAGGTATTTCTGAACAAGAGTTGCTTGCCCAAATTGAATCAATAAACCACAATCCACTTATTGATGGATTGATTGTACAATTGCCATTACCCTCACATATCAATACCCAAACGGTTACCCAAGCCATTGATTGGCGCAAAGACGTGGATGGATTTCACCCAATGAACGTAGGGTTGATGTTTAAAGGATTGCCTTGTTATTTACCCGCCACTCCAATGGGTGTTGTGTTGCTATTAGAGCATTACCAAATTGATTGCACAGGTAAACATTGTGTGGTGGTTGGCAGAAGCGATATTGTAGGAAAACCCATGAGCGCATTGATGCTCCAAAAAAATGCAACAGTTACTGTTTGCCACAGTAAAACCCAAAACATCGAAGCTGTTATCCGTTCGGCAGACATTGTAATTGCTGCCGTTGGCATACCTGAGTATATCAAACCCAATATGGTTAAACAAGGTGCAGTGGTTGTGGATGTTGGCATTACCCGAGTAGCTGATGCAACTGCTAAAAGTGGTTTTAGGTTAAAAGGCGATGTGGCTTTTGAACCTGTTGCTCAGCAAACCAGTTGGATTACGCCTGTACCTGGAGGTGTAGGACCAATGACACGTGTTGGATTATTGCTCAATACCCTGAGGGCTGCTCAACAGCACCAAAACAAAGCTGCTCATTAAGCCATGCAAAACCAATCGCATACAATCAACCAACCTTTATTGCCGGTAATGGAGCATTTTTATACCATACAAGGCGAAGGATATTACCAAGGCCATGCAGCTTATTTTATTCGGCTTGGTGGATGTGATGTGGGTTGTGTCTGGTGTGATGTAAAAGAAAGTTGGGATGCCAGCAAACATCCAATTTACTCCATAGATACCATTGTATCGTGGGTGGTAAATGCAGGAGCTCAACTCGTTGTTATAACTGGAGGTGAGCCTTTGATGCATCCGTTAAATGACCTAACAAATGCACTTCATTCGAATGGTATTCGCACGCATATTGAAACCTCTGCATCTTCACCATTAAGTGGTGAATGGGATTGGTTATGTGTGTCGCCTAAAAAATTCAAAGCACCTTTGCCTGCTATTGTTGCTGAAGCTGATGAATTGAAAGTGGTTGTATTTAACCGCAGTGATTTTGATTGGGCAGAGAGCCATGCCAGGTTGGTAAAACCAGGATGTAAATTGTATTTACAGCCTGAATGGGATAAAGCGTCAGAGATGCTCCCTTTAATGATTGACTATGTGAAAAAGCACCCACAATGGGAAATCAGTTTGCAAATTCATAAGTACATGAATATACCTTAATGATTAATGCTTTTCAGTAGATTTATCATTAACTCTTGGCCTCCGCACCTGCGCGTTTAACAAAAGAAAATAACAATACATGAAAATTGATTTACGCAGCGATACGTTAACCAAACCAACAGCTCACATGTTGGAAGCAATGATGGCTGCATCTGTTGGTGATGATGTGTATGGTGAAGACGAATCAGTGAACGCTTTGCAAAAACACGTTGCCAATTTATTCGGAAAAGAAGCAGCACTTTTTTGTCCGAGTGGAACAATGGCCAACCAGATTGCTATTAAATTACATACCCAGCCTGGAGATGAATTGATTTGTGCCGACCAATCGCATGTATACAAATACGAAGGTGGCGGAGTAGCGTTTCATTCGGGTGTGCAGGTAAAACTCTTACAAGCAGAACGTGGCAGGTTAGCCCCAGATGCGGTTGTTGAAGCGATTAATCCGAACGACCCACATTTTCCAACAACCAAATTGGTTTGCGTTGAGAATACGTTTAACCGCGGTGGTGGCAGTTGTTATTCGTTGGAGGAGTTGCAAGCACTTTACGCTGTTTGTAAACAAAACCAACTGCACATGCATATAGATGGTGCGCGTATTTGGAATGCGATGGTAGCCAAAGGTTACACTGCTGAGCAAGTTGGAAAGTGTACCGATACGATTGCAGTTTGTTTGAGCAAAGGATTAGGGGCACCAATTGGTTCGTTGGTTGTTGGTTCTACACAAGCCATTACGCAAGCCAAACGATTGCGTAAATTGTTTGGTGGAGGAATGCGTCAAGCTGGATTTTTAGCTGCTGCAGGCATGTATGCGTTAGCGCATCAGTATGAGCGTATCGCTACTGACCATGCACATGCCCAGTTAATTGGCGAAACATTGCAGGCGTGCTTACCACAAGCGCAACTGCTGCCTGTTGAAACCAATATCATTATTGTTTCGTTTGAACATGCAGAAACAGCCGATCACTTTAAAACGTATCTTCAAACGCAGAATGTAATTGTTGGTAGCATTTCACCTAAAGCAATACGCATGGTTTTTCATTTAGATATTCACGAAACTGACGTACACACCTTGCAATCAATCATTCAATCGTATCACGTTTAATGGAATTTAAACTTACATCAGAATACACGCCAACTGGCGACCAACCGCAGGCAATAGCTGCTTTAACCGAAGGTATTAAACGAGGTGATAAGGCACAGGTATTGCTGGGCGTTACGGGTTCGGGTAAAACATATACGGTTGCCAATGTTATAGCACAAGTGCAACGTCCTACCTTAATTATTAGCCACAATAAAACATTGGTAGCCCAATTGTACGGAGAGTTTAAGCAGTTTTTTCCAGATAATTCTGTTCAATACTTTGTAAGTTATTACGACTATTACCAACCTGAAGCATTCATTCCTTCGAGTGGTACTTATATTGAAAAGGACTTGCAGATTAATGAAGAGATTGAAAAAATGCGCTTAAGCACCACTTCGGCTTTATTGAGTGGACGCAGGGATATTGTGGTGGTGGCTTCGGTAAGTTGTATTTACGGAGCGGGTAATCCTAAGGATTACGAAAGCAGCATTATTCGGTTACACCGCAACCAAAAAATTCAACGCAATAGTGTTTTGTACGCATTGGTAGATGCTTTGTACTCACGCACCACAGCTGATTTTAAAAGGGGAAATTTTAGGGTAAAAGGAGAAGTGTTGGATGTGTACCCAGCCTATGCTGATTTTGCGTTTCGCATTTCATTTTTTGGAAACGAAATCGATGAAATTTCCATCATTGATCCCATAAGTGGACGCAAGCAAGAATCGGTTTCGGATATTGCCATTTTCCCCGCCAATATTTATGTAACACCCAAAGAACAACTCAACCGTGCCATACATGAAATACAAGACGATTTAGTGGCGCAGATTGATTTTTTTAAAAGTAATGGTAAATTTTTAGAGGCCAAACGGCTGGAAGAGCGCACCAATTTTGATATGGAGATGATGCGTGAGTTAGGTTACTGCAATGGAATTGAAAATTACAGCAGGTATATGGATAGGCGAAAGCCAGGAGAGCGGCCTTTTTGTTTGCTCGATTATTTTCCGGATGATTTTTTATTGGTTGTAGATGAAAGCCACGTGACCATGCCGCAGTTAAGAGCAATGTATGGAGGTGACCGCAGCCGAAAAGAAAACTTGGTTGAGTATGGTTTTAGATTACCATCGGCATTGGATAACCGCCCCTTAATGTTTAATGAATTTGAGGGCATGGTTGGACAAACATTGTATGTAAGTGCCACACCCGCTGATTATGAAATTCGGGAAGCAGAAGGGGTGGTTGTTGAACAAATTATTCGCCCAACTGGATTGCTTGATCCTGAAATTGAAATTAGACCATGCATTAATCAAGTTGATGATTTGATGGATGCCATACATGAGCGTGTGCAAATGGGTGACCGCGTATTGGTTACTACTTTAACCAAACGCATGGCCGAGGAGCTTACCAAATACCTCACCCGTTTGCAAATTAAATGCAGCTACATCCACAGTGAAGTGAAAACATTAGACCGAGTAGAAATATTACGCGACTTACGGTTGGGAAAAATTGATGTGCTGATTGGTGTGAACTTGTTGCGCGAGGGACTGGATTTGCCGGAGGTATCGTTGGTTGCCATTATGGATGCAGATAAAGAAGGGTTTTTAAGAAGCAACAGTTCGTTGGTGCAAACCATTGGAAGGGCAGCCCGTAACGAAAGAGGCAAGGTGATTATGTATGCAGATGTGATTACAGAGAGCATGCAAAAAACCATTGATGATAACCAGCGCAAACGTGAACGACAATTGGCTTACAACCTTGAACACGGAATCACACCAAGAACCGTATTAAAAAGCAAAGAAGCGATATTGAAGCAAACCAGCATTGCCGATGCGAAATCAACCGAAGGTGTTACATATTATGTAGAGCCTGAGGAGCCAATGGCCGCAGCGGATCCGATTTTGCAGTACCTAAATAAACCTCAGTTGGAGAAAGCAATTGCAGAAACGCAAAAGCGCATGATGAAAGCCGCTAAAGAAACCGACTTTATGGAAGCAGCACGTTTACGTGATGAATTGTTTGCCTTGCAGCAGCAACTTGAAGGGTTGAAGTAGGGGAGGTGAATGCTAAGTTTTGAATTCTTCTGGAAGTCTATTCGCTGCTTCGCCAATTATTTCAAAGTTTCTAATCACAGCGTCAAGTGTTTTAGAATCTTCAACGAATGAGTTGAATGTGTGGCCAACAGTATATGATTTAATTTTCTCTATGGAACCTAAAATGTCCGCTAGAAGTAATTTTGGGTCTCTCCTAGACATAATTCAATTCTGTCTCAATCTGTTTATAGTATTCTGGTTTTACGCCATTTTTTGAAACTAAATCTACCTTGATTCTTAAAAGGCTTTCTAATTCGTTTGCTAAGTCGATGAACTCAACCCCAATTGGTTTATTAAACTCTACTAAGATGTCTACGTCACTGTCGTTAGTCTGTTGTCCACGGCCGTAACTGCCAAAGATAGCTATATTGTTCAATCCATACTTTGAAGAAAGTCTAGACTTGTTGCTTTTAAGTGTCTCTTTTATGTCGGACAATGTTGTCATTGAACAAATATATAAAATGAAATCGAATGTTCATTACCATTACACATGACGCTACTCAACCTTGTGCTAGTGCCTCCCGATAACGTTAGCTTATCCTACCAAGGTAAAAATATATACGAAACAAAATAGGATATCTGAGTAAGTCAACGGCAATGGTGCAAGGCCGATTTTGATCAAGGTTTGAATAAATTGTTTTAATTGTACAAATTGCAAGCACAGCATAAATACTGACCAATAACCAATGCCCAACACCACTTCTCGATACGAGCCTGCGGCTCTACTCGAAGTGACGGCTGCATCATCAAATCATCCCATTATCTCATTATCTCATTAACCAATGCCCTCATTCAATATTAAGCATTCAAACTTCCCAATTCGTATTTGGCTTAGCGGGTGCAGCAAGGTACCGCGTACCGCGGAACACGCGCAGCGAGTGAGTGAAACGAACCTCGCTGAAGCCCCCATAAACAATAATGAGGTTAAGCGTGCAGTTGATAAATGGTTGCCTTCGGTGGAGTGATTTGTCCGCTTGTATAAAATGAAGTGTACCTGATAAAACGCTCTTTTACATTTGAATTCGAATAAGCCAAGCCCCCTGCTCAGGATACAGCAATATTCATGGTGTATTTCGCAATTTTAACTGTATTCGACTGCTATTAAATTAGAACCTGAGTGGCGGGGCCTTGGTTTTTTTGTATACTTGAACCATGAATATTAAAAGTTTTGGAATTGTTGCACTGTGCCTAGGTACGTTGGCTTTTGTTGCAAAAGATCAGTTAAAGGGTGTTGATGTTAAATCGATGAACAAAAAGGCTAATCCAGCCAACGATTTTAACGAATATGCAAATGGTAAATGGATGAAAAACAATCCCGTTCCTGATACCGAAGGTCGATGGACGAGTTTTAATATTTTGGCGGAGCAGAACATGGCGCTGCTACACCGCATTTTGCAAACGGCTGCCGCGGATACCAATGCACAATCAGGTTCGCTTACCCAAAGGATGGGGTCTTTTTACCGTGTGGCCATGGATACTGCAAAGTTGGAAGCAGATGGGGTTTCGCCTATTAATACAGACTGGTACACCATTAAAGTAATTATAAACAATGATGATGTGATGCACCATGTTGGCAGAATGCAACGCAAGGGCATTCCGGCAATGTTTGGCATGGGAGTGAGTCCGGATATTAAAAACGTGAACCAAAATATTGCCTATTTCTCGCAGGGTGGACTCAGTTTGCCTGATCGTGATTACTATTTGAAACAAGATGAAAAATCGGTTGAAATTAGGGCTGAATTTGTGAAACATATGACAACCCAATTTCGATATTTTGGGTTGAATGGTGACGAAGCCAGAAGTGCTGCCCAACAAGTGCTTGCACTTGAAACGGAACTTGCACAAGCTTCAATGTCGCGCGTGGATCGTAGAGATCCAGATAAAACCTATTTTAAGTTTAACCTAAACGAATGGGTAAAACAGCATCCAAACATTAACTTCAAAGGCTATTTTATTGAGGTTGGATTGATTAACCGAATGCCTGATTCAGTAGTGGTGAGTCAGCCTGGATTTTTTGTTGCATTAAACAAACTACTTGCTACCCAATCGGTGCAGGTTTGGCAAAACTACTTACGCTGGAGAACCATTCAAACTGCGAGTCCTTATTTGCACAAAGCGGTAGCCAACGAAAGCTTCCGTTTTTTTGGAACGATTTTAACTGGAACCAAGGAGCAAAAACCAAGGTGGAAACGTGTGGTAAATGCTGCCAATGCGTGTATTGGTGAATTGGTGGCGCAAGAGTATGTTAAAGTTGCTTTTAGTGCTGAAAGCAAACGCAGGTTAAATGAAATGGTTGATAACCTTCAAATAGCTTACCGCAAACGGATTGAAAATTTGGATTGGATGAGTCCTGAAACCAAGGTAAAAGCTTTGGAAAAATTGAGTACGTTCAAACGTAAAATTGGGTATCCGGATGTATGGCCAAATATGGATAACCTCGAAATTGCCGAGGAGTCATATCTTGATAATTATTATCGTGCAAACACATTTGATACGGATGATAACCTTGATAAATTAGGCAAGCCAGTGGATAAAACATTGTGGGGCATGCTGCCACAAACCGTAAATGCCTACTACAGTGCTACCATGAATGAGATTGTGTTTCCTGCGGCTATTATGCAGCCACCTTTTTTTGATCCAAATGCAGACGATGCGGTAAATTATGGTGCCATTGGTGCAGTCATTGGTCACGAGTTTTCGCATGGATTTGATGATAAAGGAAGCAAGTTTGATGCGTATGGCAATTTGCAAAAATGGTGGACAGATGAAGACCGCAAGCAGTTTGAGTTGCGTACCCAAAAGCTGGTGCAACAATACAACCAATTTAAAGTAGCCGACAGTGTGTTTGTAAATGGTGCACTTACCCTTGGCGAAAACATAGCCGACTTTGCAGGACTTACAGTTGCGTACCATGCTTACCAGTTATCGCTTGCCAATAAACCGAAACAAGTGATTGATGGATTTACGCCTGAGCAACGCTTTTTTATAGGCTATGCGCAAGTTTGGCGAGCCAACGCGCGACCAGAATATTTAAGGCAACAGGTAGTTACCGATACACACTCTCCTGCTAAGTTTAGGGTATTGGGTCCGCTAAGCAATATGCCAGAGTTTTATGAAGCGTTTAAGGTAAAACCAGGCGATGGCATGTACCGACCTGATAGTGTTCGTGCTAAAATTTGGTAAGGTGTAACACGCACCCAACGTTTGCTGTATATTCGTCCAATGGCCAAACCTATTCGTTTTGAATCGTTGATTCTTCATGAAGATGAAGATGTATTGTTGGTAAATAAACCAGCTCATATCGCTTCATTGGATCAGCGCCAAGGTACAGAACCAAGTTTACTGGCACTCGCTAAAAAGTATTGTGCATCGGCACAGTTATGCCACCGACTGGATAAAGAAACATCTGGTGTATTGGTGATTGCTAAAAATGCAGAAGCTTATCGCGGTGTATCCATGTTATTTGAATCACGTAAGGTTCACAAAACCTATCATGCTGTGGTTGCAGGGCAATTGCAGGTAGAACAAAAGGTGGTGGATTTGCCATTAAGCATTACCCGCAACGGGCTTGCTAAAATAGACCTGAAGGAGGGCAAAACCGCACAAACGGTTCTTAACACCGTAGCCTTGTACCATAAACATACGTTGGTGGCTTGCAATCCGATATCGGGTCGATTACACCAAATTCGCATTCACCTTTCGGCCATTCATTTTCCCATCATTGGCGATGTGCAGTATGGAGGCAAGCCATTGTTGTTATCATCACTCAAACGCAATTTTAAAACTGGTAAGTTTGAAGAGGAGCAACCCTTTATGAAACGCGTTGCATTGCATGCCTACCAAATTGCGTTCACACTTAACAACCGCGAATACAACGTAGTGGCTCCTTATCCAAAAGATATGGATGTATTGGTTAAAACACTTGAAAAGTTGGACCGCTAATAATGCGCCACTCGCTGGTTCATGTTAATGCGTAAAGTGATTCCGCCCCAAAGGGTTTGGTTGGCAAACTGTGGCAAAGCGCTAGTTGTTTTGCGGTAAGTAATTTGCCCTTCGATAAACATATTGTGCCAAAACATGTAACTCAATACCAAATTTGTAATTACTTGTTCGGTGCGTACCCCTTGGCCAATGGTATTGCCATATTCACGTTCGAGGTTGCGGTAACTTTTGCGAATATCACGTCCCCAATTGCTGTTGTTGGTGTCGTTACCCACTAGGCTCATGATGGTGAGTGAGGTGAGCATCCATTTAGGTGCAGGTTGGTAACGCCAGATCATGACACCTTCTTTAAAATTAGCACCCATGGGGTGCGCCATGTTTTGGTTGTAATTAACATAGGCATTTGCCGCGCGAAAGGAGGTATACATATAAGGGCGAGCAACATTGTACTCCAATTGCAAGTCGAGGTTTTGAATACCTACAACATCAATGTATTTAATACCAGCTTGGTAAGCATATTTGTTTCCGTGCCAACCATTGCGTGCAAGCATATCACCAACGCGCAGTTCTGATAAAAGAAACTGTCCATATAGCGAAAAGTGGCGAGCAAAATTGTATTTAAAATCGGCACCTAAAATGGTTTTATCAGGACTGTTTAATCCGTTTTCGATGGGTTTGTAAAAAATAATGGGATTGAGGTATTGCCAGTCGTAGCCATTGTTTTGGAATCCGCTATCGCGATCAAATGAAATAGTTTGGAACAGGCCAATATTGAGTTTGCGAGTAATGTTTGTGTTTAAATAAGTGGTAGCGAAGTAATGCCTGCGGGTGGGGCGGTTTTGCGAAGTTCCTGTATAATCGTACAACTCTCCCCATATATTGGAGTAGTTAATTTTCCAAATGCGGGTATTGAGTCGGCCAAACAAATGGTCGCGCGAAAAATCGCTCATCATCAGCGAGCGGTAACCGTTGCCAATAAAGTTACGTCCGTGTCCAAACTGAAAATCAAAATATTTTCCCATTTGAATAGCGACATACCCCGTAGCGTTGATGTAGTTGTATTCTCCAGGTGCCGTAGTTTTGAGAAATGCTTCACCCGGTAACACCCTGTATGCATTGTAATAATCAAGGTTCCATGATTGTACTTGTTGTATTTCATCGGTTACTTGTGTGTAAAATGCCACATTTTTTCCAATCGTTCCCCGGATGTCGAGCCCACGGCCGTTTACAAATGTTTGTTTACCCAAATCCTGATCGTACCCAGCTTGTAAATAAGCAACAGGATTAAAGACAAGTGTGAGGTCAGGAACACGAATGGCATATAAACTTGCTTTGTATTTGTACAATGGAGTTTTCCAAATAGGCTTTTTGGACTGGGTGTGTTCCGCATTTGTGTATTCGAAATTATCTGTTTGTAAGAACGAAAGGTTAAAATAATCTTGTTTGCTGAGTTTGATTCCGGATGTGTTTAAACTGTCCACATACAATGCAATGCTTTTGCGTTTATATGCTTTGGCTCCTGTCATAAATTCGGCTGGTGTGCTTAACCTGCCTTGTTTAATTTCCATACGATCGAGCACATGCGCACCATAACTGTTTAAAGGCATGTATACACTTTGTGACTGTGCGTACAATGCACTGAGTAATGCCCAAGCGCATAACCAAAATTTGTTTTTCATACGAGCGGTTAATAGTTGCAATGTCGGGATGCAATATTCCAACGCAAGCCAAAGCCTGCATTGATGGTTTCACTTTCAAAAATAGCCAATTTACTGTCCAACTTGCGGTAGGCAATTTGCATATCAATAAACAAATTATGCCAAAGCATGTATGAAGTAGTTACTTCTACAATATACGACCGAGTTGTTACACCTTGGCCAATATAATTACCATATTCGCGCTCCAATGTATAATAACTTAACCCAATGTTTTTTCCCCAATTGCTACCATTGGTATCATTGCCATACAAGTTGTAGAATCCGGCTGCTTTAACAAACCATTTGGGAGCAGGTTGGTAACGAACAATGGTTAACCACTCTCTAAAATTGGCACCCGTTGGGTGAGCCATGTTTTGGCGGTAACTTTGCCACGCATTTCGAGGTTCAAACGAAGTGTACATGTACGGAGATGCTTCGTTCATTTCAACTTGTAAATCGAGGTTGTCAATGCCAGCAACATCGATGTATTTAAGTCCAAGTTGCATGGCAATTTTGTTGCCCCACCAACCATCGTTGGCAAGCAGTTCGGACACGACCAACTCTGATAAAAGAAACTGCCCGTATAGTGAAAAATGTTTAGCAAAATTGTATTTGAAATCGGTACCAATAATCATTTTGTCTGGACTATTCATCCCGTTTTCAATTGGGATGTAAAATAGTATCGGATTTAAATATTGTGGGTCATAGCCCTTAATGGCATGGCCGCTATCACGCTGAAATACTACCGTTTGAAATGCTCCAATATTTAGTTTAGAGGTGATATTGATACCCATATGGGTTGTTGCGTAATAATGCCTGCGGTTGTGTCTGCGGTTAAAATCAAAAGGAACATAGTCATATAACTCGCCCCAAATATTGGTATAGGTAATACGCCAAATGCGTGTGTTCATACGCAAGAACAAATTGTCGGGGGCTCCATCTGATAAAATCATGGAGCGGTAACCATGGCCTAAAAAGTTACGGCTATGTCCGAATTGAAAATCGAAATATTTGTTGGCGGTAAATGAAACGTAGCCTGACGCGAGCCAATAATTTAAGGTTGGGTATTTTTCTCTATGCAACCAACTTTGGCCTGGTAATACATCAAACTCTCGGTAATACTCACGGTCCCATTGATTGAGTCGTTGGATCTCATCAGCCAGCATGGTGTAAATGCCAATACGTTTGCTTAGTGAGGCGCGCATTTCAATTCCCCGTGTATTGATAAATGTGTAATCATTTAGCCAACTATCGTACGCCAAACGTTGGTAAGCAACAGGATTAATTACCCATTTAAACTCAGGAATATTTAAATGCCATAAAGCAGCTTGCTCTTTATACAAACCCGTTTTCCATAATCCCTTGCTGCGGGGATTGGGCGTTTTTGTAAACTCAAAGTTATCTCGTTGCAAATAGGTGAGGTTAAATTGGTCCTGCGCACTTAATCCGGGCAGCCTACTCGCAACGCTATCCGCAAATTGAGCAATGCTCTCACGTTTATAGCTTCGGGCCGAAGTACTAAATTCCATTGGGTTCGCCAATCGCCCTTGTTTAATCTCAAAGCGATCGAGCATATGCATGCTAGGGGAGCCCAGTGGAACATAAATTCCTTGGGCAAATACTTGAACAACCGAACTTGCCACCCAAAGCAGCAAATAGCACACAATACGCATGTTTACAAAAATGCCTTTTTATCTCATCATTCAAAATACTTATTTTGGCAGCAATGAACGAACTAGCAGCAAAAATTAGAATTGATGAATTAACCCGCACGTTAAACCAGCACAACTACGCATATTATGTGTTGTCAAAACCAACCATATCAGATATTGATTTTGATTTTTTGCTCAAAGAACTCGAACAACTTGAAGCACAATTTCCTCATTTGGCATCGGCTGATTCACCTACAAGAAAAGTGGGTGGAGATATTACCAAAAGTTTCACCCAAGTAAAACACCGTTATCCCATGTTGAGTTTGGGAAATACATACTCAGAAGTTGAACTGCGTGAGTTTGATGAACGTATTCGCAAGGCAATAGGCAACGATTTTGAGTATGTATGTGAATTAAAATTTGACGGACTCGCGATTAGCATTACCTATGAAAACGGGGTATTGGTTAGGGCAGTAACACGAGGAGATGGTGTGCAAGGAGATGATGTTACAGCCAATGTTAAAACCATTCAAACCATTCCTCAACAACTTGCTCCTGGTAATTATCCCGCTTCGTTTGATATTAGAGGAGAGATTTTTATGCACCGCAAAACGTTTGAGCGCCTAAATGAATCATATCGAAAAGAACTTGAAGCTAAAGGATATGATGAGGAAGAAATTAAAGAACGTTTGTATAAGAACCCACGCAACTTTGCTTCGGGAACCCTTAAAATGCAAGACAGTGCAGAGGTAGCTAAGCGTCCGCTCGATTGTTTTTTGTATTTTATTTACACTGATAACCCCGTTGCTGATAGCCATTACGAAAGTTTGAAAAAGGCAGCAGAATGGGGGTTTCAGGTAAGTGACCATTACCAATTGTGTCCAACTCTTGATGATGTATTGGCATTTATTCATGCGTACGACCGCCAGCGAGAGCACTTAAGTTACGAGATAGATGGTGTGGTTATCAAAGTAAACCAATACCACCATCAACAAGATTTGGGTTTTACAGCAAAAAATCCACGTTGGGCTATTTCATATAAATACAAGGCACAAGACGCGCTTACACAACTGCAAAAAGTAACTTACCAAGTTGGACGCACCGGGGCTATTACACCCGTTGCCAATTTGGTTCCAGTGCAACTTGCAGGAACAACAGTGAAGCGTGCGAGCCTTTACAATGCAGATGAAATTGTGCGCCTCGATTTGCATGAAAACGATTGGGTATATGTAGAAAAGGGAGGTGAAATTATTCCTAAAATCACAGGTGTTGATTTATCAAAACGCTCACCCAATGCGTTACCTATTCGATACATTGCCGTTTGTCCTGAATGCAATGCTACCCTTATTCGCAAAGAGGGAGACGTGATTCATTATTGTCCAAACGATCAAAACTGCCCACCTCAACGGATTGGGCAAATCGAACATTTTATTGGTCGTAAGGCGATGAATATTGATAGCCTTGGAGGTGAAACGGTTGCTGGGTTGTTTAAAAAAGGATTAATCAACTCGTATGCTGATTTGTATTCGCTTACGGCAGCCCAACTCATTGGACTCGAACTTGAATCAGGTGAGGATAAAAAACGTTCGTTGCAACAAAAATCGGTTGAGAACATCTTGGCTGGTATTGAAGCAAGCAAACAAGTTCCATTTGAGCGTGTATTGTTTGCATTGGGTATTCGCATGGTTGGCGAAACAGTTGCGAAAAAATTAGCACGGCATTTTGGATCAATTGATGCATTGAGTAAAGCCACTAAAGAAGAGATAGCAGGTATTTATGAAATAGGAGAGAAAATTGCAGAGCAAGTGGTTCAATTTTTTGCCGATCCACAACAAGTTACACGCGTTGCGCTGTTAAAAGAAAAAGGACTGCAGCTTGAGGTAGATGCCAATAATCAAGTAACACGTACCCAAGTGCTAGGAGGAAAATCTTTTTTAGTTTCAGGTACATTCACCATTAGCCGCGATGCCTTAAAGGAATTGATAGAGCAAAACGGGGGACGCAATGTGGGAAGTATTTCCAAGTCGCTTGATTATTTAATTGCCGGAGATAAAATGGGTCCTGAAAAACTGAAGAAGGCAACTGAATTTAACATTCCAATTTTATCTGAAACTGATTTTATGGCGATGCTAATAGCAGAATAGCTTTTGATTCTGCAAATGATCGCATTTGGATGCTGCAAGCTAATTTTGTAATCTTGTTTCAGAAAATGAAGTGGATCGAGCAACTCAAAAATTATATCGGACGCTGGCAACTTGCCCGCGAAGTCAAAACCAAACGCATCAAGCGCAAGCTCATTCCATTTAGCCAAGTAGAGCATATAGGCATTGTATACAATGCTGCACTAAAAGACGATGAGTTGTTGGTGAGCAAGTATGCACAAGCTTTGCGCAACGAAGGGAAAAGGGTTTTTATGCTTGGTTATGTTGACCTCAAACAACTGCCACATACCAAAAAGTTCATGCTAAACTCAGAGTTTTTTTGGCGCGAAAAACTCAATGGAATAAATCTGCCCATAAAAGGGAAAATAGGACAGTTTTTGGAACTGGAATTTGATGTATTAATGAGTATTTACCGCGAACCATTATTACCTATGCAAGCTGTTGCAGCTTATAGCAATGCTAAGTATAGGGTAGGGCCACATTTGGAATACGGGCTGGATTTTTTTGATTTAATGGTTGATACTGGAACCGAAAAAGGGCTTCCATTTTTAATTGAACAACTGGATTTTTATTTACGCAATATCAAATAAGTAAACGTATGAAAGGAACGGGCGTTGCATTGGTTACTCCTTTTAAAAAGGATGGCAGCATTGATTTTGAAAGTTTAACCCGCATTATCGAACATGGTATCAAAGGGGGTTTAGAGTATATGGTTGTATTAGGGACAACAGGTGAGGGGCCAACGTTATCTCCAGATGAAAAGCAAGCGGTATTTACCCATGCATCAACCGTTGTAAACGGGCGTATTCCGCTTGTTGCAGGGATTGGCGGTAACAATACAACTGCCGTTCAAGCCCAACTGGCCAACTTTAACATGCCCGGCTACCATGCAGTTTTATCGGTAAGTCCGTACTACAATAAACCCAACCAAGAAGGCATTTACTTGCATTATACCGCATTGGCCAGTGTAAGCAAATTACCAATTATCATTTACAATGTACCCGGAAGAACAGGTATGGGCATCAGTGCGGCAACAACCTTGCGTTTGGCACAATCCAATCCATTGTTTATTGCTACCAAAGAAGCATCAGGGAACCCAGAAGTTTTTATGGATATTTTGCAAGCAAAACCACAATCGTTTGCGGTGATATCGGGTGATGATAATTTAACGCTTCCGTTTATTGCAATGGGAATGTCTGGTGTGATTTCGGTTATCGGACAAGCTTTTCCAAAAGCATTTAGTGATATGGTACGACTTGGGTTAGCGGGTCGTTTTGAAGAAGCTAAAGTATTGCACTATCAGTTATATGATTTAATGAAAATGATATTTGCGGATGGCAATCCTGGCGGAATTAAAGTTGTACTGAATGAATTGGGTTTATGCGAGTCGCATGTTCGCTTGCCACTGGCACCAGTTAATCCAACAGTAGAAAACAAGTTAAGAGAATTGACCCGCGCTTTGGTTTAACACTATTCGTGCACATGCACCTGCTGCGATACAATAGGTGCACCCCAAAACAACGTGCCTTGTTTGTTAAATTGTTCGTTGGTATCGGTTGTTAAGAATGTGCGTTCCCCTTTCTGGGTTAAACGAGTTTGCATCTCTGGATGGCGTTGTAAATAATCAGCAAGGCTATTGGCCACAATGGTTCCTTGCGACAATACTTTTACATGCGGTGGAAGTGCTTGTTCAATCAGTGGCATCAACAATGGATAATGGGTACAGCCCAATAACAAAGTATCAATTAACGGATCTTTTTGCAGCAGTTGGTTCACATGTTGCTTCACAAAATAGCGCGCACCTTCGTTATTCATTTCGTTGTTTTCAACCAACGGAACCCACATTGGGCAAGCTTCTTGGGTAACGGTGAGTTGCGGAAACAATTTGCCAATTTCGAGTACATAGGATTCAGAAGTGATGGTGCCGGTGGTGCCCACCACACCAATATGGTTGCTTTGCGTGTATTGTCCAACTACTTCGGCAGTGGGCCTGATGATTCCGAGAACCCTGTTTTGTGGTTGCAACAACGGTAAGTCTTTTTGTTGGATGGTACGCAATGCCTTAGCCGAAGCGGTATTACAAGCCAAAATAACCAACGGACAACCCAGTTCAAACAGTTTTTTTACGCATTGCAAAGTATATTCATAAATGGCTTCAAACGAACGTGTACCATAAGGAGCACGTGCATTATCGCCTAAATACACATAATCGTATTCGGGTAATTTTTGAACCAACTCTTTTAAAACGGTGAGGCCACCATAACCAGAATCAAATACACCAATAGGTCCGTTTTGCATGTTCCAAATATAACAGACTAACCTACATTTTCAGCAATCCATTGTTGCAATCCAATGGTTGCTTTTTGGCGTATAACGGTTGTATTGTATCTGTTTTGAATGGCAGGAGAACCCGGGTCGATTACCGCAATCTGCGCATCTGCAGGCACTGCATGCACAAGTGATGCCGCAGGATACACTTGCAATGAGGTGCCAATTATGAGCAAGTAATCGGCATCTTGCATCGCTAATTCAGCTTCGGCCATTTTGGGAACAGCCTCACCAAACCATACCACAAACGGACGTAAAGGAGCACCCAATTCACATTTTTCGTTTAAATGAAGCTCCGCGCCTTGTATTGGGTAAATTAAATGAGGATTGATGCTGCTTTGTGCCTTAGTGATTTCACCATGTAAATGGATGATATTTGTGGAGCCTGCACGTTCATGCAAATTGTCGATGTTTTGGGTAATGATGCAAATGTTAAAATGGTGCTCGAGTTTGGCTAACAATAAATGGGCATTGTTGGGTTGGGCGTTTAATACTTCTTTGCGTCTCATATTGTAAAATGCCTGCACCATTTCGGGATCACGTTGCCAAGCCTCGGGTGTGGCTACATCATATACATTGTAACCTTCCCATAACCCGTCATTGTCACGAAAGGTTTTGAGTCCGCTTTCGGCACTTATACCTGCGCCCGTTAAGGCAACCAACTTTTTTTTCATACCTGAATATACATCCATTTCTTAATTTTATCAAGGGTATCGTGGTATTGGTAAATACGGTTATATTTGTTTAGCATGTTGTTGCGCTTTATTTTGGTACTTTCCCTTTGTTGTGGTTCCTTGTTTAAGGCTCGGGCTATTTTTGTGCCCCCGCCAACTGACCAAGGCATTAAATTCATCGAAAACAAAGGTCAGTGGGAACCAGCCGTTTTGTTTAAAGCCTATATACCCGGAGGTGCCTTGTACATCACATCATCTGCCTTGGTGTATTCATTTTGGAACAAGCAGCAAATTCACGATTTTCAGCATGGAACCGGCAATGGCATTGTAGATGCGCACGCGTATAAAGTTCACCTCAATGGAATTGGGCCTACACCATTTGTGCAAACGGGAGCGGCTTATCCTGAAACTTACAATTACTTTTTAGGCAGCGATGCAACCAAGTGGGCGTCTCAATGCAAAGCATACAACCGCATTGTGCTTCAGAACAAACAAACAGGCATCAGCATGGAATTAATTGGGTATGCCGATTTTGTTAAAATCAATTTCATTTTGCTGCCCAATGCCGATTTATCCAAACTGGCATTGGTGTACGAAGGAATTGACAGCATTGCGCTGCATCATCATGCACTTGTGGTTAATACAAGTGTGAGTCGGGTAAAAGAAGAAGCTCCTATCGCATTTCAATCGTCAGATACTATTGCATGTGCCTATAAACTTCAACAATCCAAACTTACTTTTGAATTGGGTAAATACAACAAATCGCAAACCTTGGTTATTGACCCGAACGTCATTTTTGGAACTTTTTCTGGTTCTACAGCAGATAATTTTGGCAATACATCCACGTTTGATTTACTCGGAAATGCATGGACAGGAGGCACTGTATACGGAATTGGTTTCCCGGTTACAGTTGGTGCGTACCAAGTAAATTTTGGAGGTGGGTCTAATTCTAATAATTCAGGATCAGCTCGTGATATTGGATTGCTTAAGTTTAGCAGCGATGGTCGTCAGTTGATTTGCGCAACTTATTTGGGTGGAAGTAATAACGAACAACCACACAGTTTGATTTGTGATGGAAGTGGCAACTTGTTTATGCTTGGCACAACATACTCCAATAATTTTCCTACTGCTGGTAATCCGTTTGATGCAAGCCATAACGGAAGAGCCGATATCGTGGTTTGTCGCTTATCAGCTAATGGACAACAACTCACAGCTTCTACCTATTGGGGCGGAAGTGATGATGATGGAATTAATGCAGCCAATGCTCAAGGTGCATATTCAGAACAATTTCCAATATGCTACAATTATGGAGATCCTTACCGAGGTGAAATTGTGTTTGATGTGCAAGGTAACGTATGTGTGGTAAGTGGAACCCAATCTGCTAACAACGAAAATTATCCTATAGTAAATGCGTTTCAACCCAATTTTGGTGGTGGTGAACAAGATGGTTGTGTATTTAAAATCACTTCCAATTTGCGTACCCCAATCATGTCATCTTACCTCGGAGGCAATCAACTTGATATGGCCTATAGCGTGCGGTTTGATTTTGCAAACAATATGGTTGTTGGCGGTGGTACCACCTCGCCTGATATTGGAATAAGTCAAGGTGCATTTACCTATAAAGGCAATGTAGATGGTTTTATTGCCCGAGTTGACAATAATTTTTCACTAACCAAGTTGGTGTATTTGGGAACTGCCGCGTATGACCAAATATATTTTTTAGACATGGATGTGAGCCGCAATGTTTACGTGGCTGGCCAAAGTATCGGTTCATTTCCAACCAAAGGCGATGTGTTTAATGTTCCAGGAACACATCAATTTATCACCATATTCAACGAGTTTTTAGACACCATTCAGTATTCAACAACCTTTGGTTCACTGGTTGATGCAACAGGTAAAGTAAACATCTCCCTTTCAAGTTTTATGGTTGACGATTGTGGGCGCATTTACGTGAGTGGATGGGGTGGTACCGTTAACAATGGTTTCAATTTTTCGACAGGAGTAACGGATGGTTTGCCTTTAACCGATAACGCGTTTCAACGAACAACCAACGGATCAGATTTTTACTTGGCGGTGTTTGGGCCGTTTTTAAATTCACTCGATTATGCTACGTACTACGGTGGCATGGTTACCAATGAACATGTGGATGGAGGAACGAGCAGGTTTGATAAACGTGGAGTGGTATACCAAGCTGTATGTGCGGGTTGTGGCGGTTCGTCTGATTTTCCAACAACACCCGGTGCATGGAGCAGGCAAAACCGTTCCAGTAATTGCAACAATGCAGTTTTTAAAATTGATTTGAACGTTAGTTCAAACGCACCAGTGGTGCGCGATACATTGATTCAACTATTTGCCGGAGATACGCTTGATTGGTTGTTTACAATTGTAGAACCTGATAACGATTCCTTGTATGCCGAGTTTGCTGGCTCCCTACTTGCACTTGGTCCCGATACGCCCAAAATTTCGATTGAACGCACCAAAAGTTTAATGCGTGTGCGTGTGAGGTGGAATACGCAATGCAACCAATTGGGCAACGATACGTTTACCATTTTGGTAAATGCCCGCGACAATGCCTGTTTAGGTGTGAACCGAAAAAGTGCCACGATGCGTTTTGTGCTCATGCCATTGCCAGCCCCAATCACAGTGTACCCACAATGTTTGCGAACCATTCAGCCCAATGTAGTTCAGTTAAAATGGCGCATACCTTCTGAAACCAAACGTTTTAAAGGGTACGAAGTATACCGATCAGTTGCGGGTAGTCCATTTCAATTGGTAACAACACTTCCCTCGGTAACCGATTCGAGTTGGGTTGATGTTAATGCTACCAACCACCTAGTTACCAACCATTGTTATTATATCCTTACCCGAAATATTTGCAATGATACTGCACAACGGTCACGCACCATTTGTTCGGTTTATGAAGCCGTTACCAGCGATTCGGCATTTGTATTTACTAAAGATACCGTGTTGTTTGTATATGCCACCGACACCCTCATTTACGAAACTGAAGTATTGGGTATTGATGTGCAAGATTCTGTTTTTGCTACCCTTTCGGGTAATGTACAATCCGATCCACGTATTTTGGCTTCATTAGTCCAAAACGAATTAGGCCTATCGCGTCTTGGTTTTGTATTCAGAGGTTTTTGTGAAGATACGGCTAGGTCAGATACATTTACCGTAACCATCTTTATCCGCAATAACCAATGCCCTCAAGCTCGCACTGCAACGGCCCGAGTTCGCATTGTGGTGTTAGACCCTCCAGTACCCGCCACGCCCGTTTTAAAATGCATTCGGTCGTTATCTAACAATACTACCTTTATTAGGGGAAATATTGAGCAACGAAGCCGTTATTTTTCACATTATGTTTTGGTGAGAAGTGTTAACGGAAGCGCATACACGGAGCTAACCAAAGTGTTCGATGATACTTCATTTACGTTTACAGATGAAACTGCTTTTAACAACCAAACAGTTAATTATTGTTATGCAGCAATTCCTGTTTCGATATGCAACCGAATGGGCGATACAAGTTTTGCTGAATGCAGCATTATTAAAGTCATTAAGTACCCGGCACCTATTTACCTCCATCAGGTATCGGTGGTGAATAACCAAAGTGTACGGTTGGTTTGGGAGGCAGGAAACCGCAACGACTTTTTTAAATACAAAGTACTCAAGCGGGGCTTTAATGCTACCAAATTTGAACTCACACACGCTACCGAAGGCATTGATGATACCATTTATACCGATAATGCAGTAGATGTTGCAGGGGCATCTTATTGTTACCAGATCAAACAAGTAAACGACTGCGGCATTGAAAACGATGTGAACCATACCGCTTGCACCATCTTGCTTAAAGGAGTGTCCAATCCGTTTGTTCACCGATTGAGGTGGAATGAATATGATTATTGGAAACAAGGCGTTGCGGGATATTCAGTGGTGAGGGAAGGTTTTGGTGAACAATTGAGTTCAGTTGGCAATACTGCTTACCGCGATACAAATTATACCGACTCCAAACTCAATACCGATATTGGATTGTATTTGTACACCATTGAGGCTAGCGAAAACAACTCCGTGTATACCAGTTCGTCTAATACCATTGAATTGTTCCAAAAACCATTGGTGATGGCGCCAAATGTGTATACACCCAACCGCGATGGGTTAAATGATGTATGGCTGCCAAGTAGCATTTTTGTGAAAGATTACTCCCTAATTGTGTACAACCGTTGGGGGCAAAAGGTATTTGAAACCACCAATCCCAAAGAAGGGTTTTCGGCTGCAGTATTAAGCAATCCCGAAACCAGCGATGTGTTTGTATACCTTATTACATATACTGGTTGGGATGGCTCTACGCGCACACTTAAGGGCAATTTAACCACTTTACGTTAGCAACCATTTGCTCTTTATTTTTTTACCAAAGGTTTGCGGTAAAGGTGTATTTTTGCCCGAAATACAAGAATATGGCAGTTTATAAGTTTAAGGTTTGGTTTGAGGAGTTTGAAGAAACATTCAGGGTGATTGAGATTAAATCAACACAAACTTTTTTTGATTTTCACAAAGCCATTTTGGATGCAATTGGTTTCGACCAAAAACAAATGGCCTCTTTTTACATGAGCAACGACTCGTGGAAGAAGTTTCAAGAAATTACACTTGAAGACATGTCGGATGACGATGATGATGGACCTGACGCTACACCAAAACTGCCCGTAATGGCCAAATCCAAATTGGTTGATTACATTATTGACCCACATCAAAAAATGATTTACATCTACGACTTTATGGAGTTGTGGACCTTGCACGTAGAGTTAACAGGAATTGAGATGAAAGAAAAAGCAGGGGTAAAGTATCCGGTATGTACCAAAACAGTTGGGCTAGCACCTAAACAATACGACAAAATTCAACGTTTTGGTTTGGTTGATGATAATGAGTTTGATGAAATCACCAAAAACTACCTTGACAAAACCGAAGACATGGGTGGGGAAATTTCAGATGATGAAGCGGATGAGTTTGGGTTGTTTGAAGACGAACAAGGAGAAGCTTCAGGTGGGGAAGATGAGTTTTAGTTGGTTGGTTTGATAATTTAATCATGAAATGATTAGCAGTCACTTCGAGTAGAGCCGCAGGCTCGTATCGAGAAGTGTTGTTAGGCATTAGATATTGGTCATTGGCGATTGTGTATATCGCTGTGTACTTTGTCTTAACGCTGTGGTCGCTGCGGTTGAAAGACGGACATTTTTAAATAAATTCTCCGTACCTCAGTGGTTCAATTTTTCGCTTTCAATAGTTAATCTGGATTCGTGATATTAGAAGACTGTTTAGCCGCTAATTACGCTGATTTATTATTTTTTCGCTGTGGTCGCTGCGGTTGAAAGACGCACATTTTTAAATAAATTCTCCGTACCTCTGTGGTTCAATTTTTTGCTTTCAATAGTTAATCTGGATTCGTGATATTAGAAGACTGTTTAGCCGCCCCGATAGCGATCGGGATACGCTGATTTATTATTTTTTCGCTGTGAGCGCTGCGGTAAAAAAAAAACACCACTGATTTATTTGACAATTTGATAATGAGATGATTTGATAATGCGAATCGAATCGTTACTGCGAGTAGAGCCGCAGGCTCGTATCGAGAAGTGGTGTTGGGCAATAGACATTAGACATTAGACAAAGAGCATTTAGCATCCAACGCTCATCATTCATCACTAAGCATTTACTTTGGCCTGAGGTGCCAACATTTGTGCCAACGCATCAATTACAAAATCAACTTCGGCTTTGGTGTTTTGTTTGCCAAATGAAAAACGAACTGCAGCACGTTGTGGGTTGTGTTTAATAGCAGCAAGCACATGTGAGCCTACATTGGAACCTGACGAGCACGCACTGCCTCCCGAAACGGAAATGCCCGCTATATCCAATTTAAACAACATCATTTCGCCAACTGGACTTGGGGGAAACGACACATTCAATACAGTGTAAAGTGATTTTCCAGTAGCATCACCATTAAAGGCAATACCCGGAACCGTTTGAGTTAAGCGCTCCATCATGTATGTTTTAAGCGATTGTATATGGGCTTGCTCTTTTTCCAAATCACGCATCGAAATTTCGAGTGCTTTTGCAAGTCCAACAATGCCATAAACATTTTCGGTTCCTCCTCGCATATTGCGCTCTTGAGCACCACCGGTAATAAACGGATGCAGCTTAACTTGATTGTTCACATAAATAAAGCCCACACCTTTTGGACCATTAAATTTATGCGCAGCACATGCTACAAAATGCACATTCAACTTTTGCATATCAAATGCATAATGCCCAATGGTTTGTACAGTATCGCAGTGAAACAACGCGCTGTATTGTTTACACAAATTGCCAACCGTTTCAATGTCGAGCAGGTTGCCAATTTCGTTATTGGCATGCATTAACGATACCAATGCTTGAGGGTATTGTTGCAACAATTGCTCAAGGTGTGTTAAATCGATATGCCCGTTTGGTAATACATTTACCAAGTGCATGGCTGCCTTGCCTTCTTTGTGCAATTCTTCAATGGTATGCAGCACCGCATGGTGTTCAATAGGGGAAGTGATCAGGTGTTTTACACCTAAAAATGCCACTGCTTGGCGAATGGCCATATTATCGGCCTCGGTTCCGCCTGAGGTAAAAAAGATTTCTCCAGGTGTGCAGTTTAAGTGTTTAGCTACCGTTTTACGCGCCTCTTCAATATGGGTGCGCACTACTCTTCCGTGTCCGTGGGTAGAAGATGGATTGCCAAATTGTTCTTCCATTAACGGAATCATCGTGGCCAATACTTCTTTGTCTAATGGGGTGGTTGCGGCATTATCAAAATATACACGGTTTGCTGTCATAAAAGGCGCTTGCTTTACACAGGCAAATATAGAAAGTTTTGCCGATAGGCATATAACACTATTTTTGTACCTTACATGAAACAGTATTTTGTATTTGGGTTGGTCGGATTATTGGTTGTTGGATGTGTATCTGTTAAGGAGTACGACAGTGCCAAACAGCGTATTGCACAAATGCAACACGACAGTGTTTTGCTCGAAAAGCGAATTGGATTACTTAAAGATGAAGTGGTGTATTTGCGTAACCAGAGCGCTACAATGGAGCAAAGTTTGGTGAACAGGTTACAAGAAAAACAAGACTCACTTGCCCAAAAACAAGCACAGCTTACCGAACAAGATTTACGTTTGCAACGCCTCAACCAACAACGGTTAGCACAACAAGATGCTTTTTTGCAATTAAGCCAATCCATTATCCAACAGTTTGTTGGTTATGCTGCAACAGATTTGGTTGCTACCACTGGTTGTGCCAACACATCTGTATGGGTAAATGATAAATTGTTGTTTGCGCCACAAACAACCAAATGGCAACCTACAGCTGAACAATTTACCAAACAAGTAATTGCTGTTTTGCAAAAACATGCCGATGTACAAGCTGTGTTGGTATACCAAGCAGACAGTGCTTACTTAGGAAAAGAAAAAGGAGTAGACGCTTGGTCTGTAGGTTTTGCAAAAGCCACCATCATTACCAATCAAATTCTAAAATCGGGGGTAGCACCATCGCGTGTGGTATGTGGCATTAAACCTTTTCAATCTGGTTTAAAGTTGCCATTTGCTTCAGGCTTAAGCATTCAATTTTATTCAACGCTTATTCCGTGTGTACACCAAACCGACTAAGGTTTAGGGTATTCGTTGCTGATATCCGATAATACATCGGGGCGGGTAGGTGTTACCAAAATGGTATGCTCAAATTGGGCAGATAATTTTCCGTCAATGGTGCGAGCAGTCCACCCATCTCTTTTATCAACCTTGGCGCGTGCTTTACCAGCATTAATCATCGGTTCGATGGTAAATATCATGCCTGCTTGCATTACAGGTCCTGTGTCTTTATCTGCAACATGCGAAACTTCAGGTTCTTCATGAAAACGAATTCCAACGCCATGACCACAAAACTCATAAACCACTGAGTAACCAAGAGAAGTAGCGTACTTGTTAATTTCATAACCAATATTGCCAACCCTGTTTCCGGGTCTGCATTGTGCAATACCAATACGCAAACATTCGCGTGTGGCATTGATTAGTTTTTGTGCATGCTCGGTTATTTCGCCAACGGTGAACATGGTGCTTGTATCACCATAATACCCGTTAAGGATGGTGGTTACATCTATGTTTAAAATATCGCCATCACGCAATGTGTATTTCCCTGGAATACCATGGCAGATAACATCATTCAAACTAATACAAGTTTCGTGTTTGTAACCATTGTACCCAACCGTAGCTGCAACTGCACCATGATCCTTGATAAAATCGCGGCAAATATTGTTTAAGAACTCAGTGGTTACCCCAGCCTTTACGTAGGGTGCCACTTCCTTTAAGGCGCTTGCAGCCAATTGGGCACTTCTGCGTATCCCTTCAATTTGCTCTGGTGTTTTAATAATGATTGCTGATCCTTTTTCTCTAAAAGCCACGGTGCATTAAAATAAACGGCAAATATACAATAATCCTTAGGTTAATTTACGGTTGCGTAGCCAGTCGCTTTTACGCGTTTGTTCAGTTGCCGTAGTTACCGCTTGTTGCTTGCTGTTGGTGAATAAACTACCGGCTGCAAAAGCCATTATTTCATCAGCCACTTCAGTTTGAGGCAATAACTCAGGTTTAAAGTAACGCTCAATAAATTTGGTGTCAAAATTACCTGAAACAAAGGCTGGGTGTTGCATGGCAAATTTACCAAACGACAACGTTGTTTCAATTCCACTAATATGGTAATCGTCAATAGCGCGTATCATCCGTTGGATGGCTTCATCGCGTGTTTTGCCAAATGTAATTAACTTGGCAATCATGGGGTCATAGTGAATTGGAATTGCCATTCCTGCTTCAAACGAATCGTCAACACGCACGCCAAGTCCTTGCGGAACAGTATACGTTTTAAGCGTTCCAATATCGGGTAAAAACTGGTTGGCTGGATCTTCAGCACATACACGTAACTCAATTGCATGTCCGCGCATTTCAAGATCGTTTTGCGTGTAGCCCAACGGTTCGCCATTGGCAACACGTATTTGTTCTTTCACCAAATCGAGGCCAACAATTTGCTCGGTAACCGGGTGTTCTACCTGCAACCGTGTATTCATTTCGAGGAAGTAAAAATTCAGTTTCTCATCAACCAAAAACTCAACGGTACCTGCTCCCGTGTAATTGCAAGCCTTGGCAACGTTTACTGCAGCCTCGCCCATGGCCTTGCGTACTTCGGGTGTTAAACAACTCGAAGGAGCTTCTTCAACCAATTTTTGGTGTCTGCGTTGAATAGAACATTCGCGCTCAAACAAATGCACTATGTTTCCGTGGCTATCGCCTAAAATTTGAAATTCAATATGCCTAGGTGAACCTACATATTTTTCGATAAAAACAGAGCCATCGCCAAATGCTGATTGCGCCTCGCTCATGGCAAGTTGCACTTGTTGTTCAAACTCGGCTGCTTCCATTACCACACGCATTCCTTTGCCACCGCCACCTGCTGATGCTTTGATTAAAACAGGATAACCAATTTGGGTGGCAATTTCTTTGGCAGCCTTCACATCTTGAATGGCGGTATCGGTGCCAGGAACCATGGGAACCCCAAATGCTTTAACTGCTGCTTTTGCTCCCAGCTTGCTTCCCATTATTTCCATGGCTTCGGCACTCGGACCAATAAACGTAATACCTGCTTCTTGCACTTTGCGCGCAAACACGGCATTCTCTGATAAAAATCCATAACCTGGGTGAATGGCATCTACCTTTAAGGTACGGCAAACCTCCAAAATGGTATCCATTTGTAAGTACGATTGGTTTGAAGGTGCAGGACCAATACAAACGGCCTCATCAGCATATCGCACATGGAGCGCATTGCGGTCGGCTTCGCTAAATACGGCTACCGTTTTTATACCCATTTCTTTGGCGGTGCGCATTACCCGTAAAGCAATCTCGCCCCTGTTGGCAACCAGTATTTTTTGAATCATGAATTTGTGTTTTTAAGTATGTAAACTAAACTAACGACAGCCCACTTTTGAAGCCGAAATATTAGCAAAAAAGCTGCTATTACCTACTGCCACAAATTTTGTTTTGGCAAACGTAACGCGGTAGTTGCCATTTTCAATGGTAAGTGTTACCGCTAAATCTGCAGGAGGGTAAATGGATTGGCTGGTACCCGAAAACTGACGCAACACAAATAAACTGCATTTGCCCGCACTTGGATTTTCTCCAGGTAAAACAGTTGTGTAAGTTCCTGCTGCCGCTTGTGATCCAGGGAATGCTGCATACAACGTATACGTGCGGTTATCATGGGTTCCAGTTGCCGTTACATTTAATTCAGTACCAAACTCACATGCACCCGACATGCTGTCGATGGTGATGTTATCGTAGGTAAGTGTGTTTTCAACAGTAGGAGTTGGGGTAGGTGCAGGTTGCGCAGGTGCAGGCGTTTCAGCATCGTCTTTACAATTGCTCAAGGTAAGGCCAGCAACTAAAACAAAGCCGGCTAGGGTTAATAGTTTAAGGTTATTTTTCATGCTGCAATTATATAAAAATTCTTGAATGGGTAGCCCACTAAACTTTACACAAATTGCATGTGCATACTTGCATTAATAAGCATAAAACGAGAAAAAGCCCCTGCTGCCATTTGGGTAAATTCCTTCAATGATAATTTGCCCACGTGCCGACTCTAAATTGGCAATTAACTCTTGTGCAGTAGTTACCGGTTTGCGGTTAAATGCAGTAACGATAAACTCCTCTGGAATGCTCATGCTGCGAATGCGTCCGTTTTTGATATTGCTAATTTTAATTCCGGAGGTGAGTTTGTATTTGTCTAACTCTACCTTGCTTAACGGCTGAAAATCGGCACCCAATGTGGTCGACTCTACCGTATTTTTGCGCATAATGCTGGTATTGCCTTCGCGGTTAATAAGTTTGATGTACACATCTTTTTGCCCACCATTGGTCCATAAGGTTATTTTTACTTTATCGCCTGGGCGGTGGTAACTTATTTGTTCATCAAACATGGCTTTGCTTTCAATGGGGTTCTCATTAACCTTAATTACCACATCACCTGCTTTAATACCTGCTTCATCGCTTGGTCCTTCGCTCAATACTTGTTGCACATATACCCCCAAGTTGTTGGTAATATTAAGTTTATCCGCAAGCTTGGCCTCTATATCAATCACATCCATGCCTGTAAATCCGCGTTGCACTTCTTTAAACTCAATCAGGTCTTTTACAATTTTCTGTACAATATTTACCGGAATGGCAAAACCGTAACCATTGTATGAGCCTGTATTGGATGCAATGGCTGTATTGATTCCCACCAGTTCTCCGTTGGTATTTACCAGCGCACCTCCACTGTTTCCGGGGTTAATAGCTGCATCGGTTTGGATAAATGATTCGATTGGAAAACGGCTGTTAACAATATTGATGTTGCGGCCTTTGGCACTTACAATACCCGCAGTTACAGTAGAAGTGAGGTTAAACGGATTACCTACTGCTACAACCCATTCGCCAATTTGCAATTGATCAGAGTTGCCAAATACAATATGTTGCAATCCTTTGCCTTCTATTTTAAGCAAGGCCAAATCTGTTGATTGGTCGGTGCCAATAATTTTGGCTTTGTATGCGTGTTTGTTGTTGTTGGTAATTACTTCAATTTGATCAGCATCTTTTACCACATGCAAGTTGGTTACAATATACCCATCAGCCGTAATGATAACGCCCGAACCTGAGCTGGTAACAGGCCCCCTTCGGCCAAAAAAATCCATGTTCGACCAAAAATCAAAAAATGGATCCATGGCTTGTTGTTGCTGGTTGCTCACCGTTTTAATAAATACCACACAAGGTGTAGCCACTTGCGATGCTTTTACAAAATTATCGGCAATACCTTGCCTTGTGCTGTTGTTCACCTCTTGGTAAATACCACCCGAAGGGGGGTCGGTAGGGTTGAGTGCACTTACCAAAACGGTACGAGGAGCTACTGATGTAAATGTGAAAGCGCCTGCAAGGCCACTTGCAAATCCGATGGCAATAATCCAAATGAGGGTTCCTTTACGCATGAGTTTTCAAATTTTGGGTGCAAAAATAAAATGAATATCCGCAATTATACTAGTAGCATTCAAATTATCGAAAGGAACCTCTAAGTTCTTTTTGTTACCTTTTGGTTCTGCAAAAGGTACTACTGAATGAGATGACTAAGACCTCAAATAACTGCTTCATTCATTCGCGTATTATCAATGTAAAATTTAAAAACAGGCTATTTTTAAATAACATTGATTGAAC
>JALONP010000034.1 GCA_025454875.1 Bacteroidia bacterium | reverse complement strand
GTTTCTGTGAATTTTGAATGCTTCATAATTGTCATTTAAAGTTAATCATTATTTATTTAATCAACTTTTAAATGGCTAACTTTCGGGGAAGCTTACAATCCGACTTGGTATATATTGGCAACTGCTATTATTACATACGGAGGGTATAGGTTAACTTTAAAAACTAAAAAGATTGAAATAGAATTCGATTCTCAAAAACTAATACTTGATAAAAGATTGAATGCCCATCTCGAGTTAATGTCGAAACTAAAAATGTTAAGAAACATTGGCTCACTTAATGAAGGTAAACAGGTTTACTTTCTAGTTTTTCAATCTGTTGATATTTTTAATCAATCAATGACTGAAATATTAAGTTTTGCGTCAATGAATGATGTGTTGTTAACTAAAAATACGAGATACAAACTTATTCTTTTAAATAATCTCAGTTTAACAGTTCAGGAAACAAAATTAATTTCTCAAGACATACAAAGCTGGGGGATTTTGAATTACAATGTTCTTCAGAAATTTTATGAAGATTTATATAATAGTTTGGCTAATGAGCCTTCAACGTTATCCTTAAACGATACTTTTGAGCCATTAGAAGAAGAAGATAAAAAAGAAGCAAAGGATGAGTTCAAAAAATTGAAATCAAAGTTTAAATATAATTAAAATTAAATTGGTTTGTATCCCTATATCAACCCCATCAACATATTCGGAAACAATCCCAACACCAAACTCATGGCTACACAAAACACAGCCACCATTATATACAGCGGTGAAGCTTCGATGGTTTTGTCGTTGCTATCTTTGGTGTACATGGCCAGCACCACTTTAAGGTAATAATAGGCACCAATCATGCTGGCAATAACTGCAATAAGTGTGAGTGCTACATGGCCTGCTGCAATGGCTTTGCTAAAAATATAGTATTTACCTAAAAAGCCCGCAAAAGGCGGTATACCTGCTAATGATAACATGCTCATGGTAAGCAATGCTGCCAACAATGGATTTTTTTTGCCCAAACCATTAAAGGCATCCATGCCTTCATTTTGCATGCTGTGAAATACCGGAATGGCAACAGCAAATGCGCCTATGGTTGCAAATGCATATCCTGCTGAATAGTAGAATAGGGCAGAGGCAGTATTGGCATACAGTGCAATAATGGCTAACAATAAATATCCAGCATGCGAAATACCTGAATACGCCATTAGGCGTTTAAAGTTGGTTTGGTGCAAGGCGGTGAAGTTTCCAATAGCCAACGATGCAACTGAAACAATGGAAAGTGTTTGTGTGGCATAACTTAAGGTGCCAACAAAGCATGTGGCAAACAAACGGTACAAGGCACCAAAGGCTGCAATTTTAACCAAGGTGCTCATAAATGCGGTAATGAGTGCAGGTGATCCTTCGTATACATCAGGACTCCAAAAATGAAAAGGTGCCGCAGCTACTTTAAACAACATAGCCACCAACATCAACATCATGCCAATATAAAAAAGAGGGCTAATGGTTGTGGCATCGTGGTTCATGATGTACATGCCAATTTTTTCGAGGTGGAAGCTATTGGTTACACCATAAATCAAAGCGATTCCAAACAATAAAAATCCTGAAGCGAATGCGCCCATTAAAAAGTATTTAAAGCCCGCCTCGTTTGATTTGGTTTCGAAGCGTTTACTGCCAGCCATAATATAAAGTGAAATGGAAAGAATTTCAATCCCTAAAAACAACATAGCCATATTGCTAAACGACAACATGATTAAAGCACCGCATAATGTAAAAATGAGGATGGCGAGGTAATCGCTGATATGGTGAATTTCGTTTTTGTAATAATCTGCTGTGAGTACCAAAATGAGCATTCCTACTAACAATACCAAGGCACTAAATGCAACTGAAAAATGATCAATGCGCAACATGTCGTTGTAAAAAGATCCACCTTGGTTCCACTCCATGTAGTTTACACCAAAAATAACGGTGATGCCAAGTACAACTAATGGCACAAGCAGTTTACGTAAGTTTAAAATTTCTGCCAACAGGCAAAACAACCCAAGACACGAGGTATATATTAATGTATTCATCTTTTCTATTTTTTAGCCGCACATTAACACAGAATTTTTTGTGTTGTCGTATGTGATATTTTTTAACCGCTAATTACGCAAATTTAATTTTGAGTAGCTTTCGCTTTACTGTAACAAATTACAGAAAATGAATTTGCGTAATCTGCGGCTATCATTCTTTATTTTTAATCATATCTGTGCTAATCTGCAGCTATTGTTTTTCCTATTTTACAACTGATTTATCCAATATTATTTGCAATGCAGGTTCTGCAATTTCCATAATGGGTTTAGGGTAAATTCCCAATACTAAAATTACGGCTGCTATTGTTCCTAAAACTATTTTTTCGTTCCAATACAAATCTGCAAATGCAGGCACGTTTTCATTTACACTTCCCAGCATTACGCGTTGGAACATGCGCAACATGTACACGGCTCCTAAAATGATGGTGAGTCCTGCAAATACAGATAACCAGGTATTGTATTCATACACGCCAAACAAAAGCAAGAACTCGCCAATAAATCCATTGGTTAAAGGCAAAGCAACACTTCCCAATACTACAATCATAAACAACGTGTTGAATTGAGGAGCAAGGTTGCGTATACCACCTAAGCCATCTACATTTAGCGAGTTGGTACGGTTTAAAATAATGTCTGCACAAAAGAACAATCCAACCACATTTACACCATGGGCCAACATTTGCACCACGCTGCCTTGAAAACCTTGCATGTTAAGTGCAAAAATACCTGCACTGATTAATCCTACGTGTGCTACTGAAGAATATGCTAGTAATTTTTTAAGATCTTGTTGCATGATGGCAATAACCGAAGCATACACAATTCCAATAACGCATAAAGTAATGGCTAACGGTCCCCATTCGGCAACTCCAGCAGGCAGAATAGGCAACAACCAACGTAATAAACTGTAGGTTCCCATTTTGAGCATAATACCCGAAAGTAACATGGTTCCTTGTGTTGGTGCTTCTTTGTATGTATCGGCTTGCCAAGTATGGAAAGGAACAATCGGGATTTTAATTGCAAAAGCTAAAAACAATGTCCAGAACAGCCAGCCTTGTTTGCAACTGCAAATGGCTGCATTGTATAAATCGCGAATATCAAAACTTTGACTTGGGTTATACCAATACAAAGTGATAAAGCCAAACAACATAAGTAAACTGCCGGCTAAGGTGTAAATGAAAAATTTGAGTGTAACCGGAACGCGGTTTGGTCCACCCCAACGTAAGGCAATAAAATAAATAGGAATAAGCGCAAGTTCCCAAAATATATAATACACCATGCCATCGTATGCCATAAACACACCGTTGAGGGCAAATTGCATCAATAAAATGAGTGAAAAGTAACCAGCTTGTCGTTCAATGGTTCGGTTAAAAGCTGATAGTATGATAAGAGGTACCAAGAAATTTGTGAGTACAACCATTAACAAACTGAGTCCATCTAAGCCTAAGTGTAAACTGATTTTTGGGCTGCTAATCCACTCTTTAAAAAAGTAAAATGCTTCGGCACCTTGTTGTTTAAACAATAAGTAGGCATAGGTGGTAATACCTAACTGAATAATGGATAAGGTTAATGCAAGCTTTGAAGCCCATTTATTGCCTGAAGCCAGCACCATCAATGATGCCAGTAATGGAAAACCTAAAAGGAGTAATGTTATCATAAATTATGCGAGCAATCGAATTACAAATAATACAACCATGCTAAGTACCATGGCAAAAATATAAAAGCCGGTATTTCCAGTTTGGAGTAAGCGAGTGGCTCGTCCGGTTAGTCCAACAAACCAAGCAACTGCATTTACGGATAAATCAATAATGAGTTTATCAACCAATACCAAGAATAAATCAGACAATATCAGCATGGGTTTTACGATTATTTTATCATATAACTCATCAACATAGAATTTATTGGAAATCCATTTTTGCAAGCCGGTAAGCGAAGCCTCATCGGCAGGTTGCTCGCCTTTTTTCACATATTTGGTGTATGCATAATAAATGGAAACAATTGCAGCTAATCCAGCAAACGACATTAATACAATTTCGGTCATGTGCGATACTTTTTCGTGAGCATGCAAAAATGCTTTTGAAGGGTCGGTAACTGCAGCTAAATAATCAGCAAACAAGTGTGACACATGAAACACCGAAGGTAACCCCAACAAACCACCAAATACAGAGAGTATGCACAAGATGATTAAAGGAATGGTAATGGTGAGAGGTGATTCGTGGATATGTTTTTTGGTTTCATCAGTTCCACGGAAGTTGCCATAAAAGGTTAAGTATACCAATCGGAACATATAAAAGGCAGTTATCATAGAACTAATTGAAAGGATTGTCCAAACCAATTTGTTTTGCTCGAAGGCATGCGCCAAGATCTCGTCTTTTGAGAAAAATCCTGAAAGCAATGGGAAACCTGAAATGGCAAAAGATGCAATAATGAAAGTGATATAGGTTATTGGAATGAGTTTTTTCAATCCGCCCATTTTGCGAATGTCTTGTTCGCCATGCAATGCATGAATAACGCTACCTGAACCTAAGAACAAACAGGCTTTAAAAAATGCATGTGTTACCACATGAAACATGCCACTTGCAAAAGCGCCAAGACCAAGTGCAGCAAACATTAAACCTAATTGCGATACAGTAGAGTAGGCCAACACTTTTTTAATATCATTTTGCATCAATCCGATTACCGCAGCAAACACTGAAGTGGCAACACCTACCCAAAGAATCACATCTAACGTGTGTGGAGCAAGTGCAAACAATACGTTGGAACGAACCACCATGTAAATACCTGCGGTAACCATTGTAGCTGCGTGAATCAATGCTGAAACTGGAGTTGGGCCTGCCATGGCATCTGGTAACCAAGTATACAAAGGCAACTGTGCCGATTTACCCATTGCACCTACAAACAGTAATAAGGTAATGGAAACAATAAGCATGCTATTAGGCGCAAATGCACTCGCTTGTTGGGCAACTGCATCGTATTCGAGTGTCCCAAAATTGAATAAAATGAAAAACATACCCAACAAAAACCCAAGGTCACCAATGCGGTTCATTACAAATGCCTTTTTTGCAGCATTGTTATAAGCATCATTTTTAAACCAGAAACCAATCAATAGATAAGAGCATAGGCCAACACCTTCCCATCCAATAAACATCACCAAGTAGTTGCTACCCATTACAAGTAACAACATAAAGAAAATAAACAAGTTAAGGTAGGTGAAAAAGCGTGTTGATGCTTCATCATCGTGCATGTAACCAATGGAGTAGAGGTGAATGAGAAATCCAATTCCAGTAATTACCAATAGCATTACCATCGTTAACGAATCGAGCAAAAACGAGAATCCGATTTGCATATTGCTAAAGGCAATCCAATCAAACAGTTCAATGGTAATTGAATCAGTTGCATTGAGTTTGCTAAAAACAGAAACTGCAACCACAAACGATGCGAAAATGGCAAGGGTTGCTATCCATCCACTAACGGATTTTGGAATATATTTACCAAAAACACCATTGATGACAAAGCCAATCAATGGAAACAAGGGAATCAGTATCCCTGGTAAAACAAATGTTGCGTCTTGCATAAGTTGTTCAGTCATGTTCTATTTTTATACTCCTTGCCAGCAAGAAGTGAATCGTTTTTTTTTTTAGCCGCCCCGATAGCGATCGGGATACGCTAATTTATTTTAGTCTTTTGTTTTTAGCCGCAGATTACGCAAATTTTATTTTTTACATAGTCGTTGGTTTTTTAAGCCGCTAATTACGCCAATTTATTTTTGTTCAGTCTTTTGGGTTTAGCCGCAGACTATATTTTTATAGGTTGCTTCAAGTGCACTTCAACAAGTTCTGTGTAACACCTTAGCCACCTCGTTTTCTTAATTATCAAATCGCCACATTGTATAATAATCACATCTTCTTATCCCTTCAATTTTGATAGTACATTAATGTCTGTACTCATTACATTGCGGTAAATGCTTACCAAAAGGGCCAATCCAACGGCCACTTCAGCAGCTGCAACCACCATGATAAAAAATACAAACACTTGTCCATCGCTGTTTTGGCTATATGCCGAAAATGAAACCAGCAATAGGTTTACTGCATTGAGCATTAGCTCAACACACATTAAAATAATAATGGCGTTTCTGCGGAACAATACTCCAATTACTCCAATGCAAAATAAAAATGTACTTAACAGTAAGTACCCATGTTGCGGAATTGTCTCTATCATATTTTTTTATTTATCGCTCCCGATAGCTATCGGGATGCGCAGATTTATTTTTTTTAATTAGCGTAATCAGCGGCTTTTATTTTTTTATCGCCACAGATTAACACAAATTCTATATTAATTAGTGTCAATCAGTGGCATTATATTAATTCTTATCCTTTTTAGCCAATACTACAGCTCCAATCATTGCTGATAGGAACAGGATTGACGATATCTCAAATGGTAGTACAAAATCTGTGAATAATTTCATACCTACATTTTGCACAAATCCAATTTCACTTTTAGGTGGTAAATTGTAAGCCAAAACTTCCGTTGAGCGCATGGCTGCTATAAGGGTTAAAAATAAAATACCACCCGAAACAACAGCTGCAAAACGAATCCAATTGTTTTTGTGTTGTTCGTTTTCTTTATTCAGGTTGAGCAACATCACTACAAATAAGAAAAGTACCATAATTGCTCCGGCATATACGATGATATGCACAATTGCCAGGAACTGTGCATTAAGTATGATGTAATGACCAGCAATGGTGAAGAAACAAACTACCAGCCAAAGCACACTGTACATTGGTACTTTTGAAAACACAACCAATAGAGCGCTTATTACGGAAAGGGCTGCGAGTAAATAAAATAAATATTGTGTCATTCTTTTCTTGTTTTTTAGCCGCTAACTACGCAGATTAAGTTTAAAATTTGCTCGATTAGCTTCTGTTTCGTTTTCTTTTTTAAGCCGCAGATTACGCAAATTCATTTTTTTTGACTCGTGTAATGAATGGCTCTGTTTTTTTTAGCCTCAGATTACGCAGATTTAATTTTTTAATTAGCGCAATTAGCGGCTACATTCTTTTATGAAAATTCGTATTTCTTTTTGCGTTTTGTAATATCAACTCTTTCCTCAGGTGCTGTACCTTCTACCAATTTATCTTTGCCATAAATAAACCCACTGCGGGTGTATTTGGAGTCAATGATTCTGTCGGTAAGGTAAATGGCATCCTTAGGACAAGCCTCTTCACACAATCCACAAAAAATGCAGCGCAACATGTTGATTTCATATTTGGCTGCATACTTTTCTTCGCGGTACAAATGTTCTTCGCCTTTTTTTCGCTCGGCTGCTTCCATGGTAATAGCCTCGGCAGGACAGGCCACTGCGCAAAGCCCGCAAGCCGTGCAATTTTCTCTTCCTTGTTCATCACGTTTAAGTACATGTACGCCACGGTATACAGGGGCCACTTCACGTGTTTGTTCAGGATATTTAACTGTAGCAGCTTTTTTGAACATATGCTTAAATGTAATCGCCATACCTCCTAAAATAGCAGGCAAGTACATTTTTTCAGCCCAAGTCATTTCTTTTTTTACGACTACTTTTGATCTATTGGTTAGTTGCATTTGTTGAGTGAGTTAGCAATTAAAAAATTGGTTCATTAAATCATTCAATTTTAGTAAAAACATTAAGCCATTATTCCATCTACAATTCCGTAAGCAAGCGATTCATTTGCATCCATCCAATAATCGCGATCAAAGTCGGCCATAACTTTTTCAAATGTTTGTCCGCAATTTTTAGCTAAAATTTCAGCACTTAACTTTTTGGTTTTGATAATTTCTTGTGCTTGTATTTGGATATCGCTTGATTGACCTTGAGCTCCGCCACTTGGTTGGTGAATCATTACTTTGGCATGAGGGTAAATAAAACGTTTACCTTTTGTTCCTACCGAGAGTAACAACGATCCCATTGAAGCAGCAAAGCCCATACAGATGGTTGAAACTGGCGACTTTAATGATTTGATTACATCATACATTGCCATACCTGAGGTTACATAACCACCCGGTGAGTTAATGATGAGTTGAATATCTTTTCCCGGATCATTCATATCTAAATACAACAGGCGGTCAATTACATGTTTAGCAGAATCATCATCAACTTGTCCCCATAAAAATACCTTACGGTCACCAAGAATTTTTGAATCAATTAAGTCACTTACCTTTTTAAAGTCTTCCATGGTTGTTTTATTTTACAAATGTCATCCAAGCTCCGGTAGCCAAAATATTAATAATAGATAGAGGTATAAAAATTTGCCAACCTAATTTCATCAATTGGTCGTAGCGAAAACGCGGAACAGTCCAGCGAATCCACATAAAGAAAAAGATGAAAAACAATGTTTTGGCAAACAGCACTGCAACACTAATGATTGCAGCTAAGTTTTGGGGTAAGTCTAGGCTATCAATTCCAGGGAAATGGTAACCACCAAAATACAAGCATGAAATCACGGCTGAAGAAATGAACATACTTACATATTCGGCAAACAAGTACAAGCCCAGTTTCATTGAACTAAATTCGGTGTGGTACCCACCAATCAATTCTGTTTCGCACTCTGCCAAATCAAAAGGTGCTCTATTGGCTTCCGCAAATGCGCAAACCAAAAAAATAATAAATCCGAGTGGTTGGTAGAATACGTTCCATTTGCCATGCATTTGTCCATCAACGATTTCACGCAAGCTTAATGAGCCTGTCATTAAAATGATGGCAACAATGCTCATTCCCATTGCCAATTCATAACTGATCATTTGTGATGAAGCACGAATAGCACCAAGCAACGAATATTTGTTATTGGATGCCCATCCACCTATCATAATTCCATAAACACCAATGCTGGCAATAGCCATAATATACAAAATACCAATATTAATATCGGCTACTTGCATGGTAAATTCAACGCCACCAATATCAAACGATTTACCCCATGGCACTACGGCACTCATCATTAAAGCCGTAAGCATAAACACGCAAGGACCTAAAATAAATAAAATGCGATCGGATGCATTGGGAATAATTTCCTCTTTGGTAAACATTTTTACCCCATCTGCAATGGGTTGCAACAAGCCAAATGGCCCTGCACGGTCTGGCCCTACACGGTCTTGCATAAATGCTGCTACCTTACGTTCAGCATAAGTGCTATAAGCAGCAATTCCCAAGCTTACCAAAAAGATGATTGCTACTAAAATGGTTTTAAATAGGATGGCCGTTATCATTTGCTTTCAATCGGATTAATTTCGTTCAACTTAAATTCTTTTGGTTTAACCAACTTTTCATAGTGGTTGGCTGAGATAACCGAAGCATGGTCTATTTTACGCGGACCTTCAATGGTCCAGTCGCTTGTTTTCTTTTTGTCAAAGCGGCACGTATTGCAAATGAACTCTTCTACTTCACCCCATTGATCTTTTCGACCAGTTACACGCAGCACATCTTCACCTTTAAACCAAACTACTGCTTTGCCGCTGCATTTATCGCAATCACGGTGAGCATCCATAGGCTTGGTAAACCAAACGCGGCTTTTAAAACGGAAAGTTTTATCAGTAAGTGCACCCACAGGACAAACATCAATTACGTTTCCACTAAAA
>JALONP010000010.1 GCA_025454875.1 Bacteroidia bacterium | reverse complement strand
CAATCAGTGCGAGTTAGTGGCGCTTTTCTTTAACCGTAGCGTTCACCGCGAAAAAGTAAATCAGCGTAATTAGCGGCTAAAAACTCTGCGAACATCTGCATATCCCGATAGCATTCGGTAGTGGCTATATGCCCAACAGCGTATCCCGATAGCATTCGGTAGTGGCTATATGCCCAACACCACTTCTCGATACGAGACTTCGTCTCTACTCGAAGTGACGGCTGCATCATCAAATCAATCAGTGTAAATCAGTGGCGCTTTTCGTTAACCACAGAGGCACAAAGGCGCAATGTTTTTAACCATCAACCACAAAACTAATTAGCAAGTCAACCAATCACTTTATTAACTAATAACCACTACCTAATGCCCAAAAAACAGCCTGTTTGAAATTGTCAATTTTTCTGCTATTTTGCTTAAAATTAGTTGGTACCCAATTGGTATACGGCTAATGCAGCAGCTCTTTAAAAGCAATTACTACATGTAACCAAATACAAACCGTTAACCCAAATACAACCATGTGTAGCCACCCAACCCAGCAGCAGCAAGCCATATACTGGTCATTTAAGCAATACCATAATGCAGCGTTTTATTACCTTATGCAATGCATACCTGCATTAGGCGGAGTAATGCGTATTGGTTTTGTTGGGAATGCAGTATTTGGTTATAAGAATGCAAATGCATTGCGGGTGTTGAGGAGTTATCGGCAACTGTATTAGGACTAAGAACAATACAATAATAATAGACAACATAAATGACTGCATACAATAAATTTACAAGAGGCTCAGAGTGGAGAATATGGGATTTACATATCCATACTCCAGGGACAAAAAAAAATGACAAATTCACGGGAGCTACTCTTGATGAAAAATGGCAGAACTATGTTGCGAACATCAATAGTTCTACAGAGGAGATTTCAGTTATTGGAATAACTGACTATTTCAGCATCGAAAACTACTTTAAATTTAAACATCTGGTGGCAAATGGAGAAATTACAAAGAGTTTCGACCTTATAATACCAAATATAGAGTTGAGAGTATTACCAGTCACAGGTTCTGCAACTCCTATAAATCTTCATTGCTTATTTAATCCCAAAATTGATAGCGAAATTGAGGATAGGTTTTTAGCACAACTTAATTTTGACTATTCTGGTAGTAATTATACAGGATCTAAAACTGGATTAATAAGGTTTGGTCGTGAATTAGAACAAAATTCATCATTAGATGAAGAAATTGCATATAAAAAAGGGATTGAACAATATGTAATTTCATTAGATGTCTTAAGAGGCATTTTCGATAAAGACTCTAATTTGAGAGAAAATGTTATAATAGTAGTTTCCAACAAAAGCACAGATGGAGCAACGGGAGCAACCCAGCACGAAGACTTTTTCATCAGTAAAGTAGTGTCACAACTTGATGCAACCAGATGGAGTTTGTATCAGTTTTCAGATGCAGTTTTTTCATCGAATGAAAAAGATAGAAATTATTTTTTAGGCAAAAGTGTTGATGATGAAAAAACTGTGATTAGAAAATGTGGGACATTGAAACCATGTTATCACGGGTGTGATGCACACTCAAATGATAAAATATTCAAGCCAGATGGAAACAGATTTTGCTGGATAAAAGCAGACCCAACATTTGAAGGTTTAAAACAAACACTTTATGAACCAGAAGACAGAGTAAAAATACAAGCATTACAGCCCGACATTAAAAATGATAGATATGTGATTTCAGAACTTCAATTCATAGATTCTGGTAATCTATTTGGAAATCAAAAGATTGAATTGAATGAAAATTTAAACTCAATAATTGGCGGAAAATCTTCGGGTAAATCCTTGTTACTTTTCTCAACAGCTAAAAGCATAGACTCTGACCAAGTCGAAAAAGCCTCTAAAAGATTGAATTTTGAAGGATATAAGTTTGACACAACTTTTGACTTTAAGGTAATATGGAAAAATGGTGATGAAGACTTTTACAGCAAAAGTGACCCAGCACAGAAACTTCATAAAATATCCTACATACCACAGCTTTACATTAACTATTTAGTAGAGAAGAACAATAAAGAAGAACTTAATCAACTAATAAAAAATATCCTATTACAGGACGCAGAATTCAAAGTTTTTTATGAAGATACATTCAGAGCAATTGCTGAAACAAACTCCGAAATTGAAAGATTAGTTAATGAATACTTTAAAGTTAGAAATACAGCATTAGATGTTCAACAAAAATCTAAAGACACAGGCAACTCTAAAACTATACAACAAGCAATTCAGAATACGACAGAACTAATTCAAAAAGGTCAACAAGCATCAAATCTTTCTGAAACTGAATTCAAAGAATACAGTGAGTTAATTCAATCTAAATCGACACTTGATGCGGAGATAAGAACTATTTCTTTAAAAGAATTGACATTACAAAAAGTTCTTAATGAGGTAGTTTCAAATAAGCATAACTTGCTTGGTAAAATTGATACTGGGGTTATTCTAAAAGGGTCAATCGACAGAATACTAGATGAACTCGGTGATATTAGCGCTGATATTGCGACTATCAAAGAACTTATAGTTAAAGACTATGAAACTCTTATTCAAAATCTACAACAATACATAACAAATTTAAATTTAGCGAATAAGAAGGTTACGATTGAGAAACAATTAGTTCGGAATACTGAAAAACTTGAACCATTACTTGAAAAACTGGCAGGACAAAAAGAAATACAAAAATTGTCAAAGCAACTTGAAGATGAAAAACAAAAGTTCCAAACTGCTTTAGCTCTTGAGCAACAACTCAAAAACTTACATGAAGAATATACCAATATTCGAACGCAAACTGCAAATCTTCTAAAACAAAGATTCACATCATATAAATTAATTGTCGATAAAGTCAATTCAACTAAAAATAATATTGGTTCTGATATTCAACTGAATAGTAGCCTTATTTATAGACAAGATAACTTTGCCTTAAACAATCAAGTTAATAAGGCAGCATTAAGAAGCGACCATTATTTTAACAGCTTTTTTATTGATGGTGCTTTAGAATATCCCAAAGTAATCGAACTTTATGAAAAGCCTTTAAGAGTCAATGAGGATAAACTCTTTTCAACAACAGACGATTCAATACCATTAAAATTGAGAATTACTCTAGAGGACGTTTTGAGAGGAATTGCGAAAGATAATTTTGAAATAGATTATTCAGTTACATACAAGGGGGACAATCTACTTCATATGTCGCCTGGTAAAAAAGGAACTGTTTTACTTATTCTGTTTCTACAAATAAGTTCTTCCGAATTCCCAATCCTAATTGACCAACCAGAGGACAATCTAGACAATAGGACTATTTACGAACTTCTTTGTAAAATGATTAAGGAAAAAAAGAAGGAACGACAAATATTAATTGTTTCTCATAATGCGAATCTTGTTGTTGCGACTGACACAGAAAATATAATTGTTGCAAATCAAAAAGGACAATCAGATGGAAGTTCAGGCGGAACTTATCGCTTTGAATATGTCAACGGTTCTTTGGAACACACAAAAGTAAAAGACGAAAGGATTCTTTCTATTTTGCAAAGTCAGGGAATAAGAGAACACGTTTGTGACATACTTGAAGGTGGTGACGAAGCATTTAAACAGAGAGAAAAAAAGTATGCAATTAAGAATTAACGAACAAACAGAAACAGCAGCCGATAACAGCTGATTTGCAATAGGCGGGGTTTCGTGCTCCGCAAATAGTCTTGTCGCAACCGAAAGCTCAGATTTCCGAATGAAGTTCAATGGTAAAACCCCCCCTTCGGGTAGCTGAGGAATGTTAGCGGTAATCAATATCAAAATCAGATATATTTGTATTTTATAAAGATAAATAATTAGATGAGTTCAAATTTACTCCAACTTCCGACACGACATTTATTGGAAAAAATAGGAGCTGGAAGTCACAAGCCAGGTTCAGGGAGTGCAGCTGCACTTAACGGTATATTATCCTGTAAATTATTGTTGACTGTAATTGAACTTACCCTTGACCCCAAGAGAGCAAATAAATATTCAAACTATAAAAATGAGTTTGAAAAAATAAGAGAAACTATTCTCATAGAAATTGGACCTAGGCTTGAGCAGCTATTTGAGGAGGACTCAATACAATTTGATAAAGCGATTAAAAAAAGGATTCAAAGAGATTCAGAGAAAAATCAAAGAGTAAAGAATGAGATTCAAGAAGAATCATTAAAAGAGCTTAAGTTATCCACCGAGATACCAATAGAAATTTCACGACTTTGCATTCAACTTGGAAAATTCGCTGTGGTTGTATTCAGCAAAGGGTTCAAATCAGCGAGAGGTGATTCAGGAGTTGCACTTGGTAGTGCTTTATCTGGAATTTCAGGTTGTATTTCTATAATTAGCTTGAATTTGAATTCATTTCCTAAGAGCGTATGGACTGATAAAATTCACATTGAGAAAAATGTGTTAAAGACAGAATATCTAGCATTGAATAGTGAGAATACCAAACTTTTGAATTTATTGGATTCTGAGGCAATAAGAAAAAGTGATTTTCTTGCAGAATTTATTGATATAAGAAAATCTTTTTATGGAAAATCGAAGGTAACTCATGACGAGATTGAAAACCTAGCAAGAAGAATTCAAAATTCGCTTTGGGAATATCGAGACTTAATTTGGGGTGAAAATAAGCCAAAGAATTTACTCGGCATTTTAAAACCTGCCAAAGTCATTAAGCTCTTGAAATATGCATTCCATAAAGTTTATACATTGGGTGTTAATGAACGCAATGAGGAGATTGCTGGAATAATCAATAACAAAGATTTTACTATTAAAATATCCAGCAAGTATCGCCCTGATGTTGTAAACTTCACTACTGCTCATGAATTGGGACATGCTTTGCTTCATGATAAAATTGAGCTCCATAGAGACTTACCATTAGATGGAGCCACTACTGACGGAAGCAGATCGATTGAAGAAATACAGGCAGACAAATTTGCAGCTTGTTTCTTAATGCCAAGGAAGATCGTAACACAGCTGTTTCAAGAATTATTCGGTGTAAATAAATTGACAGTTAATGAGCAAACTGCTCTTTTTTTTAATTTTGGATCTGTTATGGAATTGAGGAAAAAGGTAAGGAACAAACGCGACCTATCAAGGTTTGTCTCAAGCTGTGAGTATTATAACTTTAGGCCGTTCACATCATTAGCAAAGATATTTCAAGTCTCAACAGAGGCAATGGCAATCAGATTAGAAGAGTTAGACTTGATTGATTTATAATTTAACTACCAATGACACACGTTTTGTCTCATCCCGATGGCTATCGGGAGTCTGACGGGTACATTTGGAGATTGGAAACAAACCCTTAAGCAAAACTTGGTGGTGACCAACATCAATGCATGGTTCATTTTTGACGCTACCCTATTCGACAGCCTTTTTGCTCAAAACAAAAATTAAAGACGCTTTTGCAACAAAGGGAAACCAACGAAAATGCAGAAAGCCCAATAGACCAATTGGTTTACCAACTTTATGAGTTGACGGAAGAAGAAATAAAAATCATTGAAAACGCATAAATGAAAAATGGATAAATTCATTAACATATCAATCATTTCCATTCATAGCCCACGGTTTAAACCGTGGGCTATGAGGGGCATTGCTAAACATAAACCGTTTCAATGGTTTTAAATTAAAATAGCTGATGCCCCATTCATTTAATAAAATATGGATACACGCCATTTGGGCAACCAAAAAAAGAATACCCTTGATTCATCAAAGCATTGAACAAAGGGTATATCAATTTATTTCTGAGCAATTGCGTGAGCAAGGTTGCCCGGTAAGAATCATCAACGGTATGCCGGATCATATCCATTGTCTGTTTCTACTAAGCCCACAAAAATCTATTGCAGAAGTTATCAAACAGATTAAAGGCAGTAGTTCTCACTCTATCAACCAAAACAACCTCATTACGGACAAATTCGCTTGGCAAACCGTTTATGCTGCCTATTCTGTTTCGGAATCGGTGGTTGAAAACGTATTTGAATACATTAAAAATCAGAAATCACATCATCAAAAGAAAACGTTTCATAAAGAATATGAAGATTTTTTAAAATTATATGGACTTGAAGATGGTAATTAATTTAGAAAGCCAAGAAGACCAATTGGTTTATCAGCTTTACGAGTTGACCGAAGAAGAAACAATAATTATTCAAAACACATAAATGAAAAATGGATAAATCCATTAACATATCAATCATTTCCATTCACAGCCCACGGTTTAAACCGTGGGCTGTGAGGGGCATTGCTAAACATAAACCGTTTCAACTGTTTTAAATTAGAATAGCTGATGCTCCATTCATTTAATAAAATATGGATACATGCCATTTGGGCAACCAAGCCGCACAAGCCCAAGCACAGACCAAAGTTTGCAAAAGAGCCCTCAAGCCAAACCAAGTGTAAAAGTGGCTTTAATAAAAAAGCCCCACCCGTTAAGGTGGAGCCTTTGCAGTCTGCAAGCAGACATGCACCCCTATGTGCGATTTAAAGATAAGCATTATTTAGGCAAGTACAAGTGTATAATCGGATAATTTTGCTTTCGGCTAATAGCGCATTAGAACATATTGTGTAATGCATTGTTTACAAAGCATGCAAGCACGCAAATTCCTCTTGTTTTTATTCCTTTTTACTGGTCATTACGGATATACCCAAACTTCACCGTTTCCTGATGGTGTAAACACCTTTATTATTCAAGATGATTCACTCAAAATGCATCAGGTAATAGAAACTTTATTGCAAAATGGGTATTTGTTTACGCGGATAGATTCAACAATAATTGTGACCGACTTTAAACCAATTGAAAGGTATCACCAAATGAATATAATTTGTAACAAATTGGGTGGCAGCTATTATTTTAGAGCTTCGTGTAGGTACCGCGACAGTGATATGGGTGATTGTACTGATATTGTTCGCAAGGGATTTTTATTCAAAGGCGATTTCGAATATGTGTATCGGTTATTGCTTAAAATAAAACCCAATATCAATATCAGTGCTGCGCGTATGTAAGCAGTTTAATTGTTTGTTATTGCATATACTTCTCACCCAATGCTTAATCTACACTGCCCAATGTCCAATGCCCACTGCCCAATTACCCAACCATCACTTTTCGATGCGCGACTTTGTCTCTACTCGAAGTGACGGCTGCATCATCAAATCAATCAGTGCGAATCGGTAGAGTTTTTCTTTAACCGCAGCGACAGCATCGGGTTAGTGGGCGAGCGCTTGTTTGAGCTCTTGCTTGCAAAGCGAGTAGCGAGCACACGACCCCAATTTATTGGGGGAACCCCCACAACTTTAACAATCATGGCTTATGCCAGTAACCAAATAATAGCGGGTAACCAAAAAATAAGTTCGCATAGTTTGCGGTACGATTCATTGGCCTGCAATGCATGCTGGTACCGAAAAACGATCCAGTGTAACAAGGCCATAACCCCATACACCAGCGCAAGTTGTTGCAGCGCGAAGGAGTTGGTTGCCGCCAGTGCCACTGCACTTACCAGTGCCACAATGGTGAGCACATGAAAAAAACGGGTGGCTCTTTTGGCACCGATGAGCTGCACCCACGAAAATTGTTTGCTGCGGTAATCGGCCGGCATTTCGATAATAGATACCATAAGCAAGTTTACATACGCTAGCAACAATTGCAGTGCAAAATATGCTACCCAAGGTAACCACTGGTTTTGTTGCAACCCAATGGGTAAATAAAGGGCTGTGGCGTAAATACAGGCTACCACCAACTCTTTGTTATAATAATACTGAAACGAGCGTACCAACAAATGGCTTAACACAAAATACAGCAGGCTGCAACTTGCCAGTACCATTGCGGTAATCCAAAAGGTGAGGTGTAAAAACGAAACCAAGGTATACGCACAAAACCCAACAAGCAATAAAATAAGTACAGCTATTTCGGTTTGGTATTGTTTAATAAATACATGCCTTGGCTGGTTTAATGCCGCATTTTGGCGCATATCCAACCAATGATCGGCAAGGTAAATGGCCCAAGTGCCAGCGGGCAATGCAACATACCACGCTAAAGGAATGGGTACACCAAAACACAAAGGCAAGGGCAACAAACCACAATATACACCCAAAACAACATCGAGGCTTAGGTTTGATATTATTTGGTAATATTGCAGAAGTTTATTCACGTTAGCATGCGTTTTTTCAAACATACAGTTTATCTGTTACTATTTTTGGGTTTGCAGTTGGGTGCATTGGCACAAACAGAAGAGGCATACAAAGAACCACTGGGATTGAACAATTGGTATATAGAGTTGGGCGGTGCTGGACTTTTTTACAGTTTGAATTATGAAAAGATTTTAATTAGAACAGAAAAATGGGGATGGGTTGGTCGTGTTGGTTTAGGTTACAACCCTGTGGATTATACCTTGCTTAATAAGGTAACACTTGAGGGCAATACCATTATGGCTCCTTTTCACACATCGGTATTGTACGGACCCAACAAAGAAAAGTTAGAAGTGGGTGGTGGTTTTACGTTGTTGGCGCAAAATATTAACCAGCGCGAAGTGGTACCCACATTTGTATTTGGATTTAGGGTGCTCGAAACCAATAAGGTTTGTTTTAGGGCTACTTACACTCCTTATATTCAAAATGGGCAATGGGAAAATTGGTTTGGGGTAAGTTTGGGACGTAATTTTTCGACAGGTAAAAAAAGGTAGCGTGCTGCTACAAATAAAGCAGGCTGCAACCGCGCAAATCACTTTGATCAAGCCTGCCGAGTATTTCAAATGAACCATCTGGGTGTTTTTTTCCAATATCCTGTGTTTGAATAAATGCGCACGAATGAATATTGGCTAGGTCGATGATGTTGACCACTCCGGTTTTGCCTACGGGCAATTGTGTTCCCAAATCGTGTGCATCGGTAATGTAAACGTGCATCCAACGTGGGGCTTGGTACAATCCATCTTTTTTGGCATATGCTTGCGATAACAACTCGGTCATTCCATACTCCGAATGAACTGCAGGTACACCCAATTGTTGTATCAATGTAGCATGTACTTCTTCGCGAATCATTTCTTTGCGCACGCCTTTCATTCCGCCTGTTTCCATAACGAGTGTATGTTTGAGTGGCATGGGAAATTGTTCGGCAAAATCGAGCAGGGCAAATGTAACCCCAAGCAACATTACTTGTTGGTTTTGTTGCTCCAATTGCTGGAGTGTGTGGTGTAACTCGGCCAAGTTGTGAAGGTAAAATCCACTTGCGGGGTTATGGCTTTGTGCAATGAGGTGCTGGGCCATGTAAACCAACGAAGAGCCTTGGCGCTCGAGGTATGCAGGCAGCAGGCACAAAAATACATAGTTGGATGGTGAGCCATATGCTTGGGTAAATGCTTTGATAAAACTTTGTTCGTACAGTGCAAGGTTTTTAACTGCGTGTTTGCTTTGGCCTTGGTTGCCTGTGGAGCTGCTTAAAAATACAGCTTCAGGGGTAAATTTTCCGGTTTGTACCTGGTGGGTTTTAAAAAAATGGATGGGTAAAAAAGGAATATCCTGAACACGGCTCACCAAACTGTCAGTTACCTGTAAATAATTGCAATATTGACGGTACACATTGTTGTTTTGGTACTGGTATCGAAACAAGGTGAGTGCCATTTGATCAAAATCCATTATGTTTGAATCAAATAGTTGTAAACGGAAATTGGCTTCGTCAAAATTGATACTACCCATTGTTGCGGCATTTGGCATTGTAGCCATTGTGGTAACTGCGTGCAAAAAAACCGAAATATTTCCGATTATTCCTGAACTTACTTATAAAAGTTATTATTTCACCGTGGACCCCGATAACCCGATGGATACCTTGTTGGGTGTGATTGTGGGTTACCGCGATGGTGATGGCGATATTGGATTAAATACAGGAGATACGTTTGCTCCCTTTAACAGCATTATTGGTCCCAATGATGTGCAGTTAAATCCTTACTACTACAATTTGCATATTGATTATTTAACCTTAGACGAAAATGGAGTATACCAGCCGGTTATTATTCCAAATACTACAGATACGTTTCGCGACTTATCGCGGATTCAAAACATTACACCCGAAAGCAAATACAAGGCAATTAGAGGCGATATTGATAAACAAATTGTAAGACCGCCTTTCCCGGGATTGTCGAAAAATGTGAAGTTGAAAATAAAAATTTACGATAGGGCATTACACGAGAGTAACACCATAGAAACGCCTCCTATAGTGTTACCATAAAGCAAGTGAACAAACGGTGTGCTGATTAAAAATCATCATCATCGTCATCATCATCATCAAAGCCGATGTCTTTGCCATAGTCCATGTCCATGTCATCTTCATCCATGTCTACATCTAAATCATCTACTTCTTCATCTTCTTCGTACGTTTTTTTAGGTGCAGTTTTTTTGGGAGCCTTGCTTTGGTGATAGCTTTTTTGGGCGCTGCTTTTGAAACAGTTTTTTTAGCCTTAGTCATGGTGTGTGTTGTAAAATTTTATCAATAACAAATGTAGCATTTTTTCAAATAAGCAAGTGGGTCATTGCTCATTTTTACGGCCGTGAATTAATAGGGTGATTTGATAAAAAGCAATAGTTGGATAAAATTATTCGAAAAAAATTTGCATGCCCGTTTTAAATGTTTGGCAATGGGCATCTACGATGTGTTTAATTTGAGGTGAGTATCCACCGCCCATGGTTACCACAACTGGGATATTGCGCTCTTTGCACCAAGCAAACAACAACGCATCACGCTGTTGGCAATCGGCTTGTGTTAGCAGGAGTTTTCCGTATTTATCAGTATCGAGCACATCTACTCCAGCCAAGAACATAACCAAGTTGGGTTGTATTTGGTCTAGTACTTTTGGAATATGTTGCTGCATTAATTGGTGGTATTGTTCACCAGTTGTACCATCAGCAAGTTCAATATCGAGTGACGATTTTTCTTTAAAAAAGGGGTAGTTGTGTTTGCCATGCATGCTTAAGGTAAACACGTTGGGATGGTTTTCAAACAGTTTTGCTGTGCCGTTTCCCTGGTGTACATCCAAATCAATAATGGCAATGCGTTTCACTTGTTGGGTTTGCAACAGTACATTGGCGGCAATTGCAAAATCATTGAGCAAGCAAAACCCTTCTCCTTTATCGGCAAAAGCATGATGTGTGCCACTGGCTATGTTAAATGCCAACCCATGTTTAAGGGCATACATGCTTGCTTCGATGGTCCCTTGTGCAATGCGGCATTCACGCTCCACCAACTGCGTTGATAATGGAAATCCAATTTTGCGCATTTCACTTTCGCTTAAGGTACCTGATTTCATTTTTTGCCAGTATGCTGCATCATGCGTAAGCAAAATATATTGCTCTGCAGCAGGTTCTGGTGCAATTAAGTGAGAGGGTTTAATCAATCCTTGGTAAAGCAATTGCTGCGGAATAAGCTCGTACTTCACCATCGGGAAACGGTGGCCTTCGGGGAGTGGATGCTGAAAAATGGGATGATAAGCAATATGCACCATGGCATTTAATTACATGGCAAATAAATGGTTTTATGGAGCATTCGCCTAATGCAAATTCGCCAAATGCCCAATAGGTTAATTTGTATTTGTGCTGTAAATGTTTTTAGTTCACGTAATACTAATAAATTCTTAACGCATGAAAATTGCAGTTGTTAAAGAAACCAAACCCGGAGAAAAGAGGGTAGCCTTAACTCCGGCAGTTGCCCAACAATTTTCGAAGCAAGGATATACTTGCCTCATTGAGTCACAAGCGGGTTATGCCTCAAATTTTTCGGATGATGCCTACTCAGCAGTTGGATGCACCATCATTCACTCAAAAGCTGAATTGTTAAAACAAGCTGAAATTGTGGTAAAGGTAAATGCACCAACCGATGATGAAATTGGAGCCATGAACGAGGGTGCGGTACTCATTTCATATTTGTACCACGCTTTCCAACCAGAGTTGGTTGGGCAATTGCAGCGCAAAGGAATTAGTGCCTTTAGCATGGATGCAATGCCGCGTATATCAAGAGCCCAAAGCATGGACGCCTTGAGTTCACAAAACAACTTAGCGGGATACAAGGCGGTTATTTTGGGAGCAGAAACCATGGGCAAAATATTTCCGTTGATGATGACTGCAGCTGGAACCATTACCCCTTCGCGGGTATTGATTTTTGGTGCAGGTGTTGCCGGATTACAAGCGGTGGCTACTGCCAAGCGTTTGGGTGCAATTGTAGAAGTTACCGATGTGCGTCCCGAAACAAAAGAACAAGTTGAATCATTGGGAGGTAAATTTATTGAAGTTAAAAGTGAAGGGGTGCAAGTAGAAGGAGGATACGCCAAAGAAGTTTCGGCCGACTATTTACAAAAACAAAAGGAGGCAGTAAATAAAAGTTTGGCAGCGGCTGATTTGGTTATTACCACAGCACTTGTTGCTGGTAAGAAAGCTCCCGTTTTAATTACTGAAGAACAAGTAAAGTTAATGAAACTTGGGAGCGTAATTGTGGATATGGCAGTAGAGCAAGGAGGCAATTGCGCCTTAAGTGAACTTGATCAAACAGTGGTGAAACATGGTGTGACCATTGTAGGAAAAAGCAATTTGCCATCAACCCTAGCCCAAAATGCAAGTGAGTTGTATGCCAAAAATATCTATAATTTCTTAACCCACCTTTCTACAAAAGATGGAATGAAATGGGAGATGGAAGAAGAAATTACCAAAGGCACATTGATTACACATCAGCGCGCTGTGGTGCACCCAAGTTTACAATCAGCAACCGTTTAATGAACTAAATAATATGGAATCGATTTTAGGTTTTATTGCCACTCACAAAGAAATGTTTTACCTGCTTATACTCATGATTTTTGTGGGCGTTGAGCTTATTGGGCATGTGCCATCCGTATTGCATACACCCTTAATGAGTGGCGCCAATGCCATACATGGTGTCGTAATCATAGGGTCGATTATTGTGATGGGCCAAGCAACACATTTACTCGCGTTGATACTAGGATTTCTAGCGGTTATTTTAGGAACACTCAACGTTGTAGGCGGCTTTGTGGTTACCGATCGGATGCTCGAAATGTTTAAGAAAAAGAAGTAGGATTTTTAGTTAAATGAATACTGCTATTGTTTACGCGCTTTATTGTTTTAATGAACCATACACATGACAAAATACATTTTAGAAATTAGTTACTTAATTGCTTCGGTTACATTTATCCTTGGCTTAAAAATGCTCGGCAATCCGGCATCGGCACGCAAAGGAAATTTGATAGCTGCATTTGGAATGGGCTTGGCAATTATTGCCACCATCTTTTTGTATACAGATGAGAGCGGTAAGCATCTGGGTAATTTAGGTTTTATTTTTGGAGGGCTTCTTATTGGAACAGTTTTAGGTTGGATTGCGGCCAAGCGGGTGCAAATGACGGCAATGCCTGAGATGGTGAGTTTGTTTAATGGAATGGGTGGTGCATGTGCCATGCTTATTTCGGTGATTGAGTTCCAACATATTCACGATGCATTATCGGAGCCTATTGTTATTGCTTCGTTCGCTTTGGCGGGTAGTTTGGGTAAAATTACCGGAACACTTATTACCATCATGGTGGGTTTGGTTATTGGTTCAGTTTCGTTTGCGGGCAGTATGGTGGCCTGGGGCAAATTGAGTGGACGTGTAAAAGACAAATCATTTGGTGCACAACAAGTAATCAATATTGGATTATTGCTAGTGATCTTAGCAATGTCGGCTTACACCATTGTAAATTTTGATATCCGTATTTTTTACGCTGTGCTTGCTATTTCATTAGTATACGGTGTATTGTTTGTATTGCCCATTGGTGGTGCCGATATGCCTGTTGTTATTTCATTGCTTAACTCATTTACAGGAGTGGCAGCCGCCTGTGGTGGATTTTTGTATGATAACAAGGTAATGCTTATTGGGGGTGTATTGGTTGGTAGCGCAGGTACATTGCTAACCATTGTGATGTGCAAAGCCATGAACCGCTCATTGCTTAATGTATTAATTGGAAATTTTGGAGGAGGTGCGTCCGGAGGTTCGTCTTCGAGTACAATTCAAGGTTCAACAAAAGAAATTACGGCCAGTGATGCAGCGATATTAATGAAGTATGCCAAAAAAGTGGTGATTGTTCCAGGGTATGGTTTAGCGGTAGCACAAGCCCAACATGTGGTGCATGAATTGGAAGAGTTATTGGAGAAGGAAGGGGTTGAGGTAAAATATGCCATTCATCCCGTTGCTGGGCGCATGCCTGGGCATATGAATGTGTTGTTAGCAGAGAGCAATGTGAGTTATGACAAATTGGTAGAGATGGAAGAAATTAATCCGGAGTTTAACACCACGGATGTGGTATTGGTGGTGGGAGCAAATGATGTGGTGAACCCTGCTGCAAAAACGGATCCTGCTTCGCCAATTTATGGAATGCCAATATTGGAGGTAGAAAACGCAACCAATGTGATTGTGAACAAACGTTCAATGAAAGCAGGGTATGCTGGTATTGAAAATGAGTTGTTTTTTAAACCCAAAACGAGCATGTTGTTTGGTGATGCTAAAAAAGCATTAACCCAGTTGGTTTCAGAAATCAAAAGTTTGGGGTAAATGGATACATGCTGTTTGGTAGGTTAGGTGCTTTAGTAGCAAATGCACGCTTATCTATCACGTATCTTCACTTTTTCAATTCAACTACTTTTTTGCTTCATGCATCATTTCCTGCAACCTATACTTCACAATTTTTTGAATCAAGCGTTTAGGGAGAGGCTTATCAATTGGAAACTGAATGGCTCCTTTTGAAGTTTTGTAAATGCGCAGTTCCTCGGCAAATTTTATAATGGGCGAGGCGTGCGGATACAACCCAATATGTTTTTGGTAGCCTGCAAAATACACCAATATCTTACCTTGTTTAAATGCAGGCATTCCGTAGCTGATGGTTTCTGATGCTTGAGGTGCTGCAGCAAGAATAATCGCACGCATTTCGTACAAGCGACTCTTTACAGGTTCGTCAAATTGATTGATATAGTTTTCGATAACGTTCATTGTTAAGCTAAAATACACCTATTGGATTAACATTTAGATAGTTTAAGAAGATAATCTATTAAATTAAAAACCAATTTGTATATTGAATAATGCTTACAACGAAATATTGCTACTCACTTGTGTTTTGTTTGTTGTTAACCAAGCTTCTTGTTGCCCAGCATTATTTGGATACATCAGCTCATTGGTATCAAAAGGCGTATTACAGCGGAAGCCAACTATCAACAAGAACCCATTCGCATATTTGGGTTCAAAATGATACAACAGTAATGAATACAACGTACCAAGTGTTGTGGAGGAGGGATAGTACTTTTAGAACCCAATATGAATTGGATTCAAATGGGCAGCGGATTGGGATTATTGATACCATTGTGAACAATCAACCTTGGAAGTTGATTAGAGAAGATGGATACAAATGGTATCTATGGGAAAGTGGTTCTGAAAAGGTTCTTTATGTTTTTAAAGCAGAAAAAGACACGTTGGTTTCAAGTTTAATATGGAGCAGCGGTTGCCTAGATGCACAAGGTGTATACATTGATGATGTTGATTCGGTTTGTATAGGGCAATCTGTTCGCAAACGTTGGTGGTTTTCTCCTGTATCATTCCAAGGTGCTTCCAGTTTAATTGAAGGTGTTGGACCAAATACAGGCTTACTCACTCCAGTATGCCGCAACGGTTGTCCCGAATGCAGTTATCAACTCGATTTATTTACCCTGAACGGAGACACCATTTACAAAGGCAATTGTGATAAGGTTGCGTCAACAGTTACTGTTCCAAACAAGTTGAAATTTCAAATTGTATACAAAAATGATGAGATTGAAATCATGAATACACAAGCATCTACTGTTTATATTTATGATTTAGCAGGAAACCTAAGGAGCGAGTGGTTCACACACAAAACAAGCAATTGCGTTATACCTTATCACCAATTACCAATAGGTATTTTTATTGTGAAAATTGAGGCGGGTACTGGTTATTATTTTGAAAAGGCTGTTCGGTTACACTAAATCTTGTTACTGTTTAGTGGTTTTCTGTATACCTTTTAAAATGATTTAAGATAGCTTGCCAACCTGCTTCTTGCAATTCGATTGGATTTTCTGATTCAGGATCAAATTGTTCGGTAACATGAGTACTTTGTTCACGTTGTTCAAATTCGATACGAACCTTGCGTCCATCTTCCATGGTGTATGCAATAAGTTGGTGGTGCACTATTGCAGTGTAGGTACCTTTAAAATCAAATGATGCGCTTCCGTCTTTAGCTGCCATTCGCGACAAAAAGGATTGTCCAATTTGCAAGTTGTTTTCTGCATAAGGAGTATGCCAATCATCGCTTGCTGCGTTCCAATTCATGATATGCTCAGGTTGTGTCCAATAGGTCCAAACTTTCTCAATTGGTGCTTCAATATGCGCTTCAACAGTAATAGGTTGATTCATGTGGTATTTTAATTGTGGAAACGCAATATAAGAGGGCTCATTTAGAATGACAAACCTTACTGTTGTTTGCGAACAGGATAGGGGATAGGCTCACTTTCACCTTCAATCATTGGGAAAGTTCCATTAAGCCATTGTTGCTTGGCTTCATCAATTAAAGCAGGTTCACTCGATACAAAGTTCCAATCAATATGGCGCTCTTCTGCAAACGGTTCACCACCGAAAAGGTACACGGTAGTATTTGCTGCCATTTCAAAACCGCACAACTTAGGTTCACTGCACACCAATACTTGTTTAGGTTCGAATAGGTGGTTATCACATGTAATATTTCCTTCTAAAATATACAATCCTGATTCGCCAAACAACCAATCGCCTAATTCAATATGTTGCTGCGAAGTGGATTTGATTTCGAGTAAATACAAAGGTGAATGAACTGGAACAGGCGATTCGTATCCATTTGCTTTTCCAGCTATCAAACGAAACTGCACACCAGCTTCATTTTGCCATACAGGCAATTCGTGCGCTTCGGTGTGGGTAAATGAGGGCGTTGATTGTTCGAGGTGTTTTGGCATGGCCACCCAAATTTGCAAACCATGCATGCGTTTGTTTTGGTCACGTTGGTAATCGGGTGTACGTTCGGAGTGTGATATGCCTTTTCCTGCGGTCATCCAATTCACTTCGCCTGGCTTAATCTCTTGCACTGTTCCAATAGAATCGCGGTGCATTATGCTTCCTTCAAACAAAAAGGTAAGGGTAGATAAGCCAATATGTGGGTGTGGTCCGATATCGATATTAGCACCAGATGGCAAGGCAACTGGTCCCATATGATCGATGTAAATAAAGGGCCCCACCATGCGTTTTTGTCTAAATGGTAAAAGCCTGCCTACCATAAACTGCCTTATTTGAACGGCTCGTTCAGGGATAATTAAATCAACATGTGACATGATTTCGCTCGTTTTAGTTGATACGTTTACGTGATTCAACAGCAAATGCAGTTTGTGCACTGATGCACTGCTGGGTTACTTAATTCACTGCAATTACTTGAGCTATTTGCGGAATGGCATTTTTTAAACCGTTTTCAATTCCGGCTTTCATCGTCATGCCACTCATCTCGCAACTGCTGCAATTGCCTTTTAACCTTAAATGCACATTCATTTCTTTGGTTACTTCCACCAATTCAACATCGCCACCATCTGCTTGTAAAAAAGGGCGCATGCTGTTTAACGCAATTTCTATTTGTTGTTCTAGTTCCGCTTTTTTCATTTTACCGTTTCAAAAGTATGTTTTTTTTATGAGGCAACCGCAGTTGTACGAGCATTTATAATGGCCAATTGTTGCGCAGCTTGTTGCGCAATGGCTAAATAAATAGGTTGGGTTACATTGCTGGAATCTAAAACAGCTGGCATTCCTTTGTCACCGCCTTCTCTCACTGCTTGCACCAATGGCACACAGCCAAGCAATGGCACGTTCAGTTTATCAGCCAACGTTTTTCCGCCTCCTTCACCAAAAATAAAGTATTTATTGTTGGGTAACTCTGCTGGGGTGAACCAACTCATGTTTTCGACCACCCCAAGTATTGGAATTTTCGCAGGCAACATATCAAACATGGCTGCTGCTTTGTGCGCGTCTGCCAATGCTACATCTTGCGGTGTGGTAACCAGCACAACACCTGTTACCGGAACAATCTGGGCCATGGTTAAATGAATATCACCTGTACCCGGAGGCATGTCTAAAATTAAATAATCTAACTCCCCCCAATCGGTATCGTTCACAAATTGGCGCAAGGCCGATGAAACCATTGGTCCTCTCCAAACCACAGCTTGGTCAGGAGTAATCATGAATCCAATAGACAGTAATTTGATGCCATGTCGTTCGATGGGCACCATGAGTTGCTTGCCGTTTACATCACGCATATCTGGCATTTCATCGTGCACGCCAAACATGATAGGAACACTTGGTCCATGAATATCAGCATCAAGCAAACCAACTTTGGCACCCAACTCGTGTAGTGCCAAGGCAATATTTGCTGCTGTGGTACTTTTACCAACTCCACCTTTACCCGAAACAACCGCAATAATATTTTGTACGCCAGGTAATACCAGTTTATCAAGCCTATTGCTAAGTACACGGGCAGTCATTTCAATTTCAATATCAAGATCTGGCGAAACCAAATTGTGCAGTGCTGCTTTGCAATCAGCTTCAATTTTTTCTTTGAGAGGGCAAGCAGGTGTAGTGAGTACTATTTTAAAACGAACGCGGTTGCCTTCTACCTGTATACCTTCAACCATGTTTAAGGTAACCAAGTCTTTTTTTAAATCAGGTTCTTGAACGGTGGATAGGGCTTTTAAGATTGCTTCTTGGGTAATCATTATGATGATAACAAATGAGGCGCAATTTAGCTTTTATCGGTTATAAAAAAGTTGCCCCCGCAGAGTTAACTTATCATTGGTTATTTGAGCAGTTTTAATCTCTTTAAAAAATAAGTGTATCTTGCCAGCATGATTCAAAAGTCCTTTTTTACCAATCGGTTATTGTTGGTTTACACGTGCTTGTTCGGCATTGCCGGTATCTTTTTGTTGGAACCAAAACAACCAGTTAAAATTAAGAAAATTCCAAAGCGTGATCGCATGGATTTGGCGTGGAAGCAAGAACGTGAAATGACCAGGGACCTTGAAACTGGAGAAGTTCCGAAGGAGCGATTGCTCCAAGCATGGAAATACATCCAACAACGCCAATTTCAAATGGGCAAGGCTGCTATAGCCGGAATCAGTTGGGTAGAACGTGGTCCAACTAATTGTGGTGGACGCACAAGAGCTATTTGTGTTGATTTAAATGATCCAACAGGGAATACGTTATGGGCTGGCGGTGTGGCTGGTGGTTTATGGAAAACAACCAATATCAATAGCACTACACCGAATTGGACTCCAGTGAATGATTTTTTCCAAAACATGGCCATTACCTATATTGATCAAGCTCCCGGCAATACCAATGTTTTGTATTTCTGCACAGGCGAAGGCAATGGCAATTTGGATGCAGTTAGAGGTTTGGGCGTATGGAAATCAACCGATGCAGGAGCAACTTGGGCACAACTTACATCAACCAATACAAGCAGTTTTCATTATTGCCAAAAGGTATTGTCGTTGGGCAATGGTGATACCGTTTTTGTTGCAACCAATACTGGATTATACCGTTCGGTAAATGGTGGGACGGCTTTTTCAAGAGTGCTTGGCAGCAGCACTACCACTGGTTATGATATAGAGCGTATGGCAAACGGAACATTGTACGCAACGGTTTCGGGAGTTGTGAGTTCAGCGAATGATACTGGTTCCATACACAAGTCGACCAATAGGGGAGCCACATGGACAGCGATGCCCTTACCCTCTTATTTAAACCAACGTGAGATTGAAATAGCGGTTGCCGATAATGATACCAATACCATTTGGGGCTTGGTAGAAGATGGTGGTGAAATTACAGCCATCATTCGCTCTCTCAATGCAGGAGCTACATGGGATACTACGGCAACATATCCAGTAGATGCGGATCCGGGAATTCAATCAACAACCAATCCTAAAGATTTTTCCAGAGGCCAAGCTTGGTACGATTTATCGATTGCGGTTGATCCAAACAATTCATCAGTTTGTTTTGTGGGAGGAATTGATTTATTCAAAACAAGCAATGGTGGAGCAAGTTGGAGTCAGATTAGTCATTGGTACGGAGGTTTTGGTTTCCAAGAAGTGCATGCCGATCAGCACTACGCACTTTTCGCACCCGGGAGTTCAAGCGTAATTTACTTTGCAAATGATGGTGGTGTGTATCGCAGTTCAAACGCCACGGCTGCAACCCCAACCATTTCGAGTCGTGAAATTGGTTACAATACAACCCAGTTTTATGCTTGTGATATTCATCCAAATACTGGAAGTAATGTGTTTTTAGCTGGAGCGCAAGACAATGGTTCCCATCGGTTTTCAACCACAGGAATCAATTCAACCAACGAAGTAACAGGTGGCGATGGAGCTTTTTGTCATATTGACCAAGATAATCCATCCATCCAATTTACCTCGTATGTTTACAATAACTATTACCGTTCAACGGATGGTGGGCTAAACTTTAGTGGAATTACCAACGACAATACAGGCAGATTTATCAACCCAACTGATTATGATGATGCAGCCAATACGCTTTATGCTGCAAGGGGGAGTAATCAATATTGCCGTATACTGAATGCCAATACCTCATCAACTATTTCTTCGGTTAGTGTAACGGCATTAAACGGAACAGTGAGTGCAATCAAAGTTTCGCCTAACACAAGCCGTAGGATATTTTTAGGTACTGGAGCAGGAAGAGTAGTGAGGGTTGATAGTGCACATGCCACTCCAATTGCAACCCATATTAACAGTGGTGCAGGCATGCCAACAGGTTATATTTCATGCATTGATGTGTGGACCGGAAACGACAGCAATTTGTTGGTTTCATTTTCAAATTACGGGGTGTCGAGTATTTGGCTCACACGCAATGGAGGAAGCACATGGACCTCAGTTGAAGGAAACTTACCGGATATGCCGGTGAGGTGGATTGTGTTTAACCCAAACAACCGCAACCAAGCTATTATTGCCACGGAGTTGGGCGTATGGAGTACCGATTCATTAAATGGCGCAAGCACCGATTGGCAACCTTCTAATACTGGATTGGCAAATGTGAGATGCGACATGATTAAGGTTCGTGCTTCTGACAAAACAATGATTGTTGCAACACATGGAAGAGGATTGTATTCTTCTACCTCTTTATCGGCACCTACTGCTGCTTTTACATCTGACAAAACATTGGCATATCCGAATAAGCCTATTCAATTTACAAACGGTTCCATTAACGCCACAAGTTTTGCATGGAACTTTGGTGATGGTACCACAAGCACATTGCAAAACCCAACAAAAACCTATACACAAGGAGGTACCTATACCGTAACCTTAACCGTTAATGGTGGCGCTTCAATAGCAACACAACAAGTAACGGTAATGCCATACCGCGGTGTGCCTTATACTGCTGCAAACGGAGGTAATTTTGAAACCAATACAAGTGATTTTATAGCAATAACCGAAGCAGGAACCGGCTTTGAAAGAGGCAACTCGACTATTACTTCAAAGAATGGAGTTTGGAGCGGAAGCAATGCGTGGGTTACTGGATTAACCAGTTCACAATACCTCGATAATTCTGTTGCGTATTTGTACACGCCTTCGTTTAACTGCACTGCAAGTGGAACGTACACGGTTCGGTTCTACCTTAAAAACTCGTTCGAGATTGGATACGATGGTTTCCGAGTAGAGTATTCGTTAAATGGTGGCGATACGTGGACTCCACTGGGTACAACAACTGCTACTAATTGGTACGATTATGCTAATACAGGTACAGGCAGACCCTTTCCACAAAATCAGGCATTTTTTAATGCGCTCAATAGCAGTTACAGTTTAAAGTCGTTTGCTACTACGTTGTTTCAAGGGAACAATGAAGTTTGTTTTCGTATTGTTTTTAAATCGGATGTAAGCGTACCAGGAGTGGGAATGGCTATTGATGATTTTGAATTGCAAGGACCAAGCAATAGTGCATTGCCAGTTAATTGGGGAGCTGTTTCGGGTAAACGTATTAATGTAAATACTACTCAAATTTCATGGCGCACCTTAACTGAATCAGACAACGCAGGTTTTGAAGTACAGCGGTTGGATCAGGCAACGCAACTTTTTAACCCTTTGGGTTTTGTAAAAGGCAAAGGAAATACCCGTGTGATGCAATCGTATCAGTTTATAGATAATAATGCTTTACCTACAGCAATGCAATACCGTATTAAACAAATGGATTTTAATGGAACGGTTTCGTACTCAAAAGCCATTTTCATTGGACCAGATTTAATGGCCACAACCGGAGGGGTTTCGTTAGTGCCTACGTACACCAAAAATGAGTGGCAATTGCAAGGTGATTTAACCAATCCAATTTCGATTCAGGTGTTTAATGGTTCGGGTCAAGTGGTATTAAATGGAACGTATGCTCCTATGCAACTGCTTAAATTGGACGGATTGGCATCGGGCATTTATTATGTTAGGTATGAAACCCAAACAAAACCGTATACAATTAAGCTCTTGGTGCAATAAGTATGCAATGCATGCAAGTTGTACATTTCGCATATATACCTATTTTCGCTCCCTAAAATAATACCAATGAAATACGTAGCATTAAATGATTTGCATGTGTCGCTAGGCGCAAAAATGATTGAATTTGCAGGATACAATATGCCTGTATTGTACAATAATCTTATTCAAGAGCATTTAGCCGTGCGAAACAGTGTAGGTGTATTTGATGTAAGTCATATGGGTGAGTTTGCGGTAACAGGCGAAGGCGCACTTCCACTAATCCAAGCCATTACAACCAATGATGCGGCTAAACTAACTGAAGGTAAAGTGCAATACAGTTGCATGACCAACGATGAAGGCGGCATAGTAGATGATTTATTGGTTTATTGCATCAGGCCAAATTTGGAGTATTTGTTGGTGGTAAATGCAGGTAATATCGATAAAGATTGGGCTTGGATTAACAGCAAAAATACATTTGGTGCTGAGTTGCAAAACTACAGTTCGGCCATTTCATTACTAGCTGTTCAAGGCCCCAAAGCCATTCATGCGTTGCAAAAATTAACAACGGTTGATTTGGCTTCGATGGAATATTATACTTTTAAGATTGGTTCCATTGCTGGTATTGACGAAGTATGGATTTCCAATACCGGATACACGGGTGCTGGAGGATTTGAATTGTATTGTGAAAACAAAGATGCTAAACAACTTTGGGATGCCATTTTTGAAGCAGGAAAAGAATTTGAAATCATGCCTTGTGGACTTGGTGCCCGTGATACACTGAGGTTGGAAAAAGGATTTTGCTTGTATGGAAATGATATCAACGATACAACATCGCCTATCGAAGCTGGTTTAGGCTGGATTACCAAATTCACCAAACCATTTACCAATTCAGAATACCATAAAAACCTTAAAGAAAATGGTGTTGCAAAAAAGCTGGTTGGTTTTGAAATGTCGGAGCGCGGTGGTATTCCAAGGCAACACCACCTTATTAAAGATGCTGAAGGCAATACAATAGGTGAAGTAACATCTGGAACCCAATCGCCTTCGTTGCAAAAAGCCATAGGAATGGGTTATGTTGCATCAAACTTCACAAAACCAGATACCGAAATTTGGATTGAAATTCGGGATAAAAAAATCAAAGCCAAAGTGGTTAAGATTCCATTTTTATAGGATTGCGTCTTCTCTTAAGGTACTTATTATTAAATTGTTACTAATGCTAAATTGCTTGCATACCCATTTGGATGCAAACAGTTTAGGTTACCAAATGGTGAAATAAACACAAATTAATTGTGGATAACTTGCTTTTTTAGTCAATTGCATTATATTCGAACTGAAATAATGCAACTAGTCATATGAAAACGCCATTCATCACATTGCTCGCCATATTGGGTTTTGGAATAAGCCAAGTTAAGGCTCAAGAAGCGATTGGAAACGAAAAAAACTGGGAGCAGCTAAAGCCGGGAATGTCGGCCGTTCAGGTAAAGAAACTGTTGGGCGACCCCATTAAAATTGAACAATTTACCACAGTACGCTACAACTCTTACGATACTTCAGTATATTGGCGCTATCCAAACAATAGAATCGTTGTGGTTACCAATTATATTTTCGAAAGGGTTGAAGAAGATCGTACCCACTTGTTAAAACAATTGCAACAACGAGCCTACAAAAAAAGCAAGGATGGTTTGGTGATTGTTTACAATGGAAAAAATTGAGGTTGTTCTCACCCCCGCATTATTGCCTTTGTATGATGTAGAAGGTAAAGTTGTTGTAATCATTGATATTTTACGCGCCACATCCTCGATGTGTGTCGCTTTTCAAACTGGAGTCGAAAAAATACTACCAGTTGCCACGCCAGAAGAATGCAAATTATTTAAAGAGTTTGATTTTTTATGTGCAGCGGAGCGCAATGCAGTAAAGGTGCAAGGTTTTGACTTGGGTAATTCTCCGTTTGAATTTCAAAATCCTTTGTTAAAAGACAGGAGCATTGCATTTACCACTACCAATGGAACCAAAGCTATTAAAGCAGCAAAAGAACAAGGTGCTTCAACTATTGTAATCGGTTCGTTTTTAAATTTGACGGCAGTTGCAAATTGGCTAATTAAACACAAGCAATCTGTTGTATTGGTGTGCGCAGGATGGAAGGACAAATTCAATTTAGAGGACACTCTTTTTGCTGGTGCACTTGTTGAAGCGGTTTCAAACCATTTCAAAATGGATTGTGATTCGGCATTATCAGCTCAGTTGTTATACCAAACATCATCTCCGCAACTCGAAAACATAGTGCGCAAATCATCGCACGCAAAACGTTTCCAATTATTGCACCACCATGAAGATGATGTGCATTTTTGCCTCCAACACAATACCATGAACCTTGTGCCTATTATGCAAGGTGAGTATATTGTTTGTCCAAGTCAGGTTGCTGTTTAAATACCGTTAAACAGTCTAGGTAATCCATTTTCTTTTCCAGCTCACGCAAGTGTTTGCGAGTGTTTAAACAATCTTAATGCGGAATGCTGTTGTATTGCGGCTACCCGTTTGCGGTCATTTTTTTTACAAAATCAAAAAACTTCATTGCATTGAAGTTTTCTTTCTTATCTTAGTTATAGTAAATTTAACCATAATTAAATAATAGGCCAATGTTTGATTCACAAATCAACACTGTCACAACCATTTCAATCCAGTAAATTAAGCCAACACCATCTTTACAAAACAAAGTCTATGCTAAGAAACAATCAAAACCACATACGCCAATTACTGCTTCATTGCTTGTTGGTAGTTGCTCCTCTTTTCGCATTTGCTCAAAATGAAAAAGTACAAGTTGTTCAATCAGGTAACGGATTTAAACTCACTGTTAATGGCAAGCCAACCTTTGTGAACGGAATGAACTGGGATTATTTTCCGATAGGTACCAATTACAATTACAGTTTATGGAAACAATCAGATGATGTAATTATGGCTGCGTTGGATTATGAAATGCCTCTACTCAAAAACATGGGCGTAAATGCAATTCGCCAGTACACAGGTGTTCCTGCAAGATGGGTGAAGTATATTTATGAGAAGTATGGTATTTACACCATGCTAAATTATTCGTTTGGTAGGTATGGATTAACCATTAATGGCAAATGGGAACCCAATACAGATTATTCTAATCCATTAGTGCAAGAAATTGTACTCAAAGAAACCAAAGAAATGATTTTGGAGTACAAAGAAACACCCGGCATTTTGCTTTTCTTATTGGGTAATGAAAACAACTACGGACTTTTTTGGAGAGGAGCTGAAACAGAAAATATTCCATTTGCCGATCGGAACTCCACCAAAGATGCATACCATTTGTACAGGCTGTTTAATACTGCCGCAAAAGAATCAAAGGAGTTGGATAAAAACCACCCGATAGCAATTTGCAATGGCGATTTGTTATTTGCCGAAATTATTGCGAAAGAGTGCAAAGATGTTGATATCCTAGGCATCAATTGTTATCGTGGAATGACGTTCACTGATTTGTATGAACGTGTGAAAACAGAATTAAACATGCCTGTATTGCTCACCGAATTTGGTTCGGATGCATACAATACGAGAGCCAACAAAGAAGATCAAGAATACCAAGCAAAGGTTTTGGTAAGTAATTGGCAAGAGATATACAACAATGCTGATGGAATGGGTAAAAACAACAATAGTTTGGGAGGTTTTACTTTTCAATTTAGTGATGGCTGGTGGAAAACAGGGCAAACCTTGAATTTGGAAGAGCACGATGTTACCGCCTCATGGTCGAATGGAGGATACAGCAATGATTTTGTAAATGGCGAAAACAACATGAACGAAGAGTGGTTTGGGATTTGTGCAAAAGGACAAACAAATGAGCGTGGTATTTATGAACTTTATCCAAGAGCTGCTTATTATGCGTTGCAGCGGGTGCACCAAATCAATCCATACGCTTCAAGTCAAGAATCTGTGACAACAACCCTCAATGCAATTTCCATTGCAGATGTTTCACTAAGAGCAAGAGGTGATAAAGCAGCACTTGAGTCGAAAGAAAAGGGCAAATTGTATTTAAGTAATTTACAAGCCAATTTTAATACTTATCAAACAGGAGGAAGCCTCATTTCTACGCCAGCAACTGCAAGTTCATCAACACCAACAACGTATCCCAATGCACTCGGTTTTGACCATATGGAATCGTTTAATATTGGTGTAACTGCCCGGCCTGCACCCAATGTAAGAGCGAACGTGCAGTTTAACATCTTAGGAAATGTTGCCACTAAACCTATTGATGAAATTTTTTATGAAAACAGGGGACGCCCAGTAACGGTATCTACCCCTAACGGTCCGGTGCAAATTTCAGATAATAATAGAATTCAGTTGTATAAAGCTGATTATACTTGGGATGGAAGAGACTTTAAAGTGAAAGGTTTTTACCGCACAGGACATTACCATTGGGGTTATGAAGGCGATTTTTTTGGATTGTACCCAGAAGCAAACTATGGAGCCAATATTGATATTTACAACGGTATAGCACCTTTTGGAGCCGAAATAGAAGGCAAGAGAAAGTTTCAAGGATTGAAAGTTGCATTTGGACCTGAATTGTGGTGGGGAGCCAACCCCGCATTCTTAATTAAGTATAGCAAGAAAGTAGCGGGCTTAGACCTTACAGGTATCTTCCACGAAGATGTGGTACAACGAACCAATCTTCAAAGTTCATTTGCAGTGCCCGTTCCCAAAACCAGAAGGCTAACTTTTGTGATTGGTAAAAAAATGGAAAGTTTCACATTTGATGTTGGTGGTATTTGGGGTGGACAACCATTGAACGGAAGGGCTTTTCAGATGGAGGAAGATGGCATTGTTTACGAGGATAAAATAAAAACTACAGATAATTTTGGTGGAAAAGTAAAGTTCACATATTCATTTGGCGCAATCAGGTGGTATGGCCTTGCATCGTATATGGGTTTGGTTGCCAATGGCGGAGTTGATCAAACCAAAACGTTTACAGGATGGGTGCTTAAAGATATTGGAAGTGGTAACATGTACAATGCACTTACTGGCTTTACCTATAATATTGGGAAGTTTCAAGTTGCACCAAACTTCTTGTATCAAAAACCACTCGTAGGTCCGATAGGTCCTGAATTTGCTGCTCCTGCTCGCCCACGCAATATCTTAGATGATCCTTTTTCGGTAAGAGGAAACAGGGAAACAATGGCAGGAGAACTCTTACTTACTTTTGATCCAACTCCTGCAACATGGATGTATGAGTGGGACAATGACCGAATGGAAGATGCCAAATTTGCAATGAGCACAGGTTTTGTATTTAGGCATTTACCAACAGTGCAAGATGCGGCAATTGGTATCTTAGGAAACGGTCGTACCACTTTCGTTTTCCCAGGTTCAGCACCTGCCCAAGATTTATGGGAAGTAAATGTGAGAATGGTTTCCAAGTTGAGACCACATTTTGGTGTGATTGGAAATATGTATTGTGGAAATGGACAAGCAAATGGAAGTGATACCAGAACCATTCAACGATATGGGATTGATGTACGCACTATTTACAAAAAGTTGAAACTTATTACCATTGCACGAATTGATGATTGGGGGCCTTTTGATTACCACCGCGATTTTAACCAAACCTTTCCGCTTCAACTTATTGGCGATTTATCAATAGAGGTAAGCAAGCCCGATTGGTTTATGATGCCGGGAACCAAACTTGGTATTCGCACCACATACCGCACATTGGATCAATATTCAAATAGGTATGCACCCACAACTTCACTGAATCCACTCGGTCAGTTTGTTGCTGATCCAAGAGCAATTGGTTTTCCGAATGGCAATGAATGGGAAATACGAACCTATGTACAAATTAATATTAACAACTAATCAAGTTCAATCCTGATATATGAAAACGAAAATGAATATTCAAGGCAAAAGTGCAACGTTGTTCAGTTTGATAACTGCTGTTGTAATGATTCAATTAGGCTGCGAACGTAAATTGTCGGAAGACGCAGTATTGCCCTCTTTCCCTCGAACTGCTGAAGTATTTACCGATAACTTTATTGGTTTGGGTAGCAATTTCTATTTCCCATTTGCTGATGCAAAACCGGATGTTTTTTCTGTAGATGAGAAAGAAGGATACCAAAGCAATGCATCCATTCGAATAGATGTACCCAATGATTCGGATCCAACAGGTGCTTACGCAGGGGCAATCTTCAGAGTGGATGGCGTTGGCAGGAATCTAACAGGATATGATGCACTCACCTTTTATGTGAAGGCATCAACAGGAACTGAATTGGGTAATGTTGGTTATGGAATCGATTACCTTGGCGATAAAAACCAAGTTGCCATTCAAAACATCAATGTTGGAACCAACTGGACAAAGGTGATTGTTCCGATTCCGGATCCATCAATACTTGTAAATGAAAGAGGCGTTTTTTGGTTTGCTGCTGGCACACAAACCACAGGTGGCTTAGGTTATACCCTTTGGTTTGATGAAATCAAGTTTGAAAAATTAGGAACTGTTGGAAATCCATCATCACGCATTTTGGATGGACAAACCACCACGGTTAAATCCTTTATTGGTTCATCTATCAATGTGTCAGGTTTAAACCATGTATTTAATTTGGTTAATGGGCAAGATGTAAAAGTAATTTCATCAGCAGCGTACTATCAATTTAATAGCTCGGATACGGCCGTAGTAAAAGTGAATGAAAAGGGTGTTGTAACTGTAGTAGCTCAAGGAACAGCTGAGGTTACCGCAACTGTAAAAGGTGTACCTGCAAGAGGTAAGCTTATTATTGAGTCGAAAGGAGATTTGCCAGGTGCGCCAGTGCCTACCAGACCGCAAGTTGACGTGAAATCAATTTTTAGCGATGCCTATGTGAATGCTACCGAAAGCAATTTTACTCCTGGGTTCGGAGGTTCTACTACGGTAACCGAAGTACTGACCACAAGTACTGGAAATGTGCTGCAATACAGTACCAATAATTATACAGGAATCATGTTCACAGAAAATCCAATTGATGCCTCAACGCTTGGATTTTTGCATATTGACGCATACGTAGAAAATGCTGCAGCAAGTATTGGTATCCAAATAAGAGATATTGGTGCAAACGGAATTATTGAAACAGATGTAAATACAGGTAATCCGCAAGGTGATGATAAAGATTTACGAACAACATTGTCTGGATTTCAAACTGGAGTTTGGAAATCTTTTGATATACCGCTCAATGGAGCAATCTTAAATCAGAAGGGCAATATTGGCGCAATTATTATAACAGGCGGGCCTAATTTTATTCTCGACAATATTTATTTCTACAAGTAAAAAGCAGGTGTATTAGTGATTAAAAATTGAATGTATGAAGCATATAAATAAAATAACATTGATGGCAATCGCAGTTACCGTGTTTGTAAGTTGCGAGGTTGAGCCGGTACAAACCTTACCTAAACGAAATTTCGAATTGGTTTGGAGTGATGAGTTTGAAGGTGACTCTGGAATTGCACCTAATGCTGAAAAATGGACCTATGATTTGGGTACAGGCCAAAACGGCTGGGGAAACAATGAACTTCAAACGTACACGAACAATGCTCAGAATGTATCCTTAGATGGTAAAGGTAATTTACTAATCACGGCAAGAAAAACAGGTTCGGGTTATACCTCTGCACGAATAAAAACACAGGGAATATTTACCCAACAATATGGTAAAATAGAAGCGCGCATTAAAACACCAACCGGAGCGGGTATGTGGCCTGCGTTTTGGATGTTGGGAAACAATATTACCAGTGTGAGCTGGCCTCAGTGCGGTGAAATTGATATCATGGAGCAAAAAGGGAAGTTTTCCAATATTACATATGGTACAATTCACGGACCTGGATACTCAGGTGGTGAAGCTATCTCTACACCTTATGCACTTCAAAACAGCCGATTCGATACTGATTTTTATGTTTATGCTGTGGAATGGAACGAAAGTCAAATTGACTTTTTTGTAAATGGTTATTTGTATAGAAGAATCACTCCTTCAGAAGTTAAAGGTGAATGGGTATTTAACCAACCATTTTTTATGATTCTCAATGTTGCAGTTGGTGGAAATTTTGGAGGCCCACCCAATGACAATACCCCATTTCCAGGTACCATGTCTATTGATTATGTTAGGGTATACAAGTTTAAATAATGATGCGTAAAGCGTAATCATGAAAAAACAAGTACCCATTTGCATAAATAATTACGCTACAAAAATTAACTCTCAAAAAATAATAAGGTAAATTAAGTACCCATTCATGTCAGCTCAAAAACAAGTGAAACAAGAATCGTTAGTAGAAATTAAGCGACTCAAAATTGAAGGAGAAAACTTCTTTTGCATAACAAACCATGATCAGATTCGTCCATTTTTTATGAGCATTGTTAGTGATTCTCATCATTGGATGTTCATATCAAGCAATGGCGGTATTTCGGCTGGTCGTAAAAGTGCAGAGTATGCACTTTTTCCATATTATACGGCAGATAAGATTACAGAATCTTTTGATGTTACGGGTTCCAAATCCATTTTTCAAATTATCCAAAATGGTGAAGTACAGGTTTGGGAGCCATTTTCGGAACGCAACCAAGGTGCATACAATATCACCAGAAATCTTTACAAAAGTGCGATTGGCAATAAAATCATCTTCGAAGAAATCAATCACAATTTTGCGCTCACTTTCAGGTATGAGTGGAATTCAAGTAATATTTATGGGTTTGTTCGTAAATCGTCTTTAGAAAATAAAGGCAATACTACCCTCCAAGTTAATATTCTTGATGGTATCCAAAACATCATGCCCGATGGTGTAAGTAGCGATTTGCAAAACTCAACAAGTATTTTAGTTGATGCATATAAACGCAATGAATTAGACGCTGACTCGGGTTTGGGAATTTTTGCACTCAGCGCCATTATAGTAGACAAAGCGGAACCAAGTGAAGCACTAATGGCTAATATTGCTTGGAGTATGGGATTGGATAATCCTGCTTATTTACTTTCTTCTTTGCAACTTGATGCGTTTCGAAAAAAGCAACCGATTACCCAAGAAGAGGATGTTAAAGCCGAACGCGGAGCATATTTTGTAAACAAGGAAATTGCACTTGCTCCCGGAGGCCAACAAAAATGGGTGATTGTAGCAGATGTAAACCAGAGTCAGGCAAATATTGTTGCACTTATTCAGGAAATCAAAAGCAATAAGCAACTAGCCAATCAAATTGAAGCTGATATTCAACTAGGTTCTCAAAGGCTAATGGAACTAAATGCATCATCTGATGGAATTCAATTATCAGCTGATGTATACCGAGACACACGTCATTTTTCCAATACCCTTTTCAATATTATGCGCGGTGGGATTTTTGACTTTAATTATCAAATTGAAAAAGGAGATTTAATTAAATTCATCGCTGCTTCAAACAGAAAAGTATACCAAAAGCACCAAGCATTGTTAGCCGGTTTGAACGATACCTTAACTGTTTTTGAGTTGTCTGATATTTACAGCAAAGTCAATGATAGTCACTTCAAAAGGCTCTGCATCGAGTACATGCCACTCAAATTTAGCCGCAGGCATGGTGATCCAAGTAGGCCATGGAATAAGTTTTCTATCAATACACGAAGTGCAGTCGACCATTCTAAAATTTTAGATTACGAAGGAAACTGGAGAGATATTTTTCAAAATTGGGAAGCGCTTGCCATTTCATACCCAGCTTTTACCCAAAGCATGATTCATAAGTTTTTAAATGCATCAACTTTTGAAGGATACAATCCCTATCGTTTAACCAAAGGCGGATTTGATTGGGAAACGGTAGAGCCAGACAATCCATGGTCGTATATTGGTTACTGGGGCGATCACCAAATTATTTACCTGCTCAAATTATTGGAGATTAATGAAAGGTATTATCCTGGTCAATTGCAAAGCCAATTTCACAAAGACCTTTTTGTGTATGCCAATGTTCCATACAAAATTAAAACATACAGCCAAATTGTACATAACGCAAAAGATACAATCGAGTTTGACGAAAAGCTGGATAGAGAAATTCGCAAAAAGCGTGAAGCTATTGGCTCAGATGCTGCCTTACTCACAGCGCAAAACAATGAAATTTATACCGTTAATTTCATCGAAAAGATATTGGCAACGGTCTTATCTAAACTTTCTAATTTTATTCCGGGTGGTGGTATTTGGATGAATACACAAAGACCTGAATGGAATGACGCTAACAATGCCCTTGTTGGAAATGGCGTTTCGATGGTAACACTCTATTACCTTAGAAGGTTTATGGTGTTTTTTGATAAACTCATCAACCAAAACGATGACGAACGTATTCCGTTGTCAAATGAGTTAATCATCTTCTTTAAAAAGATACATGCCATTTTTGATGAATATGCATTTTTGTTAAAAGGGGAAGTGAATAACTCTCAACGAAAAGAAATTGTTGACCGCCTTGGGCAAGCAGGTAGTGATTACAGGGAACATATTTATAAGCAAACTTTTTGGGGCGAAAAAAGAACCATCTCCTATCGTAGGCTGAAGGCATTTATCAAGTCAAGCCTGGCATTTATTGAGCATACCATTCACACCAACAAGCGTAACGATCACATGTACCACGCGTACAATTTGATGAGTATTGAGCACAATAACCAAATTCGCATTACCCATTTAAGTGAAATGTTGGAAGGGCAAGTTGCAGTGCTGAGCTCTGGTTATCTGGCACCCAAAGAGGCACTCAAGTTGCTGGATAGTATGAAACAAAGTGCACTTTTCCGAGAGGATCAATACAGTTATTTGCTTTATCCGAACAAACAGCTCCCGAAGTTTTTAGAGAAAAATAAAATTCCACAATCCATAATCAAGCAGTCTACACTCATCCAAAAAATGCTTGACGCCCGTGATAAGTCAATTGTGGAAAAAGACGTATTGGGCGATTACCACTTTAGTGGAAATTTCAAAAATGCTGCTGACCTAAGTGCAGCATTAAATGGGTTAGACCAAGCGCAATATGGAATAATAGGCAAAGAAGAAAAACAGCATCTTTTGGATGCATTTGAAATGGTTTTTGATCATAAATCATTTACAGGTCGCTCGGGAACTTTTTATGGATACGAAGGTCTTGGGTCTATTTATTGGCATATGGTTTCCAAACTACAGCTGGCCGTTCAGGAGGTTTGTTTACATGCTATCGAAGCTAACGAATCTGCAGAAGTAATCGGTAGACTATTGGAGCATTATTATGAAATCAATGCGGGAGTTGGAGTACATAAATCGCCTGAATTGTACGGAGCATTTCCTACAGACCCTTATTCACATACACCAAGCAACAAAGGTGCGCAACAACCGGGCATGACTGGCCAAGTGAAAGAAGATATTTTAAGTAGGTTTGGTGAGTTGGGTGTTTTTGTACTGGATGGACGTTTGCATTTTAACCCATGCTTATTACGTAAAGATGAGTTTACAACAAGCGATCGCGTATTCCGTTATGTTACGATTCATAAAGAACACAAAATATTCGAACCTCCAATTGGGTCACTCTGTTTTACATTTTGCCAAGTACCAATCGTATACCGTTTAGCCAATGAGCATTATATGGAAATTGAAAAACAAGATGGTACAATCATCAAGCAACCTGCTTTTGAGTTAGACGTTAAAGTGAGTATGCAAATTTTTAACCGAACAGGAGACGTTGTTAAAATTACTGTATACGTAAACCAATCAATGTTGAAGTAACACCATGCAAAAGGTCGGCTTACCATATCATTTGATTCTATTCTTCTTGGTTGTGCTAACTTGTTGTGGGCCGAACACAAACCCGCATTCACCTACTCAGTCTAAAACAGCTTCTGAAATTTTGGGTGACTCAAATTATTTGGCCATTTGTTATGGAGGTTATCGTACAATCACGCGCGACTCTCAACCAAGCATTGAGCAAATTAGGGAAGACCTCATGATTTTGAATGCAATGGGCATTAAACTCATTCGTACATACAATACACAGTTTGATGAAGTGCGTAATGTATTAAAAGCGATTACCCAATTGCAGCAGTTAAAACCGGGTTTTGAAATGTATGTTATGCTGGGAGCATGGATTGATTGTGAAAATGCTTGGACCCAAAACCAACCAAATCATCAACGAGAGAATGAACAAGCGAATGCTGCAGAAATTCGCAGAGCAGTTGAATTGGCAAATCAGTATCCCCATATTGTTATAATAATTTCGGTAGGTAATGAAGCCATGGTAAAGTGGGCAACTAGCTATTACGTGACACCTGCATTTATATTAAAATGGGTAAATTATTTACAGAAACTCAAAAAAGCGAATGGGTTACCAAAAGACATTTGGATCACATCTTCTGATAATTTTGCATCTTGGGGGGGAGGTGATTCATCATACCATGTAGAAGATTTAACCAAATTATACCAAGCAGTTGATTACGTTTCGATACATACGTACCCAATGCACGATACACACTATAATCCATCGTTTTGGTACGTGGATAGCAATGAAGAAAGTTTATCAAAAGAAGTACAGATAGACAGCTTAATGGTGCGTTCACTCAATTATGCTAAAAGCCAGTATTTAAATGTAAAAAATTACATGAAGTCAATTGGAATCAACAAGCCCATTCATATTGGCGAAACAGGTTGGGCAACCCAATCCGATGGCTTTTATGGTAATGAAGGATCAAAAGCGTGTGATGAGTTTAAATCAGCAAGGTATTACCAATTAATGAGGGCATGGACCAATAAAGAAAAAATTACTTGCTTTTATTTTGAAGCATTTGATGAGCAATGGAAAGATGCCCGTAATCCGCGGGGCTCCGAAAATCATTTTGGTTTATTTACCCTTAAGGGTAAAGCCAAATATGCGTTATGGGGAAAAGTGGACCAAGGTGTTTTTAACAACTTAACAAGAGATGGAAATCCCGTTGTAAAGACGCATGACGGCAATGAAGTAGAGTTATTAAAAAATGTTGAACTCCCTCTTAAAAGATAAATGATGATGAAGACTAAACGGCATTTACATTCTTTAAATACTATTATCATTGGGATGATATGTGCTGTTTGTGTTCAATGTAATGATGCAAAAAAAATGACGATGGATGTATATGAAACCTCCGAAAGGGGAAATGCATTAACCTTAATCCAAGATTTTAATCCTGCTGACAAATCATTAATCATTCAAATTAACCCGGATGAGCAATTTCAAAAAATTGTTGGATTTGGAGGATCTTTTACCGAAGCTTCTGCCTACGTGCTTAACAAGTTAAGCGTTGAAAACCGAAGAAAAGTATTAGAAGCTTATTTTAGCGATGAGGGCGCAAGGTATTCTTTAACCCGAACACATATCGCTTCATGTGATTTTTCGCTGGACAATTATACCTATGCTAAAGCTGAAAATGATTTGGAACTTACCCACTTTTCTATTGCAGAAGATCTGCAAGATTTGATTCCAATGATTAACGATGCACAAAAGATTTCGAAGGAAGGCTTTAAAATCATCTCGTCACCATGGACTGCTCCACCGTGGATGAAAGACAACAAAAGTTTTGTTGGAGGTAAATTATTACCGCAGTACAATGATGCATTTGCATTGTATTTTTCAAAATACTTAACTGCATACCAAAAAGAAGGCATCAATATTTGGGGTGTTACCGTAATAAATGAACCCCACGGGAATGGAAATAATTGGGAAAGCACCTTGTTTTCTCCTAAGGAAATGACTGATTTTGTTCAAAACCATTTAGGTCCAAAACTAGCAAACGATGGGTGGGGTAATGTTCATATTTTGGGTTATGATCAAAACAGAGCAGGTTTAAAGGAGTGGGTTGATGAAATGTACAGAGATGAAAAGTCGTCAACATATTTTGCAGGAACCGCCATACATTGGTATGAAAGTACCTACGATTATTTTCCAGAAGCATTGCAATATGCGCATACAAAAGCACCTAACAAGTACCTCATTGAAACGGAAGGGTGCATCGATTCTGAAGTTCCAAAATGGAACGATGATGCTTGGTATTGGAAAAAGGAAGCAACAGATTGGGGTTGGGATTGGGCAAGTGAACAAGACAAACATTTGCATCCCAAGTATGCTCCAGTTAACCGATACGCAACGGATATTATTGGGTGTTTAAACAATTATGTGCATGGTTGGATTGATTGGAATATGGTATTAGATAGGCAAGGAGGGCCAAACTGGTTTAAAAACTGGTGTGTTGCTCCAGTAATTGTTGATACAGAAAAGGACGAAGTTTACTACACGCCCCTGTATTATGTAATGGCACATTTTAGCAAGTTCATGCGTCCGGGAGCTGTAAGAATTGGGTGTGATATTAACCATGAGGAGGTAATGGCAACAGCCGTACAGAATCCAGATGGAAGCATTGTGATAGCGTTGTTCAACCCAACAAGTGAACGATTTGCTGTTTCAATCAATATCAATAATGAGGTTAAACGTATTGCAATTGATTCAAAGGCTTTGCAAACAATTATTCTAAAACATTAAATAAATGAATATGGCCAGTCAAGCGTTATCACACAAAGTTCCAATGGGGCAAAAGGTTGCATTTGGACTCGGAATGTTAGCCAATCAAATGTTTCCTGCTGCGTTGGGAATTTTTACTGTTGTACTGGTAGAAAAACTCGGGTTTAGTGGGTTACTGCTTGGCTTAACCTATTTCATTCCAAAGTTTTATGATGCATTGTTTGATCTTGTGATGGGCTACGTTAGCGATAACACCAAGTCAAAATGGGGCAGAAGAAGACAATACGTGTTAATCGGAGCGATTATCTTGGGAATTTCGTTTGCATTGATGTGGCAACTCTATGTTGAAGATGGTGTAACGTATAATTTTATTTACTTTTTAGGAATTTCATTAATCTTTTATTCGGGACTCACCATATTTAGTATTCCTTATGTAGCCATGGGTTATGAAATGAGTGATGATTTTCATGAGCGAACAAATATTATGGCTACCTCTCAACTCATTGGTCAGTTAGCGTGGGTAATTGCACCATGGTTTTGGGTAATTATGGGAGATCAAACACTGTTTCCATCGAGTGAAGTTGCCGTTAGAACGTTAGCTGTGTATGTTGCCATTGGTTGTGCTATTTTGGCTGCTATTCCAGCATTTTTTATACCGAGCAAGTCTACGGTTAATGAAAATTACAGTCCGATTGATTTAAAAGGAATCTTAAACAGCTTTGGTGAGATCAAAGAAGGATTAAAGGCATCGGTTGAAATTGAACCGTTCAGGAAAATTTGCATTGCAACGTTTTTAATTTTTAATGCTTTTCAAACAACTGCGGGCTTCTCTTACTTTATTATCAAATATTATTTGTTTAAAGGAAATGAAGAGGGTTTTGGATTATGGCCAACATTGTTTGGGAGCATAGGTGCTATTATCACAACAGTACTGGTAATACCCATTGTAGCGCGAATGTCTAAAGCAATGGGAAAAAAGAAGGCATTTTTACTTTCGCAGGGTATTTCAATAGTGGGTTATATTTTACTCTTTTTGCTATTTGTTCCGGGTAAACCTTACCTATTTCTATTCGCACTCCCATTCTTTTCTTTTGGTATTGGAAGTCTGTTTACATTAATGATGTCGATGACATCAGATGTAATCGATATTGATGAGTTAAATTCGGGTAAAAGAAGGGAAGGAAGCTTGGGGGCTATTTATTGGTGGATGGTAAAATTTGGTACAGCAGTAGCTGGCTTAATAAGCGGGTTAATTCTTTCGTTGGTAAGCTTTCAATCCAATGCGCCTACACAAACAGATGAAACAATGTTCTGGTTGCGGATTTTCTTTGTTGGAATCCCCATATTGGGAACCTTAACAGCATTATGGGCAATGAAAGATTATGATATTGATGAAGCCAAAGCAAAGGAGGTAAGAAGTATACTTGATAAAAGAAAGTCACCTATGAAGATACAATCTTCTGGCTATTTATCAGGTAAATTAAGTTCATTACTGCACAACAATAACTTGAATCAAATAATAGGAATCGACTATAGCCAAAAAAGTGAAGCGGAAATAGAAGCATTATTCTCAACGCAATTTAATTTAGGGATGAATGGATTGTGTTTCAGCCCTTACGTTGAAGGGCAAAAGGAAAGTGATATTTTATCAGCAGAACAAATTCAAAGAAGGATAGAAATTATTGCACCACATACCAAATGGATTAGAACATTTTCTTGTACAGCAGGAAATGAATTGGTGCCTGAAATTGCAAGTAATAAAGGTATTAAAACAATGGTGGGCGCCTGGATTAGTAATGATAAAGAACGAAACGAACGTGAAATCAATTCATTGATTCAGCTTGCGAACAGAGGATTGGTGGCTATTGCAGCTGTTGGAAATGAGGTGCTGCATAGGGGCGAAATTACCGAAGCGGAATTGATAGATTATATCACACGGGTTCGAAAATCCATTCCGAGTTCAATCAAAGTAGGTTATGTAGATGCGTACTATCAGTTTTTAGACAGGCCTAACTTGGTTGATGCATGCGATTTACTTTTATGTAATTTTTATCCTTTTTGGGAAGGGGCATCTATTGATTATTCCGTTTCTTATCTTTCAAACATGTTTGAAATAACCCAAGCTGCTAGTAAGGGTAAGAAAGTTATTGTAACAGAATCGGGCTGGCCAAGTTTTGGTGAGATTGTGGACAATGCCGTTCCATCAAGGGTAAATGCAATGCGTTATTTTATCGATTCACATGAATGGGCAAGAAAAGGCAATATTGAGCTTTTTCATTTTTCATCATTTGACGAATCTTGGAAAGTGGTACAAGAGGGCAAAGTGGGAACCTCTTGGGGATTGTGGGATAAGAATGAACAGTTTAAGTTTAAAAAATAATTGTTAGGTCATGTCATATAGAGAAGGTCATTTTTTTACCAACGAACAGCAAGCCAATTTTACTCATGGGCATCAGCATCAATCGTATGTTCCAATACAGTATGCCGAACTTTCGTCAAGTGATTTACGAGCGTTGTGGCAACAAACACTCCAAAGGGGAATGCATGGCATTTGCTTTAGCATTTATGAAGATGGACAAAAGCCAGGTTCCATCATTACAGAAGCGCAAGTGGAAAGACGCATTCGAATACTCAAGCCGCATGCCAAATGGATACGTTCTTTTTCGTGTATCGAAGGCAATGAACATGTAGCGAGGATGGCCAAAAAACATGGAATGAAAACACTTGTGGGTGCTTGGCTTGGGGATGATTTGGAATTAAATGAGCAAGAAATAGAAGCCCTCATTGCAATGGCAAAGGAAGGGTTGGTTGATGTAGCAGCGGTTGGCAATGAAGTAATGTACCGAAAGGAGTTAACCGAAGAACAATTGCTTAGTTATATTCAACGAGTTAAAGATGCAATTCCACATATTCCAGTTGGTTATGTGGATGCCTATTATGAGTTTTCACATAGGCCACGAATCACAGAAATATGTGATGTTATTTTAACCAATTGTTATCCTTATTGGGAAGGATGTCCTATCGAATATTCTTTTGAACACATGAGAAGCATGTATGAGTCTGCAAAAAATGCAGGCCAAGGCAAACGTGTGATTATAACAGAAACTGGTTGGCCTAGCGAAGGTGGAGCATTTAAGGCATCCGTTGCAACTCCTGAAAATGCCATGCGGTATTTTATTGATTGTCAAAATTGGTGTCACTTGAACGGAATTGAAAGTTTCTATTTTGCGTCTTTTGATGAATCATGGAAAGTGGGTCCAGAAGGAGACGTTGGTGCTTATTGGGGATTATGGGATAAAAATGAACGATTGAAATTTTAATGAACGATTTTTTTAAACGATTTAATTTGCCTTATGCCAAGGCAATTTGTTATTCGGGTTTTAGAGATGGGCAACAACCCGGAGGCATCACGCCATCTTACGAAGAAATAAAGGAAGATTTGTTGCTTTTACAACCACATTGGAACTACTTGCGCTTGTACGATTGTGACGAGCATGCATTAACTGTGATAAAAGTAATTGAGCAAGAAAAGTTGAGTTTTAAACTGATGCTCGGAGCTTATATTGTAGCAGAAATGAACAATCATGGGTGTCCTTGGGGTGGTGGCGTATATGAGGAGGAACAATTGATTGAAAATAAAAAAAACAATGACATCAAAATTCAACGGTTAATAGACTGGGCAAATGTATACCCTGAAATTATTTCCACAGTATCATTAGGCAACGAAGCATGTGTGGATTGGACAGATCATTTTGTTCCGGTGGATCGTGTGATTGAGTTTGCTAAACGCGTTAAACAGCAGGTGAAGCAACCTGTTACTTTTTGTGAGAACTATGTGCCTTGGTTAAATTATTTAGCACCATTAGTTCCTCATATCGATTTTATTTCAATACATACTTATCCGGTTTGGGAGTACAAGCATATTCATGAGGCGGTTGATTATACAATCGCAAACTATCAGGTAGTAGCTAAACAGTATCCCCATATTCCGGTAGTAATAACTGAAGCGGGATGGGCAACCAATTCGCATGGGGTTGGCATCAATACTGAGCATGTAAATGAAGAGAATCAAAGAATATATTACGAAGATTTAATGGCATGGTCTATTCAAAACAATATTCTGACATTCTTTTTTGAAGCATTTGACGAAAAATGGAAAGGCTCTGCTGACCCGATGGAACCTGAAAAGCATTGGGGTGTTTTTAAAACAGACAGAACACCTAAATTGGTTTTTCAGCAAAGAGGACAACCCAAAATTTAAATCAAAAGTAAAGGTAGGAATTGTTCATACGTAAACAGCTACTCATAGTTCAAAAGAGAATCCTTCCTTTTCGAGCGCTCGGTATCTTTTTTCGTCAAACTTGAATAGTTTAGCGGGTCGGTGTGATACTTTTTCCTTTACCTCATTTAGTGGTTTTAGAATATTCATCTCCAGAATTTTTTTCCTAAAATTAGATTTGTCAAATTTATACCCCAAAAGAGCTTCATACAATTGTTGGAGTTCTAAAAGGGTGAACTTGCTTGGGAGTAGTTCAAATCCTGTGGGTTTATGTCGTACCTCATTTTTAAGCGTTTCAATCCCTTTTGACAAAATATTTTGGTGGTCAAATGCCAGCTCAGGTAAATCATTAATATTAAACCATTCGGCTGATTTAGCCCATGATGAGGCAATGGGATGATAATCGATGCTGTTAACCAATGAAAAATAACCAACCGTTACAACCCTTCCAACAGGATGCCTATCCACGCTTCCAAAGGTGAAAAATTGCTTCATGTAAATATTCTTGAGGCCAGTAAGTTTTTCCAATACATTGTTGGCTGCGTCACGCAAGTTTTGATCTGGCTCTACCAAATCACCGATTAAAGCCCAATGGCCTTTGAAGGGCTCAGCATCACGTTGTACGAGTAATACCTTGATTTCTCCTTCATGGTATCCAAATACTACGCAATCAACCGATAAGCCAAAAACGAAATATTCTTCAAGTGGTAGTTTATAGTCAGATATATAGTATGAACTGGGTATTTTCATACTGCAAAATAAGCATCCTAATCGATATAAATAAAATTTACTTATAGTACTTTTTACTTTAAGTATTTTTGCTTTAATTGCATTAACAATCTTTAATTAAACTAAAATGAAAAAAATTATTACTTTAACGTTATCCTTACTTATTGTAAGTATAGGATTCTCTCAAAACGCGCCAATTGATTTTGAAACGGGAGGTAATGGTGCAACTTGGACATGGACAACTTTTGAGAACGCTACCAATCCGGCAGTGGAAATTGTGAACAATCCGAGTTCAGTAGCTCCAAACACTTCTGCTAAAGTTGCAAAATTTACTGCACTTCAAGCGGGTCAGCCATGGGCAGGATGTGAGTCTCAAAAGACCGTGGACCTTGGTACGTTTACATTATCGGCTTCAAATGCAACTGTCAAAATCATGGTTTACAAACCCGCTATCAGTGATGTTGGAATCAAGTTTATTCGAGCTGACAACGGTTCTACGGGTGAAATTAAAGTAGCCAATACCAAAATTAATGAGTGGGAAGAATTAACTTTCAACTTTGCTCCACTCATTGGCAATCCTCAAATGACAGATATTGTTCAAATCGCAATTTTTCCTGATTTTAATTTAGCAGGTAGAGGAGCAGATAATATTTGTTATTTTGATAATATTCGATTCACGTCAGGCAGTGCACTAGCAGAACCTACTGCGGCAGCTACAACGCCAACCAAACCTGCTGCAGATGTCATTTCATTGTTCAGCAATGCTTATACCAACGTGCCAGTAGACACTTGGAGAACCTCATGGTCTCAAGGAACTCTTACCGATATTCAAGTTGCAACAGACGATGTTAAAAGATATTCAGGATTGGATTTTGTTGGTATTGAAATGGTAGCCAACCAACTTGATATTGATTCAATGGAGATGTTTGAGTTTGACTTATGGACGCCAAATTCTACTTCATTTAGATTTAAGGTGGTTGACTTCGGTGCAAATGGTGCATTTGGAGGTGGTGATGATGTAGAGCATGAAACGATCATTACCCCAACTTTAAATGGTTGGAACCATGTAGCAGTGCCTATAGCTAGCATGACTGGTCTTGTTACTAAATCGAATATTGCGCAACTGATTTTTGCAAGTTCACCAGCAGGATCATCTGTTGTATACATAGATAATGTGATGTTTAGCAAAAATGCTGTAGTTGCTGAGCCAACCGTAGCTGCGCCAACTCCAACCAAAGCAGCAGCTAATGTTATTTCATTGTTTAGCAATGCATATACCAACGTGCCTGTTGATACGTGGAGAACATCATGGTCTGCCGCAACACTTACCGAAACCCAAGTTGCTGGAAACGATGTAAAAAAATATACTGGATTAGATTTTGTAGGAATTGAAATGGTTGCAAATCAACTTGATATTACCACCATGGATACGTTTGAATTTGACGTATGGACGCCAAACTCTACATCTTTCAGAACAAAATTAGTTGATTTCGGAGCTGACTCAGCTTTTGCTGGTGGAGATGATGTAGAACATGAAGTAACAATTACGCCAACATTGAATGGGTGGAATCACGTTACTGTGGCAGTTTCTGCTATGACAGGCCTTACCACCAAATCGAATATTGCACAATTGATTTTTGCAAGTTCACCTGCTGGTTCTTCAACCGCTTACATTGATAATGTGTTGTTCAGCAAGAATCCTACTACGAGTGTAAAATCGAGTACGAAAGAGTTGGTAGGAATCTATCCTAATCCTACTAGCAATGTTCTTTATATTCAAACAGCAAGCAACGTACAAAATATTACCATTTACAATGCATTGGGTCAAGTTGTTTTAGCAAGCGAACCAAACTCAAATAATGTAAATCTCAATATCATGTCATTGCCAATGGGTATTTACACTGTTAAGGTGGGTATAAATGGCAACGATACATTCACCAAAATCATTAAAGAATAATTTCGTTTTTTTGAATTGTTAATTGGGCGGCTAGATTTTTCTAGTCGCCCTTTTTTATGCATTACTTGATAGGGTGGTTATTAGGTATTGCTTATTTGGCACAGGTGATTGGTTAATTTAATCATGCAACCGTCACTTCGAGTAAAGACGAATTCTCGTATCGTAGAAGTAACGGATAAGGTATTGGGCAGTGGGCATTGGACATTGGGTGGTTGGTTTGATGACTACCGATAGCTATTGGGATACGCAGATATTCTAAGTATTTTAAGCCGCAGATTTCGCAGATTGATTTATTTGATGATGCAGCCGTCACTTCGAGTAGAGACAAAGTCGCGTATCGAGAAGTGATAGTTGGGTAATTAGGCATTGGGCATTAGGCATTGGGCATTGGGCATTGGGTGGTTGGTTTGATGACAACCGATAGCGATAGGAATACGCAGATGTTCGCAGAAAATATAATGCCACCTATTATCTCAAATGTTCTTATCAATTCCTTAATCCTGATACAAATCGAGATTTGAGTCTTTGTGGTTAAAGAAAATAACGATGTTCACCGGAATATGGGGTAGAAAATTTCTTGCTAGCATAAGCTACTAACATAAACGAATTGATTTTTTGTAACGTGCTTGCAGCGTTTAACGTTTGCTAATGCAGCAATCAGAATTCCAAACTCCCAGTTCGTAATTCCCAATTCACCTATTATCTTTGCCACGCTAATTTTAGTGTAGTTGAATTTACAACAGTTACTGGGAGCCTATGCCGAAAGCTCCCGAATTCGAAATGTATTATCAAAGCTGGCATTACCCTCCCCGGTAAAGCTCCGCTTAACGGGATTGGTGGGTTCTATTGATGCGGTTATTGCGGCCACCATTTACCAGCAATTACCAAGAACCAACGTTTTTGTGTTCAATGATATTGACGAGGCACGGTACTTTTTCTCTGATTTGGAAAACCTGCTCGAGGGCAAAACCATTTTGTTTTTTCCTTCATCGTATCGCAGGCCATTTCAAATTACTGGACTAGATAATGGGTTGGTTTTGGAACGGGCCGAAGTGCTCAACAGGCTTAACCAACATTCACTTAATGGCGAATTGGTTGTAACAACAGCCGAAGCATTGGCCGAATTGGTGATTACTGAAAAGGATTTGACAGCCAACACGTATGAATTGAAAGTGGGTCATCCTTTTGATCTTGAATTTTTTATTGATTTTTTAACCGAACATCATTTTGAACGAAGCGACTTCGTGTATGAAGCAGGTCAATTTTCAATACGCGGTGGAATAGTGGATGTATTCTCTTTTAGCAACGATATGCCTTATCGGTTGGAGTTGGATGGAGAGATGATTGAAAGCATACGCATTTTTGATCCGAATACACAGTTGTCGGTTAAAAAGGTTGACCGGTTTTTCATCATTCCAAATGTACAAAAGGGTATTGACGATAAGCAACGACAACACTTTTTTACCTATCTACCATCCGATGCTGTTTTTTGGATAAAAGATACTTCGCTGAGTTTGGAGCAAATTGAAAAAGGCAGGGAAAAAGCACAAACTATTTTCGAAAAATTCGAACCTACACCTGAACAAGAGCCTTTGGTTCCTATTGATCAAATTTACGAAACAGAAAAAAGCATAGCTGAAAAGTTGATGCAATATAAATGTATCGAGTTTGGCATGCGAGCACATTTTAAGGCAGATGATACCATTGTATTTCAAACGGTGCCGCAACCGTTATTTCATAAAAACTTCAAGCTCCTGATTTCAAATTTAAAGGACAACCAGCAAGCTGATTTGTTGAACTTGATTTTTTCGGAAAGTAGCAGGCAAATAGAGCGATTGTATACCATTTTTGATGACTTGGATAAGGAGGTAGAATTTAAGCCAATATACCACGGTATCTCCAAAGGATTTATTGATAAAGATTTAAAATTGGCTTGTTATACTGAGCATCAAATTTTCGACCGTTTTTACCGTGGGCATACCAAAAATAGCTACAGCAAAAGCCGCATTATTACACTCAAAGAACTCAAAGATTTAAAGCCAGGCGATTATGTTACCCATATTGATCATGGTGTTGGAAAATTTGCAGGTCTTGAAAAAATGGAAGTGAACGGACATATCCAAGAGGCAGTACGATTAGTGTACCGCGATAATGATTTGTTGTATGTAAGTATTAACTCACTTCACAAAATATCGAAGTATGTTGGTAAAGATGGAACAGAACCTAGGGTAAATAAGTTAGGTAGCGATGCCTGGGAAAAGCTCAAAACAAGTACAAAGAAAAAAGTAAAAGATATTGCCCGTGACCTGATTAAGTTATATGCCAAACGCAAGGCACAAAAGGGATTTCAATTTACCCCCGATAATTATATGCAGGTAGAGTTGGAAGCATCTTTCATGTACGAAGACACCCCAGATCAAAGCAAAGCAACTGCTGATGTAAAAAAGGATATGGAAAGTGACAATCCAATGGACAGGTTGGTTTGTGGTGATGTAGGATTTGGCAAAACAGAAGTTGCTATCCGTGCTGCATTTAAATCTGTATGTGACAGCAAACAAGTAGCTGTTTTAGTGCCTACAACTATTTTGGCGAATCAGCATTATAGAACTTTTAAAGAGCGCTTAAAAGATTTTCCTTGCACAGTTGACTATATCAATCGGTTTAGAACAGCTGGCGAACAAAAAGCCATTCTTGAAAAAGTAAAGCAAGGTAAAATTGATATATTAATCGGTACCCATAAATTATTGGGTAAAGAAATTAAGTATAAAGATTTAGGCTTGCTGATTATTGATGAAGAACAGAAATTTGGGGTAGCAGCCAAAGAAAAACTGAAAGCCATTAAAACCAACGTAGATACGTTAACGTTAACGGCAACACCTATTCCGCGAACGCTTCATTTTTCGCTAATGGGTGCGCGTGATTTATCCATTATCAACACCCCACCGGCAAACAGGCAACCTGTGACAACAGAATTGCATGCATACAATGATGAGTTGTTGCGTGAAATTGTGATGAATGAAATTGAACGTGGCGGGCAGGTATTTTTTGTGCACCATCGGGTGAAGGATATTTATGAAATAGCCGATCGTATTGTTAAAATTTGTCCTGGAGTTAAAGTTGGAGTTGCCCATGGGCAATTAGAAGGGGATAAATTGGAGGATGTAATGATTAAATTCATTGAAGGTGATTATGATGTGCTGGTAGCGACCACGATTATTGAGAGTGGATTGGACATTCCAAATGCAAATACCATTATCATAAACAACGCACATATGTTTGGGCTTAGTGATATGCACCAAATGCGTGGTAGGGTTGGGCGAACCAATCGCAAGGCATTTTGTTATTTGATGGTACCAAGTATGCAAATGCTAACTACCGAAGCACGCAGAAGATTACAAGCCATCGAAGAATTTAGTGATCTGGGAAGTGGGTTTAATGTGGCAATGCGCGATTTAGATATACGCGGTGCTGGAAATTTATTAGGTGGTGAACAAAGTGGATTTATTTCAGAGATTGGATTTGAAATGTATCATAAAATATTGGATGAAGCCATTCAGGAATTAAAAGAGGATGAGTTTACGGAGCTTTTTAAGGAAGAGCAAATGCATAAACTCGAATCGAAAGATTGCACCATCGAAACGGATTTTGAAGCATTGATACCTGATGAATATGTACGCAGTGTAAGTGAGCGTGTAAGCCTATATGGTGAGTTATCGCGTTTGGAAACCAATCAGCAAATTGCGCAATTTGGAGATCAACTTCAGGATCGCTTTGGCCCATTACCTCAGCAAGTATTGGATTTATTTGAATTAATTAAGTTAAGAACAGTCGCTAAAAAAATTGGTTTTGAGAAAGTTGTTTTAAAGAATGCATCAATGGCAGCTTACTTCCCAGATGAAAAAAAGCAGGCGTATTACCAAAGCAACCAGTTTAGCAAAATACTGCAGTTTGTGCAACAAAACGCGCAACGTTGCAAGATGAAACAAACGCCCAAGAATCTGATTTTAGGTATTCAACATGTTTCTGGAATTGGCCATGCCAAGGGAGTGTTGGAGGATATAGTTAGATTTATTGAGGATAATTAGAGTATTGGTTAATTAATTAGATTGATATCACAATCTTATGAGATATCAATGTTGATTTTTTGTATATTTGAGTGTAAAGAAAAATTACTTTTATGAAAGGAATTAGCTATTTAACGGATGAAAATAATAAGCGTAAGGCAGTTGTTATAGACTTAAAAGCCTTTAAAAAGCATGAAGAAGAAATTGAAGACTTGTTGGATATATTAATTGCGGAGTCTAAACAAGCAGAAGAAAGTATATCTTTTTCAACAGTTGTAAAAAGCTTGAAAGCTAAAGGAAAAATATGAGTGGTTTGTATAAGCTTACCATCAAAAAATCAGCAGCTAAATCCCTTGAATCATTACCTGCAAAAGCCGCTAAACCAATTATTGAAGCAATACTTGATTTGCCCAAAAATCCAAGGCCAAATGGATGCAAGAAATTACACGGAAAACTAAACAATCTTTATCGTATCAGAATTGGTCATTATAGAGTTTTATATTTAATTGATGATACAATACGTATTATTGATGTTCAAGATGTAGGACATCGCAAAGACATTTATGATTAATCTCTAAAACTATAAGGAGTTGAAATTCTATTCAGCGAATTCCCAATTCGAAATCCTGCTTTATTCCGCCAACAACATTTTCCTCAGCATATCCAATCCTTGAATGGCGCTTCGTTGAATTGTACGTTCACGGTTATCGCCCATATTAAATTGTTGGGCAATGGTTTGGCTAGGTCCACTAACCGCAATCCAAACGGTGCCTACTGGTTTTTCCGCAGTGCCACCATCTGGTCCTGCAATACCGCTTGTGGCAATCGCGTAATCTGTTTTGAGTTTGGCGCGAACACCCTGCGCCATTTGCAATACACAAGCTTCGCTCACTGCTCCAACTGTATTTAATACTTCAGGAGAAACTCCAAGTTCATTTATTTTTACATCATTGGCATAACAAATAATACTGCCATGATAATAAGCGCTGCTTCCTGGAACAGAAGTAATCAGGTGAGCGATGTATCCGCCAGTACAACTTTCAGCGGTTGAAACAGTTTTGTTTTTTCCTTTTAGTAACAAGCCAATATTTTTTTCGAGCGTATCATTCTCTTCACCGTAAATATATTCACCAACTATTTCGTAGAGGTGTTCGATAATCACATCGATTTCATTTTTAAGTGTTGCATAATGAGTATGGCTCCCACTAAACCGCAATCTAACCATTCCAACACTTGGTAAATAGGCTAGTTTGATGTGAGGTGGCAAATCGTTTTCGAGTTGCTCAATTTTTTTTGCTAAAAATGATTCACCAATATTGCATGTAAGAATCGTGCGGTGAATAATGACCGGAAGTTCAAAGCGTTTTTGCAATTTAGGAATGCAATGTGTTTCAAAAATGGATTTCATTTCGAACGGAACACCAGGCATGCTAATGAAAATCTTTCCATCAATATCAAACCACATTCCAGGTGCAGTTCCTGTTTTGTTAAACAATACTTCACAATTTGACGGAACCAGAGCTTGGTTTCGGTTTGTATCAATCATTGGAAGTTTACGCATTCGGAAAATCTTCGTTACCCAATCCAATACTTCTTGGTTTAAGGTTAACTCTGATCCGAAATACTCAGCTAGGGTATGCTTGGTAATATCATCTTTTGTTGGACCCAAACCTCCTGTCATGATAATGATATCAGCGCGTTGCTTTGCAGCATTAAGTGCATCTACAATTGCTTTGCGGTTGTCAGAAACAGAGGTGCGGTGAACCACTGCAATGCCAAGTTTGCTAAGTTCTTGTCCAAGCCATGATGAGTTGGTATCAATAATTTGTCCGATTAAAATTTCATCACCAATGGTTATGATTTCTGCTTTCATGTTGTTTGAATATTCTATTCAAGTATATGCATTTGTTTGTATGCTTAATAGCGTTTAATTGGAATCAAGATTTTAAAAAAGGAGAATGTAGATGTATAAAAAAATATACTGATTTATCTTGAACCGTTCAGCAGTTTTAAAAAAATATTCCGTTCAAGAATTGAATCTTCAAATTTGCAACGTAAATTGATTTTTGATACAGTATTCGCTGTGAATTATAGTAAAATAAGGCTCTCGCAGCAATGCATCGTATTTGCTTTGTATGTGTTTTTCTATTTGTGTTCAAATTTTTGCTAATTACTTGCAACTCAGTAAAAAGAAAATAATCACAATTTTGTGAATTACTCAATTCGTGAAACAATTAGTAAAATCAATGCTTCGCGATGCTTGTATACAGTTATCAACAGTTTTGTGTTGCAATTTTTTTTGCCTGATACTGAACAAGTACTTGAATATTATAAACACTCTTATAACTTTGTTTCTGTAATCAATCAAATTTTTAAAAACATGGCAACTAAAAAAGCAACCAAAAAAGCAGCTCCTACAAAATCAGCTGCTCCTAAAAAAGCAGCAACTAAGAAAGCTGCTCCTAAAAAAGCCGCTAAGAAAGCTGCTCCTAAAAAAGCTGCTAAGAAAGCTGCTCCTAAAAAAGCCGCTAAGAAAGCTGCTCCTAAAAAAGCCGCTCCTAAAAAAGCTGCTCCTAAGAAAGCTGCTCCTAAAAAAGCCGCTACTAAGAAAGCTGCTCCAAAGAAAGCCGCTACTAAAAAGTAATCAGCTTTTAGTGAACAATGTTAAAAGTCCTGCATTACTTTTGTGCAGGACTTTTTTATTACCCATTATTAAAGAATGAAACCTAACCTATTCAATATGAAAAAAGCAATTTCAGCATTTATTATTTTGGCAGTATTGGTTTCGGCAAATGCATGTAAACCCCAACAATGTAAAAGGTTTGATGACCCTCGCAACAGTTATCATGTTAAATATGATAAGAAAGGGTTGGTTAAAAGCAAAAATAAAAACCGCTCTAATTGGTCAAACCGCTAGCGTGTGAATTATTTTTCGCATTTTGTTGTAGATCGAATTCCTGGTAGGTTTGCCCACAATGCAGCATTATTTTTTCCTGATGTTTGCAAACGTTGGATTGCTTCTTTTCACAAGCCACCACCATCTCCCTTATTTACTGCTAACCAAAATGACATGCTTCTTGGATGCATAAAGCATTACCAAGCTGATAAGCGGTTTCACCAATCTTCGTTTTTTCATCACTACAATACACAAACCCTTGAGGCTTTAAAACGAATACCTTTTTCGGAAGAATTTACCAGAATCTGGTTTGTGTCACACGTACTTTTTGAGTTATTGCTCGATCGGCAATGGGTTGCGCATTTGCCACATGAATTGGACGCTTTTTACGAAAGTATTACAACCATAGATGAGGGCGAACTAATTGACTATTTGAAGCATTACGGATTACAAGATACCCAGTCTTTTCTCGATTTCTGGAACCACTTTAAAACAGTTAAGTATATTTATTATTACACAGATAATAGGAAGTTGTTATATTCGTTAAGTAGAATTATGATGCGCGTGGGACTTAAGGAACCGAACCAGCACGATAGCGAGTTGCTTTTAAATGCAATTCCAATGTTGGAATTGGACTTGTTTCCTGATAAAGAAGCGCTCTACACGCAATTGAAAAAGGTTTTTGAATAAGATGAGGTTATTTCTGCTTGGTTGTTTTATTGGCTTGGGATCAATGGCCAGTGCACAATTTTTAAAGTATAGCAATGAGTTTTTAGCTATTGGTGTTGGTGCGCGAGCTGCAGCAATGGGCAGTTCAGTAGTTGCGGGAGTGAATGATGCAACCGCTGCTTATTGGAATCCGGCTGGCCTTACGCAAATTAAAGACAACTTACAGGTAAGTTTAATGCACAATGAACAGTTTGCCGGAATTGTGAAACAAGATTATGGAACGGTAGCTTTTAAACTCAATCAAAACAGTCATCTTGCTGTAACCATGATTAGGGTAGGGGTCGATGATATTCCGAATACACTTAATCTTTTCCAAAATGGACAGTTGGACTATTCACGTATTAAGAACTTTTCTTCGGTTGATTATGGCTTTTTGGGTTCCTATGCACGAACCACTCGTATTGAAGGATTAACTGTTGGTGCCAATGTGAAAGTAATTCGTAGGATTGTTGGATCATTCGCAAACGCTTGGGGTTTTGGTTTTGATATCGGGGCGCAGTACCAACGAAATGGATGGCAATTCGGAGCTACTGTTCGAGATATTACAACTACCTTTAATGTCTGGAATTTTACCTTCACCCCTGAAGAACGTCAAGTATTGCTCCAAACCAATAATGCATTGCCATCGAATCGGCTTGAGTTAACAGCACCTCGCACCATTTTGGGTGCCGCGCGCAAGTTTCTCTTTTTTAACAAGCGCTTATCAGTAATGCCAGAGGTAAATGCCGAAGTTACTTTTGATGGACAAAAAAACAACCTTATTCAAAGCGCATATTTTAATGTTGACCCAAGAATTGGACTCGAATTAGGATACCGTAACCTTGTTTTTTTAAGAGGTGGTATGATGAATTTTCAGGAAGTAAAACAAATCAACGGGGAAACTGAACGAACCTTTATGCCATCGGTTGGTGTGGGCTTACAAATAAATCGATTAAGTATTGATTATGCCCTTTCAAATTTTGGTGGAGCGGCCAACTTGCCATATTCCAATATCATTTCATTAAGGCTCGGAATTAACAAACGCGAGCAATAGATTTATTTTTACTACCTTGGCCCCATGTTAACCAAGCGTTTACTTTTTATTATTGCCCTTTGGGTAATTGTTGTTTTTTCTACAACTGCACAATCAAGAACTAAGTTTGGTATTGGTTTTTCGGCCAACCCTTCAATAACCTGGCATAATCCGTATTCCAGTTCAAACCGAATTGCAAATTCGTGGCTTAACCAAACCTATCCTCAATACATCGATTCAACACACCAATTTGAGCGCTATAAGCGTAATTTGGGTTTTTCCTTAAATGGAAGTTACAATGTAAATAACAGTTTGCAATTGCAAGTGGGTATTGGTTACAATGAGGTAGGCTTTGTGCGTGAGCAAAACAATATTCAATACCTCGATTCTCTTTATCCGGGAATAGGCAATGGAATTGTGTTGGAAAATTCTAATACCGGAGCGGAGAAAAAGATTGAGTACCGTTACCGTTATCAATATTTGCAGGTACCTATCCAAGTTAATTATTTGGTGAGCCGTAGTAAAGATTATTTATGGAATACCTATTTAATGGTTGGTGTTGCTGCCAATATTTTGGTTAAACACGAGATGAAAGCAAGATTATACCAGTTTGCTGTGGATGGAGTGAATGTGCATCATATCGACTCAACTGGATATGATCCAAAATCGTTTACAATGAATGCATTTGTAGGCGCACGATTTGAATACAAAATAGATAAGGAGTGGAGTGCATACGCACAACCAATGTTTACCATTTTTCCATTTTCGGTGAGTAATGCGCCTCTCCAAAACCGAATTTGGGGAGCACAACTCAATATTGGTGTTCAATATGCCATTACCAAAGACGATGAATAATACCATTAATCGGTTCACTATTCGTGTATATGGATTGCTTATTGACGAACAAACCCAATCTATTTTATTGTCAAAAGAACAGATAGGTTCCTTTGGCTTTACAAAGTTTCCGGGTGGAGGACTCGAATTTGGCGAAGGCCTCAAAGACTGTTTGGTTCGCGAATTCAAAGAAGAAGTAAACATTGATATTGAAGTTGGGCCGCATGTGTACACAACGGATTTCTTTCAACCGAGTGCGTTTAAAGCCAATGACCAACTGATTGCTGTTTATTACCAAGTGTATACCCAAGCCCCAACAAGTGCAATTAGATTGGATCAATTTGATATTGAAAACAATGGTAGAATTGAACAACAACAATTTCTTTGGGTTCCATTAACTCAACTTCAACCAACAATGCTCACCTTCCCTGTAGACCAACATGTGGTATCACTTATCAATAAGAAATAAAGGGCATTTGTTTATTGTACGTGAAGTTTTTTGTTTGGCCTAAAATAAATGAGGCCAAATCTTCCCTCCCAATTTGTGTTCCTGAATTTACCCCAACCCATCCAATACGGTAGTTTCCTTTTTCAGGTTTAAGTGTAAGGCGACCCGCTCTCACAATGGTCCAATCTAAATTACTATTTTGCAATACGGCAGCGTGTCCGGCAGCGTCTTCAAGTAAATGACCAACCAGCAGTTTCATAATACCTCGTATCAGTTTATCTACCCATTTTGGTTCATCTAATCTAAAGGGCAAACCTCCGCCCGACAATGAAATTACTGGAACGGGTTTGTTTCGAATTGCACTCACGATGTTTTTGGTACCATTGGTTTGAAGCCATTTTGGAGAGTCTTTTACCCGCCCAAACAAACTCACAACTATTGCTGCACCATCAATTGTTTTTGTTACATCTTCTGCATTTAGAATATCGCCTTTGATACTTAACAAGTTTGGATGTGGGTTGAGTGATTCTGGATTGCGTACCAATGCTTTTACTTGGTATCCTTGTGCCAATGCTTTTTGTAAGTAAATTTTTCCAGTTTTTCCTGAGGCGCCAAAAAGTGCGATTGTTTTCATCTTAAATAATTAGGTTTGTGCGTGCAAATAAAAATGAACAATCAATTGCAAACACTAACCTCGAAGTAAGCTATGGATACTTCAGTAAGTAACCAATGTCCTGTTAGAACAACCCTCGAAATGCTTGGCGGCAAATGGAAGTTATTGCTCATTAAAATATTGGCAGATGGTGGCAAGCGTTTTTCTGAAATTACCAAACAACTACCTGAGGTGAGTGAGAAGGTGCTTAACGAAGAGTTAAAAGACTTGGTGGAAAGCAATTTGGTTTTTAAAACAGATTCGGGTAAACCTATTTACCAACTCACTCCCTTAGGGCAAATGGCGCTTCCTTTGCTGGATCAACTTGCCAAATTTGGAAAAGATTACATGGAGGCTATTCAACGCAATCCTTAGAATTGCAATTGCTCCTTATACAGATGAACCGTTTGTTCGAGTCCAAAATACAAAGCATCACTAATAAGTGCATGGCCAATGCTTACTTCCAATAAGTTCGGTATTGATTTGGCGAAATAGCGAAGGTTTTCAAGACTTAAATCGTGTCCGGCATTAATACCCAAACCAAGTTCCGAAGCTCTTTTTGCAGCCACTATAAATGGGGCAATCGCCTCTGCCCGATGCGGAGATGCTGCTCTTGCATAGGCTTCAGTATAAAGCTCAATGCGATCGGCACCTGCTTGGTAGGCGCCTTCTACCATTTCGGTTTTTGCATCTACAAATATAGATGTACGAATACCAGCTCGCTTGAACACCGCAATGATTTCTGTTAAATATCCTTGATGTGCAACCGTGTCCCATCCATGATCGGAAGTTAATTGGCCGCTTGCATCGGGCACAAGCGTTACCTGTGCGGGTTTTGTTTCAAGCACTAACTCTACAAATGCTTTTTCTTTAGGATTGCCTTCAATGTTTAACTCAGTTGTTAGTTTACGCTTCAGGTCTCTAACATCAGCGTACCGAATATGCCTTTCATCAGGTCGTGGGTGCACGGTTATACCATCGGCTCCATATTCCGTTATTAACAGTGCCGCTAGGAGCACATCAGGAATATTGCCGCCACGTGCATTTCGCAACGTAGCTATTTTATTAATATTGACTGAGAGTTTTGTATTCATGCTAATATTTATTGTGCGAGGATTATATCATGTTCCTCAAGTAAATTTTCTTTACGCAGACTTAGCAAAATTTGGGCAACTGTTACAACATCTTTTTGGCAATAATCTTTAATGCGTTCCAAGTTTTGTTCTTTCCAATACACGTCACCTACCATACTGCCGTCTATATCATCTTTGGGTGTTGGTATATTAAATGCTGCGGCCAGTAAATCAAGTGAAGTATACGCTTTGTAATCGCCAAACTTCCATTTTTCCATTGTATCAATCAAGTGTAATATCTCCCATGGTTTTTTACCAGCCACATCTAGCATTGTAGGTAAATCTAGTTGGTTAATAAGCAACCTGCGGCAAATATAAGGCACATCAAATTCCATGATATTATGTCCACACAAGAACTTACCTTCATAATTACGCTGGCTAAATGGTTCATCATAATTGCGGTTAAGCATGGTGCAAAATTCGTCCAATACTATTTTTTCATCGTCACCATAAAACGATTTTACCCTGAAATTCCAGTGATTGCCACTCCTTTGGAAATACCCTGCCGAAATGCAAATAATTTTACCAAACTCTGCGTATATAGCTGCTCGATTATAGAGCGCATCAGGTGCTTGGTCGTTTTTGGGATAGAGCGTATTGGATTTTTTATTCCAAAGTTGCTGCCACCGATCATCTAAGTTTTCATATTGTGGTTGTTGCGATACGGTTTCAATATCCAATACCAATACCTTCGAAAGGTCGATTTGATTTAACATAAAATGAAGTTAAGGGATTTGCAAGTTAACAAATACACTGTTTAAATAGCAATATTCAAATTACCTTGCAAGGGTGAAACCAACTGAAGCGAGGGCATTGATGCGTGATGCCTTAAAAAGCACTATTGATGAGGGCGAGTTATCGTCAATCATTCGTATTGTATTTGATTTTTTAAAAATAGATTTGCTGCGAACCGAAGTTGCTGAACAAGAGGTTGCATTTATCAAAGAGGTCATTCAACGATTGTCCAAGCACGAACCGCTTCAATACATTTTGGGCGAAGCATGGTTTTATGGGCTCAAGTTTTTAGTTAACCAACACGTACTCATCCCAAGACCAGAAACTGAAGAGTTGGTCGACTTAATGTTAAAACAGTTACCGGTAAACAACAAGTTGCATCTTTTAGATATTGGGACAGGTTCGGGATGTATTCCGATAAGCTTGGCCAAAAATGCCCCATTGTGGAGCTTGCATGGTATCGATATTTCGACCAATGCACTGCAAGTTGCACAACACAATGCTGAATTGCATAAGGTAAATATTAGGTTTAGTCAAGTTGATATTTTAAGTGAAGTCCAATTACCATTGCCAATATTTGATGTGATTGTGAGCAATCCGCCATATATATTACTTAATGAAAAAAAGGAGATGAGTCCAACGGTTTGGTCATATGAACCAACGCCCGCGTTGTTTGTAACCAATAATGATCCGCTTCAGTTTTACAAGGCCATCTTGCACTTTGCTTCAAGCCATTTAACTTCCAACGGGTTGTTATTTTTTGAAACACATGTTACTTATGCCAATGAGGTTGCAGCATATATGATGCAACACGGCTACACCAACGTTCAAGTTGTGAAAGATATGCAGGGTAATAACCGAATGGTTCACGGACAAAAGCCTGCTCGAGACAACTAATTTACAGGTTTAAATGGATTAGAAAATTTTGGATCAGATAGCATTTCATAATCGGATAGGGTTCTCATAAAGGCTACCAATGCACGTTTTTCAGTTGGGGTTAAATTGAGCTTCATCCCACTTTTGCTTTGGTTGGTTTTAGGGTCAAAAATAAATTGTATGCGCCAATCCAAGTTTTGATGTTGTTTAACGCCACTATTGTAATGCTCTACAACTTCTTCAAGGGTCTTGAATCTACCATCATGCATGTAAGGTGCTGTAAACTCAATGTTTCGTAACGAAGGGATTTTAAACGCGCCATCCATAGAGGCAACAAAATCAGGATTAAAAATAGGCCCCGAAGGATTATTTGGGTTATTCCTCAACCATGCGCCAATCCCATTGTCTTTATACTCCAATTCTAAACCGATATTGGCGCCACTACCCCAATTACCGGCAAAGGTTGGTTCGTTGTGACAACTTGCGCAATGCAATTTTTCGGTGAACAATTCCATTCCAAGCTTTTCTTCGTTGGTATAGTTTACAAAATCAATTGTACGTCCAATATCATACTTTGATTGGTAGCTTTGAATGGAAAGTAAAAATTGTTGCAATGCAGTGGCAAGTTGTTCTTTATCGATGGTTTGTGCATTGTTAAATGCTTTGGCAAAAAGCGGTTTGTAATAAGGGATTTCATTCAAATTGTTAATCACCTTATCTAGGTTGTCAAATCCCATTTCCACGTGGTTTTGTATGGGCTTTACTGACATCACCTCTAAATCAGTTTCACGTTCGTCCCAAAAATAGGCAAACTGCCGCCCAAGGTTTGAAATAGCCATTGAGTTCCGTGAAGTTTTGGAAATAGATACCCCACCACTTGTTGCTTTCCCATCTGCAAAACCCAAATGTTGCAAATGGCAACTTGCACATGCAATTGAGTTGTTAATCGATAATGCTTTATCGTAAAACAATACCCGGCCTAAGGTGGCCATATCGTCATCAAGATTTAAACTGCCTGTTACATCAGAGGGTGCATTCCCGTTTTGGTAACGGTAGGGAGTTGTAGGTAAAACTGGTTCCATCATCACCAAATTGGATCCTTGTTTGTTTTTATCTTCACGTGAACATGAAGCGGCAATCGAAACAACAATGACAATGGCCAACAAAATTTTAAGTGTTTTCATGGGATCAATGGTTAAAGGGTTTATTGGGTTACGGAAATCTTACGCTAAGGTATTGAAAATGTCTAAAATACAAAATTGCAATTGATAAAAAACGGTAGGGTAATTTCGGTGCTTTTACTCTGAAAAAAAGTGGGTGCAATGGTATTGTTGGGATTATCAGAAATGGTGCGGCTTCCTCCGCGTCCTTCTTGTTTAATTAACGCAGCCTCGGTTGATAATACCAAGTACTTGTTAATTGCAAATTGAATTCCGAGAAAAGGACCAAAGCCGTTGGTTTTAAAATCAGATTTTGTTTCAGTACGTGTTGGAATTCCGTTAAATGGTGGGTTAGGTGAAGGTCTTAAAGTAGTGGTTATAGTGCTCGATTCGTTCATACCATACACATAATCAATTCCATATAATAAGGTGAAACGTTTGCTGATGATTTGTTGTACTTCAAGTCCTAATCTGTAGTCTCTTGATTTTTCTTTATCACTGCGTTCATTGTCTTGTGCTTCATTATTAGATGAACTCTCACGTTGAAGATAACCTACTCCAAAACGAGGACCGAACATAAAAGATGGTATTGCTTTAAAACCAACCAAACCTTTTACGTTTATCGAATAGGGCGATACATCCGGAATATTGCTTGAGTTAAGCACAATAAAGTTTTTGATAAAAGAAGTTGCATTGATTCCTACTTGTCCTTGAATCCTGAAACTGCGATTGCCAAATAAAGTATCGCTTTGTGAAAATGCTAAAAAGGTTAAAGCTAAAAAGCATAGGGTGAAGGTGTATTTTTTCATAAGGATTTAAAGGTTAGCTAATGCAATATCCTAAATAAATTGAGATTTTTTACAATCGGTATAAGGTAATTGTATTTAAATGTTAAAATTGCATGCATGAAAAAAGCAATTCTCAGTATCATAGCCGTTGTTGTTTCAGTGGCAGCATGGGCACAAGCAAATTTTGAAAAACGTACTTCACCCGATGGGCAATTTACCTATTTAACCGTGCCGGGCGATCCACTTGGGGTGCGCATTTACACCTTAAGCAACGGATTAACAGTAATGCTCTCGGTGAATAAAAGCGAACCTCGGATCCAAACATTTATCGCAACCAAAGCCGGTAGTAAAAATGATCCTTCTGACAATACAGGATTGGCGCATTACTTAGAACATATGTTGTTTAAAGGAACAGATGTTTACGGGACAAGAGATTGGGCCAAAGAAAAAGAGCAGTTGGATAAAATTGATGCATTGTACGAACGCTACAATAAAACAACTGATGAAGCGCAACGCAAAGCCATTTACCGCCAAATAGATTCGGTATCTGGAGTTGCTTCACAATTCGCCATTGCCAATGAGTATGACAAAATGGTTTCGGCAATTGGGGCTACGGGTACCAATGCATTTACCTCACTTGAACAAACCGTTTATGTAAATGATATTCCACAAAACCAAGTGAACAATTGGCTCAGCATCGAAGCAGAGCGTTTTCGCAACCCAATCTTACGTTTGTTTCATACAGAGTTGGAGGCGGTATACGAAGAAAAGAACATATCACTCGACAATGATCAACGCAAAGTTTTTGAGGCATTGATGAGCAACTTATTTACCAAACATGCCTACGGAACCCAAACAACGATTGGAACCGTTGAGCACCTCAAAAATCCTTCTTTGCTTAAAATTCGTAACTACTACAATACATACTATGTTCCGAACAATATGGCCATTATTATGGCTGGCGATTTGGATCCTGATAAAACGATTCAATTGATTGCACAAAAGTTCAGTTACATGAAAAGCAAAGATGTTCCAGCTTACAACTTTGGTCCCGAACCTAAACGTACCGAACCTACCACGGTAAATGTTTACGGACCAGATGCTGAAAACATCATGATTGGTTTTAGGCTACCAGGTGCTTTAACCAAAGAGGCTAGGTATTTGGTATTGATGGATTATGTATTGGCTAATTCCAAAGCGGGTTTAATTGACCTGAACTTGGTGAAAAAACAAGCAGTACTTTCGGCAAGTTCTTCAACGTGGATTAATAAAGATTACAGTATTCACTTTTTAACAGGCAAACCTAAACAAGGCCAATCATTGGAAGATGTAAAGCAACTTTTGCTCGATCAAATTGCGTTGATTAAACGTGGTGATTTTGACGAAGCAACCCTCAAAGCCATTATCAATAATTTTAAGGTGGATCAAATACGTAATAACGAATCAAATGGTGGCAGGGCATACACCATGCTTGATGCGTTTATTACAGGCATGCCTTGGTCTGATCAAGTAAATATGCTTAATGAGCTCTCAAAAGTAACCAAAGCAGAACTTGTTGCTTTTGCTAATCAATATTACACAAATGATTTTGTGGTGGTGAACAAACGTGTTGGTGAAGATAAGTCGGTTAAAAAGATTGAAAAGCCTGAGATTACTCCAGTATCAGTTAACCGCGATGACATGTCGCCATTTGTAAAACAACTTACCGAAACCAAAGTAGAAAAAATTAAACCGGTGTTTATTGATTTTACCAAAGATGTTTTACAGAAGCCAGTGGGTAAAGACAATACCTTGTATTATGTTGCAAATAAAGACAATGGATTGTTTTCGATGTATTACGTATTGGATATGGGTAAGTTTCACAATATAAAACTTCCTGTGGCAGTTAATATGTTGCAGTATTTGGGTACAGATAAATACACCGCTGAGCAATTGAGTAAAGAATTTTTCAAATTGGCTTGTGATTTTAATGTTTTTGCAAGTGATGATCAGGTGTATGTTTCACTAACAGGACTTGACGAAAATTATGAAGCGGCAACTAAGTTATTTGAACATTTGTTGGCCAATGCAAAACCAGATGAGGCAGCATTGAAAACATTTATCGAGCGTACGTTAAAAGGTCGTGCTGATGCAAAGTTGAACAAGCAAGCTGTATTTAGTGCATTGCGTCAGTTTGCTATATATGGTAAACAAAATCCAACAACGTATATCCTGTCAGCAGAAGAACTTCAAAAACTTACTTCGGCTGAGTTGGTTGAAATGGTGAAATCGCTAACTTCATACAAGCATAAGATTTATTATTATGGCCCACGCAGTGCCGATGCTGTTGTATCTTTTTTAACCAAATCGCACCGAATGGCTAAACAACCATTAAACTATCCAACACCAGTTTCGTTTAAACGCAATGAAACCGCAACCAATACAGTGTACTTTACCAACTATAAAATGGTACAAGCTGAGATTATGTGGATTAACAAACAAACCGCTCCTTACGATACGTTAATTCATCCACAAGCAACAATGTTTAACGAGTATTTTGGTGGAGGAATGTCGAGCATTGTGTTTCAAACCATTCGCGAAAGCAAGGCATTGGCATACTCAACGTACTCGCGTTTTCAATTGCCTAATAAAAAAGAAGATCCTATGTACATTATTGCGTATGTAGGCACTCAGGCCGATAAATTACAAGATGCAATACCTGCAATGAATGAATTGTTAACCACCCTGCCTAAGGCTGAGTTGGCATTTTCAGCGGCTAAAGAAAACATCAGCAGCCAATTGGAAACAGAACGTATTAACAAAGAAGATATTATTTTCAGAATGCAATCAGCTCAACGTTTGGGTTTAAACCACGATGTGCGCTCAGATATTTATGCAGCCCTGCCGTCATTAACGTTTTCGGATATTGAACGTTTTTACAATACGCATTACAAAGGCAAACCTTATACATATGCCATCATTGGCTCAAACGAGAAAGTAAGTAAGGATGTGCTCAAACAATATGGTGCTGTTGTGGAGGTGAGTTTGGAAGAAATATTTGGTTACTAATTCCGAATGAGTCTAACACAAAAAAGCCCTTGCCAATTGGCAAGGGCTTTTTTGTTATTGCGCCAAATACGCTTGACCTATTTCATCCAAGGTTTGGTACCAATCTTCACCATACTTGCGGATAAGGGCATCTTTTAAAAATCGGTATACAGGCAATTGATGTTGGTCGCCTAATGAACAAGCTGGTTTGCAAATGTCCCAACGGTGGTAGTTGAGAGCATCGTATTCGCCTACTTGCGAAATGCGAATGGGGTATAAATGACAAGAAATGGGTTTTCGAAATTGGGTTTTACCATCTTTCCACGCCTGCTCAATGCCACAACTTAAAACGCCATTTTCGTACCTTGAGAAATTGCATTCACCCGTAGGTAAGCAAGTAGTTACCAAATCACCTTCGGGATCCGTTTCCCAAAATCCATTTTGGTTAATGACTTCAAGTGATTGTGGCGTAAGGTAGGGTTTAATGGCTTCAAGGTCTTGTTCAAGCTGGGTTATTTCACCAGGGTTTAAAGGGGCACCCTGCTCGCCTTCAATACAGCATGCACCCTTGCATTTGCTTAAATTGCAAATGAAGTTTCGTTCAAATAGGTCTTCAGAAATAAGCGTTTGCTCATGGATAATCATTGGGCGAAGATAAATTGAAAACGAACTTGATAAAACTATAATTTCGAGTATACTCTTGTTTGAAAGAGGGTGGTTTAAACAAGATTGCAATTAAATAGTTGTATAGAAGAATATTTTCTTCATTAGTAAAACAAGGCGATTCAATATTTTTACAATTCGAATTTGCTTTCATCGTTTTTTTTTTCTTAGAAATTTGTATTGGTTGTTTAATAAGCGCTTAACCCAACCCCAACTCTCGAATTTGTAGAGAGAATTTTTAACTTTTTATTTTTAACTTTTATGAGAAACAATTTTAAAATCAAATGTTTATTGGTCTTAATGATCACATTGTTGATTCAAACCGTAAATGCTTGGCCTCTGCCAAGAAAGTACGATGGATTTAGATGGAGTTCAAGTTCATCTGGTACATTATCATGCAGAGGTGGTGGTGTTTGTGCTGAGGTTATTGATGGGGTTATTTACTTTTCAAGGTGGCAAGGGAACTGGAATTATGATCGAATTCTTGACGAAGTGAATGATGCACAATACTTCATTACAAATGTGCAAGAAGTCTCAAATGATTAATTTTAAGCTCCGGTGATTTTTTTACCGGAGCCTTTTTCGCTTAATCCCTCTGTATATGAAATTGTTGTTGTTATTTTATGTATTCATTCAGTTTTACCTCAACTCATTTTCCCAAATTAACTATGTTAAAGTTAATAGAAATGATTGTTTTAGTTGCTTAACCCAACTTAAACTGTTAACCCAATTTTCTAGTAAGTCAAAAATTGTTTTCGTTTTTAAAGAAGATTTCATTGTTGATCAAGATGAACTTGATTCTATTTTTATAAATGATTCCATAAACCAGTCAATCGTTTTTTCTGATTCATTATACACGGTTTTTGATAAATTCAAGGCAACATCTGTAGTTGTTACTAATAGGTATGGAAACATTAGGGACGAGTTTACTTTAAGGAACCTAACGAACCATTTACCTTCTCTTTTCTTAGAAGACACTACATATTTGATTGACAAGTTGCCCTCTACATTTGATTATAAAATATACGGATATAGGTTATACGTTTTTGATATGGTCAACAGTAGGATTGAATTGTTTGATTTGAATAATAAATATTCTGTTAAAAAGATGGATATTAAAACTTCTATTCTCAAAGACGCATATTCAAATTATTTTAAAGATAGCTTTTCGTATTACAAATTGGATACGTTTGTTAAAAGAATGAAGGTGCCCCCTTTTATAAAATTAAATCAATTTATTTCTTTTGATGTAAGAGGCGATACCGTGTACGTGTTGATGGAGAGTTTGTATCCGAAAGTTTGCAATTATAAGCAAAAGGCTGATACCTGTTTTTTCCTTATGTATAATCTAGTCAAATTTGTTAATGGGAGATATGCTGGGTCGAATTGTGTTCGAAATACCGTTGAAGACACCACCCTTATCTATTATTATCAAGATTATCAGCTTAATGGTTCGAAATTGGATGTTTTAGACTCAGGATTGCGTATAAATATTAATAGGACAAATACTGCTAAAACCAACCAATACATTGGATATTGGGGTCGTATACAGGAAGACTTCGTTTTTAGATATCCCATTGGTCCTGATTTACCTAGATTAAGTTATAGCTATAATGTGATTTATGATTTAAACGATTATGTCATTAAAGGAGATTACCTGATGCATCGCTTTTCTAATACTGTAGACAGTTTTCTAAAACCTGATGATGCCATTACATTGAAAATTGACAATCTTAACAACTTGGTTGAACCATCAGACGACCCGTACGAACCTAAGTCAGTCAATTATATGGTACATGATTTTATAATTGAAGGTGAAATTATCCATCTACTGTTCGCATTGAAGGGTACACTCTATTACCAAAGTTTCAACATAGCTGGCAAGAGTTTGATTGAAGCTAAATCGCTATTGTACTTTGGTAAGAATACAGATATGTTTAGGTCTATACCCTTATTTCATACATCAAATTTTATATTGCTCTTTCCTTCAGGTAGTAATTCAATTATTAGGCAAAGGATAAAGTAAATGAAATGACACAGCGGGCTATCTTCACATTCACTCTTTTGGGGATTAAAATGACCTAACTACCAACTACACATTTTTTTTAGCTTACATAAATTAGTACAGATTTCATTATATTAGGAATTAGTACCATATAAAAGTATGACATACTCTAGGTTTATCTTCAGCATGAAGATTGTTAGAATAGTAATTACAATATTTGTTTCAGGATTGACAATCGATGTCCAGTCCAAATTCTATTCTAAAATTGGTCTTCCAAGTGCATTCAACGATGCTCAGGTGCTTGCTATCCAAGACGGTATAGTGAATCTGGTAAATAATAAAAATAAGCAAATATGGCGTTACCGAATTCATGATTCTGTTACTCTTTTAAATTTTAAGGTAGATGGTTCTATTCTACAAAAGGTATATGAATCTGCTTTCGGTGATAATGGAGTAACTTATAACAACGCTATCAAGATGTATGCAGCAAATGATGTGAGCGATCCATCAAAAATTGGAAGGTGTTATGTTCATGACAATAAATTGTATACGATAGTCGAGGCTTATGAAATTAAAGCGTTGCCAAGGAATTTGCCTGGTCAGAAATATGATCCGCAAAAGGACTTTGTGTTGGCACCATTTCATGTATTGCTTGAAATAACAGATAGTCAAAAAGTTATTTACCGTCCAATTAGGGGAATAAATGAAACGCTTGGTTATTACTTAAATGGCGAGATTGATTTTTTTAAAGACAAACAAACATGGGTGTTTTCCATAGCAAAGCCAATGGTAAGTGATGCTGAACCTAATTACTTTTTAGGAAAGTGGAAGGAAGTGGGAAACGAATTGTTATTTGATGGCTTTTGCAAAGCGCAAGTATCAACTTATCACCAAAAGAGTGGACTCGGTTATGGTTTACTAGATTTTATTTACAATAAACCTTTTCTAATGCCTTATGCTTCCGCTACTTTATATAATCTTGTTACCGATAGCATGATTCAGTTAGCATCGGAACAGTCTGATAGTCGAAATTATGCCGGAGTTGAGAAGAATGAGGTTTTTGATATTAACTTTAGCATTTGTGATTTTCATGTGGATTCAATTCAAATAAAAGTCATCACGCGAAAAAAGGATGTTTTTTGGATGAACGTATATTCAAGGGTTAACTACCGTTTGATCAGCCAAACGAAATTAGACTTATATACACTTAGAGATCTCGCTAGGTTTCCTTTTTTTAGCGATAGTGGTTTGTTGGTTTTTGTTCCAAAAGTGTTATATGGCAGTGCGCCTACTTTGGTTATCCAGTAGAACAAGGAGGATATGATAAAATGCGTTGTGGTATTTTGTTATAGCATGTGTTCTTGTTCATAAACCCCTACCATCATCTTCAAACGAACATTGCCGATATGATCAGACATGTACCGTTTATCAAATTTTAAGAAACGGGATATAGGTTTTTAACACGAATTACCGCATATTCGAGTTTACTCCTAATGAGATACTTACTTACGTTACTCACCTTTTGTGCATTGTTTGCGCATGCAAACGCGCAGCAAGCATCGCTTTCGGGCTCCTTGGCTGATACAGTCAATTATAAGCCCATGGCCTATTCGAGCGTATCCCTTATTCGAAAAAGCGATTCTATTTTGGTGGCTCACCTTTGGGCAAGTGAAAACGGTTCTTTCACATTTAACAATATCACCCCTGGCTCTTATACCTTATTGGTATCTCGACCAACATTTGCTGATTACGAAGAGGATTTGAGTTTAATTGAAAACGAAACCAAGGTTTTGCCTCCAATTTACATGGTATCCAAGGCCAATTTGCTTCGCGAAGTAATCATTAAAGAAAAGCGCAATGCCATTTCTATTAAAGGTGATACCACTGAGTACTTGGTGGATAGTTTTTTGGTAAACAAAGAATCAAACGTGGAAGATTTGTTAAAAAGACTTCCAGGTATTCAGGTTGATAAAAATGGAAAAATCAAAGCACAAGGACAAGAGGTTAAAAAGGTATTGGTAGATGGCGAAGAGTTTTTTGGAGATGATCCAACAGTAGCCACTAAGAACATCAAGGCAACCAATGTAGAGTCTGTGCAGGTATTTGACAAAAAAAGCGATGAAGCTGCTTTTACTGGAATAGAAGATGGACAAAAAGATAAAACCATAAACCTTAAATTAAAAGAAGATGCCAAAAAGGGCTACTTCGGAAAACTGAGCGCTGGCTTTGGTACGCAAAACCGATTTGAACACGATGCCATGTTTAATAAGTTTCGCAACAAACAAAAAATTTCGGCCTTTGCAGCAGTTTCCAATACCAATAAAACTGGCCTTAACTGGGACGACCAGCAACGCTTTGGTGCAGGCGAAAATACTTATGTAGATGAAGAGTCAGGAAACGTGTATTCTTACTACAGCAGGGGTGACGAGAATTTTGATGGAGTGGGAATTCCGCGTACATTTTATGCTGGTGGTGTATATGCTGATAAATCTAAAACCGATACTCACAGTGTAAATACCAATATCAAATACCAACTGATGGATGTGAATGGATTTAACAACAATTACACAAAGTTTATTTTACCTGATACACTCTATTTTAACAACCAACTCAATCGGTTTAACAATGCAAAGCAACTCATTAAAGGAAGTGGAAAATACGCTTGGAAATTGGACTCGCTCACCACACTTAAGGTTGATGCAACAGGTACACAACTCAACACTCAAAACAACAACGATTACGTTACAGAAAACCTAAACAGCAACAATATTAAAGTAAACGATAACCAGCGAACAGAAAACAATACCAATGTGAATCAAACGTATAATGTCGGATTGTATTTGGGACATAAATTCAAAACCAAAGGACGTAGCCTTGCAATTGACTTGGACCAAACTTGGGAATATGGAAGTTCAGAAGGTTTTTTGGTGTCGACTGCCAATTTTTACGAGGGGGGACAGTTGCTATCTAAAACGTCTATTGACCAAAAGCGGACTTCTTCGAGCAGAGTGAACACCTTTGTGGCCAATGTGAATTATACTGAGCCACTGAGTTCTAAATGGTTTGTGGTAGCTGATTTTAACTCTAAGATTAATGTAAATACTTCGGAACGTTTTTCATTGGACAAAGATGCCAATGGCAATTATACAAGCGAAGTGGATTCACTGAGCAATGCTCTCAGGTATGATATATCCGTAAATAGGGGAGGATTGGCCATTAAATACAATACCAAAAAAATTGTGTATTCGTTTGGAGGCAAGGTGTCGTATACAGATTTGAGGCAAAAAGATGTTGAAACCAATCAAGTATTCAATCAGTACTTTTTAAATCTGTTTCCTTCTGCTAATTTTCAATACAAGATTCGAAACAATACAAGCTTAAGTATTAACTATTCAGGACGAACACGGCAGCCATCGTTGCAACAAATACAACCCATTATTGATAATATCAATCCACTTAGTTTAACCATTGGCAATCCCAATTTGGCTCAAAGTTTTACCAATAACTTTTCGCTGAACTACAATAATTACAAGCCTGTAAGCGGATCAGGTATTTATGCGTATGCAAATTTTTCGATGGTTCAAAATGATTTTGCCAATCGAACAATTGTGAATGAGTTTGGTCAAAGTATCAACCAAACAATCAATGTATCTGGAAATCAAAATGCGTATGCCTACCTCAATTATTGGTCAGATATTAAAGGCACTGATTTTGGAATTGGAACCAATTTAAGCACCAATTATTCGCGCAACAACAATGAGTTAAACAATTTACGCAATACCAATACCAACTACTCTCTTGGGCCAGGTTTTAATGTGTATTACGATAAAGAAGAACGGTTAAGTGCGTATACCAGTGTTGATTTTGATTACAATCAATCTAAGTCAAGTATTAGACCCGATGTGGTCACACAGTTTTGGGTTACTACGGTAAGCTTAGATGCTACCTACACCATTGCCAAACGTTACGATATAGGTTCGGATGTAACTTACAATTACCGCCAGCAAACCGAAACATTTACCCAGAACCTGAATACGGTTATTTGGAACGCCTACGTAAAAGCCAAGCTTTTGGAAAAGAAAAACCTAGAGGTAAAAGTAGCTTGCAATGATATTTTAAATCAAAATATAGGATTTAGGAGAAACGCGCAAAGCAACTTTATCAATGAAAATACATACACCATTTTAAAGCGTTATTTTATGGTGAGTTTAACTTGGAATTTTAGTAAAGGTGGCGCATCAGGAGGAGGTCAAGATGAATAAGCGTTTATTATCGTTGCTACTCATGTTAGGGCTTGCGCAACTAACATTAGCCCAACAACTTGTATTGCAAGGTAAAATTGTGTTTGAGCGCAAAGAGAATATGCATAAGTTAATTCAAGATGAGCAAAAGGCCGAAGACGAACCGAGTACATGGTACGAAGAAATGCTTAAGATAGCACCTAAATACCGAATTGATCAGTTTGAATTGGCATTTAACACCACCCAAACAATGTATAAAATGACCCTAGAGGATGAGGCGCCATTTAACCAACGTTGGTTTAGGGTAGCCTACAAGAATACGGTGTATACTTCACTGAACCAACGCACATTTGTTGCCGAGAAGAATGTATTTGAAAAAGATTACCGCATTGAAGATTCGCTTCCAAGTTTAAAGTGGAAACTCACCAACGAGTACCGCGAGATTGCTGGTAAAAATTGCCGCAAGGCAACCACTATTTTGTTCGACTCCATTTATGTGATTGCTTTTTATACCAATGAAATTCCAGTGAGCAGTGGTCCCGAATTGTTTAATGGATTACCAGGAATGATTTTGGGAATTGTGATTCCACGAATCCATTATACCTTGTTCGCCACTTCGGTACAAAATACGGTTGTAACACCAATAGAGTTGCAGGTACCTGCCGCAAAACGCAAGTCAAAGCCCATTCCCGTTAACGAGTACACCAAGGAATTGCTCGAAGCATTTAAAGATTGGGAAGATTATGCCGGTAAATTGTATTGGCGGGCCATGTTTTAGTTTTGAATAATTGTGGTTATCTTTACTCATATGATTTTCTGCACAATCGTTTAATACTTTAACCTACTACCCTTATGAAAACTCCTATCATTCTTGTAAAACAAATTGCTCCTATTTTATTATTCAATGTATTTGCATTGGCGCTGCACGCTTGCAAGGATAAAATTGCAGACATAGAAGAGCCAATTACCATTACCTTAGATCCTACAGACGAACAATTGAATCGTTATAGGTATTTCTCAGAAAGAAGAGGAGACTCAATTCGTGTTACTGAGTACCCAGGCGCACGCGAATCTTATTTAAATTTCAGTCAACCGCAAAAAGGTAGTGTTATACACTCTAAATGTTTGAAAAAATCAAAAGATGGTTTGTGTACTTATACAGTGAACTATTATAAAATCGTAGTTGCGAGTCTTTCGAGTCCGTATAGTAGGTTTAATTATTTTATTACCTATGACTATATTCATGATTCACTAGAATTCCAAATGCCAGTATGGGGTTATGTGAAAATTGCATTAAAGGATTTTAGAGATCCAAACGCCAAAACCTATATTGGTAATTATACCTTAAACAATAAGACGTATACGCATGTTCACAAATGCCAAGTGAACAACTATTTTGAAGCATACGTCAATGATTCAGTTGGTTTGATTTACTATAACCACGGGGGTGTTTATATTACGGAGTTGTTTTAGCTCTCTGGTTTACTCATAAATTTCAAAAGACTCGTTTAGGGGTTAGGATATGAACAAAAAAAATCCTGCTTCATGGTTGAAGCAGGATTTTTTAAATATTGATACTGTTACTACATTTCCTTTTTTGGTTCGCAATGATTGCTTTCGCCAGTTGTGCAGCATCCTTTGCCTTCATTGTGTGAAGCTACACATTTATCGTCACAGGTTTTGGCGCACTCTTCAGCGGTTTTGCATCCTTTGTCACAGTTTTCAGATTGTGCATTTGCGCCTGGTATTTTATTAGCCTTGCACATTTCTTTTTCACAAAGCTCTTTGATTTTGGCTTCATCTATTTTTCCATCAGCACCATACATGCTTAAGCATTTTGCTTTCTCCTCAGGAGTGCATCCCATTTCATCGCAATAAGCAGCACACTCTTCTTTGGTCATGGTTTTGCATTTTGACATTTCGCATTTGCCCATCATCATCTCGCAGCCTTCCATGCTCATGTCTCCTCCAGGGGTGCAGCATTCCATTTTTTCGCCATGCATCATTTTGTCTCCATGGTGTCCACCTTCCACAGCAATATGTGGTGCTATAATTAACGACACAATCGACATCAATTTAATCAAGATATTCATTGAGGGTCCTGAAGTATCTTTAAATGGATCACCAACGGTATCTCCAGTTACAGAAGCTTTGTGCGGTTCTGATTTTTTGTAGAATGTTTCGCCATTAATCACTACCCCTTTCTCAAACGATTTTTTAGCATTGTCCCATGCACCACCAGCGTTGCTTTGGAACATTCCCATTAACACTCCACTTACAGTTACGCCTGCAAGTAAACCACCTAATACTTCTGGTCCAAAAGCAAAACCCACAATAATTGGAACTACCAATGCAATGGCTCCTGGAGCAATCATTTCACGAATAGAAGCTTTGGTTGAAATAGCTACACATTTTTCGTATTCAGGTTTGGCTTTGTACTCCATAATTCCTGGAATTTCACGAAACTGTCTGCGGACTTCGTTAACCATATCCATCGCTGCTCTACCCACCGCTGCAATAGCCAATGAAGAGAAAATAAATGGAATCATTCCACCTACGAATAACCCAGCTAATACGTTTGCTTTGTAAATATCAATTGCATTGATTCCCGCAACTCCAACAAACGCAGCAAACAATGCAAGTGAGGTAAGTGCCGCGGATGCAATCGCAAATCCTTTACCCGTAGCAGCTGTTGTGTTTCCTACAGCGTCCAAATTATCGGTGCGTCCACGAACCTCTTCAGGCAATTGGCTCATCTCTGCAATACCTCCTGCATTATCCGCAATTGGTCCAAATGCGTCAATGGCCAACTGCATCGCAGTAGTAGCCATCATACCTGCAGCAGCAATTGCCACACCATACAATCCTGCAAATTCAAACGACCCGTAAATACCTGCAGCCAAAACCAAAATTGGCAATACGGTACTTTCCATCCCTACAGATAAACCACCAATGATGTTGGTAGCATGACCTGTACCTGATTGTTTCACAATAGATAGTACCGGGCGCTTGCCCATTGCCGTATAATACTCGGTAATAATGCTCATTAATGTACCTACTACCAAGCCAAGAATAATCGCATAAAACACATCCATATTGCTAAATGCAACACCTCTAATTTCCATTGTTTCTGGCAACATCCATTTCACTAAAAAGAAAGAAACCACACCTGTGATTACAATTGAGCTCCAGTTTCCTAAGTTTAAAGCACCTTGAACATCTCCTTTATCGTCTTTTACTTTTACAAACCACATCCCGATTACCGAGAAAATGATTCCCAAACCAGCAATTAACATTGGCAATAAAACTGGAGCAATCCCACCAAAATTATCAGCCGAAACAATTTCACGTCCCAATACCATGGTAGCCAAAATAGTAGCTACATATGAACCAAATAAGTCGGCACCCATACCGGCCACATCACCTACGTTATCGCCTACATTATCAGCAATGGTTGCAGGGTTGCGCACATCATCCTCAGGAATTCCGGCTTCTACTTTTCCTACCAAGTCAGCACCCACATCGGCTGCTTTGGTATATATACCACCACCCACACGCGCAAACAAAGCAATGGATTCGGCACCTAATGAAAAGCCCGCTAATACTTCAAGCGCTTTTTCCATTTCAACACCATTTACCGAAGCACCCGTGCTTACCACATACATATTGTAAAAAACAATAAACAACGATCCCAAGCCCAAAACGGCCAGCCCAGCTACGCCAAGACCCATTACCGAACCTCCGGTAAATGATACTTTAAGCGCTTGAGCCAAACTGGTACGAGCAGCTTGGGTTGTGCGAACATTGGCTTTAGTTGCCACGTTCATGCCTATATATCCGGCAAGTGCCGAAAATACAGCACCAATAATAAATGATATCGCAATAATTGGACTTGAAGTTTCAACCAAGGTGCCGCTATACGCTAATAAAAGCGCGGCTACCACCACAAAATACGATAGAATTTTCCATTCAGCTTTTAAGAAAGCCATGGCTCCGTTGGCAATGTATCCAGCCAACTCGGTCATTTTTGCATCGCCCGACTCTTGTTTGTTAACCCATGCGCTTTTTACCGCCATGATTGCCAATCCAACTAAGCCAAGTGCAGGAATTAAGTAGATTACGTTCTCCATAATTTAGTTTAAAAGTTATTTTTTCTAAGGTCGGCAAAAATACACTAAAATATCAATTTAGAAACTTACATTTACAGTACCAAACCCCAATACCCCATGTGCCGCATTAATAAGCTCATTATTAGTGGATTTGCGCTAGTGCAATTGCAGTGCATTTCCTTCGCTCAACAAACAGATCTGCCTCAAGGAGCCTACAGTTGGATGGCGGGAGGTGCTTGTGCAACAACCACTTCGGTGTTTGCCATAGCCAACAATCCTGCTGCTATGCCTCACAATATAGGATGGCAATTTACTGCCGGCCATGCTCAACCTTTTCTCGAATCAAAACTGCAACAGAGTTTTATACTTGCGCAAGTCCCCTTTAAAAAAGTACAAATTGGAGGGGGCTTTTGTTACAATGGCTTTGCGTTGTACAACCAACAACGGTGGATTTTATCGGTTGCTAAGTTGCTTACTCCCAAATGGCGTTTAGGGGTGCAAGCCAATTATACTGTTCTGGCTATTGAAGGATATGGAGCTACACATGCTTTGGTGCCTGCTGTCGGAACGTGGTACGCTCCTGTTAAAGAGTTGCAAATTGGTTTTGTATTGGTTAATCCATTGTTGAGTACGTACGTAGGACAATCAAATGAACCTATTGCAACGCATGCGCGTTTAGGGGTTGTATACGAACTATCAGATAAGGTTCAAGTATTGGCCGAAACACAACCGATGTTAGGCCGAAGGGCAGGTTATTGTGGCGGTTTGTATTACAAAGCGCATCCTCAGATTCAGCTTGCTTTGGGCGCACGTTCCTATCCATTGTCCTATACCTTTGGTGCGCGTATTGTTTACCACAATTTGCATATCGACATGGCTTCTGTGGTTCATCCAATATTAGGAGTCACTCCTCATATCGCACTCTCATTTCCGGCAGGCTTATGAAACGCTATTTACTCATTGGCATTTGTTGTTGCGTTTATGGATTACAAGCGCAAAACCAATCAAGTAGCAAAGAAAAAGTACTTGCCGAAATTCTAGAGCGGTATATTGAAAATACCGAAGCCACTGTTGATTACACCGATTTGCAAGATCAGCTTTCGTACTTTATGCAGTACAAATTGGATTTAAACAGTGCAACCCAATCTGATTGGAAACAGCTGTTTTGGCTTTCCGATCAAGTAATTGGTGCCTTGCTCAAACACCGTGAACTGTATGGCGATTTTTTATCAGTATATGAATTGCAAGCGGTTGAAAATATTGACGAGCGAACGGTATATTACCTTTCTTTTTTTGTTGAAACAGCCAACGACCGCAACACAAAATACACCCTTTTGCGAGAGCGTTTTTATACGGGTAAACATCACCTTATTGTAACTTACGACCGCGACTTGCAGCAGGCAAAAGGCTATCAAACGGCAAATGGATTTTTAGGGCCATCCTATAGGCAAGTAACCCGGTATCGCTACCAACATCCTGGAGGCATGAGTTATGGATTTACAGGTGAGAAGGATGCTGGTGAGATTTGGTTTAATTCTGCTCAAAAGGTATTGTACGATTTTCAATCAGCTCATTTGTATGTGCAACAATGGCGTAATTGGAAGCATATTGCTATTGGCGATTACCAAGTGAGCACAGGCCAAGGACTTACATTTGCAAGTGGATTGGCTCCTCGCAAAAGTGCGTACGTGCTGGATGTGCAACGGTCGTTTCAAACGGTTCGTCCTTACCGTTCGGTAAATGAAAATGATTTTTTGCGCGGAATGGCTGCCACCTACGCTTGGCGCAAGGCAGCACTCACATCGTGGGTATCGCATAAACGCATGACCACAAACCGCAGCCAAGGTTACCCGTTCACGGAATCTACTTTTTCATCTATTCAAACAAGTGGATTACACCGAACCTTGAATGAATGGGATAACCGAAAAAATGTGTGGGAAACCATTGTGGGTATGCATGCAGTTCGTTCTTATAAAATGGGAACTATTGGATTTACTGCTACCCATTCGCGTTATGATGCAAGAATGGAACCTGCAACAGCAGCCTATCAGCGTTATGCTTTTAGGGGTAATCAATTATCCAATGCTGGCATCCATTGGAATTATATCCGATCGCGTATTCAGTTTTTTGGTGAGTGCGCAGTGAACCAATATTTGGCTACAGCAGTTATTGCGGGTGCAAACATCACTTTACACCAAAAGCTAAGTTTGGTAAGCGTGCTCCGAAATTACAGTAAACAATACACCGCAATTTACGCTCAGCCTTTTGGAGAGTACAGTGATGGGCGCAATGAAAAGGGATGGTATACGGGTTGTATGATTGGATTAAACAAACGATGGGCACTTAACTTGTATATGGATTTATACCAGTCGCCATGGTTAAGATACGCAATCAGCGCTCCATCACGTGGGTCTGATTTTTTGGCCGAGTGCCAATGGAATCGCAATAAAAATACCCAGGTGTATTTTCGTTTGCGCAACGAAACATCCATGCGTAATGCGTCTTTGTTAAATGAACAGATGCAATTTGTAACCACTGTGGCACGAACCCAATGGCGTATCCATGCTACCTATGCGTTATCGCCCGTATGGCAAGGTAAAAGCCGAATGGAATGCAGTAGGTACGAACAACAATCTGCGAAGTACACGGGTGTATTGGTTTTTCAAGACTTGCAATACACGGCTCGCACATCTGGATTTTCGTTTGCGGCAAGGATGGCACTGTTCACCATTGACGATTACCAAGCACGTATTTATGCAGCCGAACAAGATGTGTTGTTTCAATATGCTGTTCCCGCTTTTCAAGGAAATGGTGTTCGGTATTACGCACTCATACATTACCGAGCATCACGTAAAATAGACTGTTGGCTTAAAACAAGCATCACCAAATATTACCAACAAGAGGCAGTTGGGTCAGGGCTTACCCAAGTTAAAGGACAATCGTTAGCCGATATTCGATTGCAATTGCGCTTAAGTTTATAAACTATTTTTTAGCAGCGCTCACTTTGCGTTTGCCTTCCGCTGTCATTGCAAAACTTCTGGTCATTTTTTGAATTTGTTCCGCGCGTTTAAAACGCAAGGCACTCCAATCTTCATCAATAGCAACTTGCCTTACAGGTTCAAAACCCAACTTGCCCAATATGGCCCAACCTGTGTCGCGGTTAAAATCGCATTTGTACTTTTTGGAACTTGCTTTGGGGTAACAAAACCACAAAACACCATTTTCGGTTAATTTCGGAGTAATTAATTCCGCTAGTTCATCAACTTGCAACTGTGTAGTGGCAAAAGCCATCATAAAATCACCGCTGGCCTTTGGATTTATTTCAACAAAAACAGGACACTCCTTTTTCATGAGTGTAAGTTCTACTTCAAACGATGGCGGATTGTTGAGTACCGTAATATCGTTTTGGTTTTTGAAGTTTAATTTTTTAAAAAGGGGTGTCATTTGATATTGGCTTGAATAATGGTTCGTAGGTATAACTGCTCAACCTTAGTTCGTGCCCATGGCGTTTTACGCAAAAACGTTAAACTTGACTGAATGCTTGGGTTGTTTTTGAAACAATTGATATTGATTTCATCCGCCAAAAATTCCCAGCAATAACGTTCAACCATTTCACGCAACATGCGCTCTAAGGTAATGCCATGTAAAGGATTGTTGGGTTGCATCTAATTACTTTTTCGAAAAGAAAAACTCTCCGAGCCATCTGCTTGGTTTAATGCGTTTGCTTTTCTTGAGGCCAAACTTATCAATGGAGTGTTTTTGTAAATGTGCAATCGTTTCTTCGATCGAGTCGGTAACAAGCAAGTATTCTTTTATCTCTTCAGCTGAAACGGTTTTGTTTTCAATCATGTCTTGGGTTAACTCAATCAAGTTTTTCCAATACTCTTTGCCAAGAAGCACTACAGGAAATTCTTTGATTTTTCCGGTTTGAATTAGTGTTAAGGCTTCAAACATTTCATCCATTGTTCCCCAACCACCTGGCATAATTACAAAAGCATATGAGTACTTGAGCAAAATAGTTTTTCGCACAAAAAAATACTTAAACTCAACAGATTGTTGTACATATGGATTTTCTTTTTGCTCATGAGGCAATACAATATTACACCCAATTGAACGTCCGCCAACTTCAAACGCACCTCTATTCGCAGCTTCCATAATTCCTGGTCCTCCGCCAGTAATAACCGTAAATCCAAGCTTACTAATTGCTGCTCCAAGCTCCCTTGCTTTAATATAATAAGGATGATCCTCTTTAAATCGTGCACTGCCAAATACTGTAACGCTTGGTCCGATAAAATGAAGCTTTCTAAATGCGTGAATAAATTCTTTAAGGACTTTAAATGCGAACAAAAATTCTCGTGTTCTTGAACGCGGACCTTCTAAAAATCGCCTTTCAGAGTGGGCAACTTTTTCACGGAGTGATTTGATATTGTTTGCCATAGTTTCAATTACAATGTTACATAAAATTTGCCATTCACCGATTGCTTGTTTCGGTTCACAGTTCATACATTCTTATTAACGTTAAATGAAACATGATTGTGTTCAAACACTTTAATTTTGAATACCAAATTACGAAATCATGATACAAACCATTTTAGGCGCTAATGGTGCCATTGGAACCGAAATCGCCAAAGCACTACCTCCATATGGTGCAAAAGTTCGCTTGGTTAGCCGCAATCCTAAAAAGGTAAACGAGCAGGATGAATTGGTTGTTGCCGATTTACTCAATAGAGAACAAACATTAAAAGCAGTAGAAGGAAGCAGCATTGTTTACCTAACAGCCGGCTTGCCATACCAAACTAAATTATGGCAAAAGCAATGGCCTGTGTTAATGCAAAATACAATTGAGGCATGTAAAGTTTATAAAGCTAAACTGGTTTTTTTTGATAACGTTTATTCTTATGGAAGAGTGAATGGCGTAATGACAGAGCAAAGCCCACTTGCACCTTGCAGTAAAAAAGGAGAAGTGCGAAAAATTTTGGTACAAATGCTTGAGAGCGAAATGGCCAAAGGAGAAATTGATGTATTGATTGCTCGTTCGGCTGATTTTATAGGTTATACGCCAATGTCATTTTTAGATAGTATGGTGTTTAAAAATTTGAAAGCAGGCAAAAAAGCACAATGGTTTATTAATCCTGATTTTAAGCATTCATTCACGTTTATACCCGATGCAGGGAAGGCAACTGCTTTTTTAGGAAACACACCAGAAGCCTACAATCAAAGTTGGCATTTACCAACAGATGCGCCAATTACTGGCAATGAGTTCGTAGCAATTGCCGCCAGAGCATTTAAAGCAAAACCAGGTATCATGCCATTGCCCATTTGGATGATGCATATTATTGGTTTGTTTATTCCAGTGCTCAAAGAAAGCATTGAAATGATGTACCAATATGATGCTGATTATGAGTTTAGCTCAGCAAAAATTGAACAAACATTTGGTCTTCGGCCAACACCAATACACGAAGCCATTACCGCTACGGCAAATCAATACCAATAAAAAAGCCCGAATCATTCGGGCTTCTTGTATTATAAATTTCCTCGGTTTGCTTGTTCTCTTTCGAGCGCTTCAAACAAGGCTTTGAAATTTCCTTTTCCGAAACTTTTAGCGCCCTTGCGTTGGATAATTTCGAAGAACATGGTTGGCCTGTCTTCTACAGGTTTGGTAAACAATTGCAACAAATAACCTTCATCATCGCGGTCTACCAAAATACCCAACTCTCTCAACGGGGCAATATCTTCATCTATCTGGCCAACACGGTCAAACAAATCATCGTAATAGCTATCAGGTACTTTTAAAAAGTCAACACCACGCGCCATTAATTGACGAACGGTTGAAACAATATCTTTGGTGGCAATGGCAATATGTTGCACGCCTTCTCCTTCATAAAAATCGAGGTATTCTTCTACTTGCGATTTTTTCTTGCCTTCAGCTGGTTCGTTAATTGGGAACTTAACATACCCATTTCCATTGCTCATTACCTTGCTCATCAATGCAGAGTATTCAGTGCTAATGTCTTTGTCATCAAATGAGAGGATATTTTTAAAACCCATTACTTCTTCATAAAACTTCACCCAAGGATTCATCTGGTTCCAACCAACATTGCCAACACAATGGTCTACGTACAATAATCCTGTAGGTTCTGGGTTGTAGGTCGACTTCCATTCAACATAACCCGGCATAAACACACCATTGTAGTTTTTACGCTCAATGAATAAATGTTCCACCTCTCCATAGGTTTTGATACCACTCACCCTAACCTCACCGTGTTTGTCGGTTAAAGTAGTAGGAGCTTGTGTACCCACACCTCCACGCGAGGTTGTTTTTTCGTATGCTTCATAGGCATCGTCAACCCACAAGGCTAAGTACTTTACCCCATCACCGTGTTTACGGTGGTGCGCTGCAATTGGACTATCACTTTTTAAGGGTGAAGTTAAAATCAAGCGCATTTTGTTTTGAATCAAAACATAAGATACGCGGTCTTTTACACCAGTTTCGGGTCCTGCATAGGCAAGCGATTGAAATCCAAATGCGGTTTTATAATAATGTGCCGCCTGCTTGGCATTGCCTACCCACAATTCAATATAGTCGGTGCCATTTAATGGCAAAAAGTCTTGTGCTGTTTCTTTTACAACGTGTTCTGCTGTTTCCATTTCAGGTAATCTATTTTACGAATGTGGGGTATTTTACCTAAACAGTGTTATGACAATTATCACCGAACATTTGGCTTTGACAAAAGTCATTCGTAGGTAAAGGCATAATGCTTCATTACCCGCATGCCTAAGAGTCCGTCTTCAAATTGGTAAATCACGTGGTTGCTTTGAGCCAATTTTTCCAAACTTGCAAACACACGAATTCCCAAGTAAGCATCATATTGGTTGTTTTCTAAGTAAATCATGGTGTTCATCACTTTCCCTCTACGAGACTGGTTGTAGCCATGTGTAAAATCGTATTCTTCAATAACTGTATTGGAGCTAAAATAGAAGTTAAGCGCAAACAATCCATTGATTATAATCGGAACAATGGCAAGTGCAATCCACAATCTTTTTGATTGGTTTGAATGTTTGAGCACGATTGTGTAAACAAGAATAGGAATGCCTAAGAATAAAATTGGAATAACCCAAATTGGGCAAAGGGTATTGAATACAACTTTAAAAATCAAAAAGAGGTTCGCAATTGATAAGATTGAAATTCGAAAAAATAAGGTTTCAACTAAGGTGTTCAAAGAATTCCACCAAGTATCGAACTGAAGGTATGGCTTTACAAATGCCCAATAGTGCTTAAATGTGGCGAGTAAAAAAATAAGGCTAAGGATGAAACCTGAAAAGGAGAAAAGATACGTAATGGTAATACCGATACCGAAGTAAACAATAGATAAAAATATGGCTAAGAAAACATCAAGTAAGCTATTTAACGAATTGATGGTTTTGCCAGCTTGCGATTGTTCAAATGCTTCATACCGCATTTGCGCATATTCTCGGGCTTTTTGTTTAGCGGCTTCGCGCCTTGCATGGGCTGCTTGTTCGGCTTGGGTAAATGGTGAAATGTATTGTTTAAACCGCCCACTTTTTTCGGCAAGTAAATACTCATACGCTTCGGTAAGTTCAATAAACAATGCTTGGGCCTCGGGTGATGGATTCTTATCGGGATGCAGTTGCATAGCCTTGGCCCGGTATGCTTTTTTAATTTCAGCAATATTTGCTTGAGGAGTTAGTCCGAGTAGGGAGTAGTAAGCGGCCGACATGCTGCAACATACAAAAAAAAGAGCAGCCTAAGCTGCTCTTTTTTAATCTATCCATGTTTTGTAATATCCTGGATCTTCCATCTCCATTGCTTCTTTCGTAATTTTGAGTGGGTAAAAAGGATCAATCATTACAGCCAATTCTTTGGTTTCAGCTTTCCCAATTGATTTTTCAACCGTACCCGGATGCGGTCCATGTGGAATGCCTTTTGGGTGCAAACTAATCATGCCGCGTTCTACATGCTTGCGGCTCATAAAATCACCATCAACATAATACAATACTTCATCACTATCTACATTGCTATGCGCATACGGTGCAGGTATTGCCAGTGGATGGTAATCATACATACGCGGCACAAAAGAACAAATTACAAAATTATGGCCTTCAAATGTTTGGTGAATTGGAGGTGGCATATGCACCCTTCCGGTAATCGGCTCGTAATTGTGAATGCTAAATCCATAAGGATATTGGTAACCATCCCACCCAATGGCACTAAATGGATGTGCAGCATAAGTGTATGGGTAAATCATATCCTGTTTTTTAATCATCACCTTGTAATCACCTAACGTATCATGTGTCTCTAAGTCTTGCGGCAATTTTAAATCACGTTCACAATATGGCGAGTGTTCCAAAAATTGTCCATATTGATTCAAGTAACGTTTAGGTGCTCTGATAGGCGAATGGCTTTCAGTAATGAACAACCTGTTGTTGGAGTCGTTAAAATGAAATTGGTGTATGGTTCCTCTTGGTATTACTAAGTAATCGCCATACTCAAATGGAATTTGGCCATAAATGGTTTTAAGCACTCCGCTTCCTTCATGCACAAATACCACTTCATCTGCATCCGAATTTTTATAAAAATAATCGGTCATGCTCTGTTGAGGTGCAGCCGATGCCAAATACACATCATTATTAAACAACAAATACGCTCTGCTCTTTAAATAGTCGGCTGCAGGTTTTGTTTTAAAGGTTAAAAAACTGCGGTTTTGCATGTTTTTTTCCAATGCTGCTACCGGACCAAAAGCATATGCTTGCTCAATCTGTTTCACCATGGTTGGTGGATTGGTATGGTATACCAATGAGTACAAACTTGAAAAACCTTCGGTAGATACCAACTCTTCTTGGTATAAGGTTCCGTCTGCCTTGCGAAACTGTGTATGACGTTTTGGAGGTATTTGCCCTAGTTTATGGTAGTATGGCATAGTGATTTATCAATTGTGTTGTTAATGATTTTCGTAATTTGGGTTTATTATCAATTGTTTTTTAGATAATGCAATCAAATTTAGTTTTTTTGTGACTTGTACAATAAGCATTCTATCCAATGCGGTTGTAAAAACAAATGTATTTGAAAACACACGTTATAAAACTGATTTACATCACGGCCATTACCCTATTGGTAAGTTGTGGTGGCCAAAGTGGGACCATTACCCAAAATGCCGCTGATAGCACACAAGTTATTCCGGAGGACGCAAAAGAGCTAAGCAAGTTAATCGATGCCAACCCCGAAAACGCTGAAAACTACTACTTGCGTGCCCGTGTTTACTTTAACCAAAAATACCTCGATCGTGCATTGGCAGATATTGAAGATGCAATCAGGTACAATCCACAATTCCCCTTGTATTATTTTTACAAGGGTAAAATTTTATATGCAATGAACCGTACCCTTGAGGCTAGCAAGGCATATGAACAAGCCATTGCGCTCGATGGTAAATATGAAGAAGCGCAAATGCGTTTGGCTGAACTCTATTTTGTTACCAAGGAGCACGAAAAGTCAGTTAATTTATTAAACACCGTTATTGCTGCCAATCCACAAAATCCCGATGCACAGTTTTTTAAGGCAATGAACCAAAAAGAAACTGGAGATACTGCTCGTGCAGTTGCGTCATTTCAAAAAGCGCTCGATTTAGATCCAACATATTATGATGCTGCTGTGCAACTGGGGTTGCTTTTTGCAAGTAAAAAAGACCGCCTCGCACTTGAGTATTTTAATGCAGCCTTGCGCATTCAACCTAAAAGTGAGGAAGTGTATTTTGCCCGAGCCTATTTTTACCAATTGCAAAAAGAATACAAAAAGGCATTAATGGATTACAGAAAAGTAATTGATATTAATCCCTCAAGTTATACGGCATATTACAATGTTGGGGTTATCAATTTTGATGCGGTAAAAATGGATGAAGCTTTACGCAGTTTCGATATTTGCGTTCGCATGAACCCTGATTATTTACCAGCTTATTATATGCGCGGCTTGGTGTATGAATACAAAGGAAACAAAGAGTCGGCACGCATTAATTACCAATATGTGGTAGATGCTGACCCCAAGTATGCATTAGCCAAGGAGGCATTGCAAAGGGTACAGTAACATTATTTAAAAGGATTGCGCTCTTTCAAACTGCTCTATTGAGCAATACTAAGCGGCATTGATTCATCAATCGGATTCACAGTAATGTTTGCCAACAATTCCGTTTCCAATAAATCAGCCCAAGCCAACATATAGTCGACTACATCAACTAGGTTGTTGTTTTGCAAATACCCTCTGCCAACTTTTTGCAATACTGCCGAGTCGCTCAAGTATTCGAGGTGTTTAAGGTCGTCAGTCGATAACCCTTTTTCAAGCAACCCAAAAATAAGTTGGTCCATTGGCAAACCGCTGGTTGGGCAATAATCATTGAGTTGTTCGCTCCAATCACCAGGTTTATCCATCGCATAGCGGTGGATATCACCTTTTGAAATATTGAGTAAAGTTTGGGCCAAATTGCCACAATTGCAGCTTCCCATATGTCCCCACTGGTAAGGCTTACCGTTGCGAATGTTTTTAGCCGTTTTGCGAAGTGCATCTACTAAGATAAAACTTGCTTTTGCCATGAGCTTTAAATCAATTTAACTAATAGACGATTGTACCACCAATTTTGTTTGCATGCAAAACTCATGGTAAAAGATTTTACAAATTGTAGATGATACACTATTTTGCAAGCCTTTATGAGTCAAATTAACATCACCTTACCAGACGGTTCCGTTCGCTCGTATGAACGGGGTGCAACCGCTTTGGATGTCGCCAAATCAATAAGTGAAGGTTTGGCGCGCAATGTTTTAGCCGCCAAAGTAAATGGAAATGTTCAAGACGCTACGCGGCCTTTAACAGAAGATTGCAGCTTAACCTTGCTTACCTGGAACGATGCTGAAGGAAAACAAACCCTTTGGCACTCATCTGCGCATTTAATGGCCGAGGCCATCGAAGCACTATACCCTGGAACCAAATTTGGAATTGGCCCTGCCATCGAAACTGGATTTTATTACGATGTGGATTTTGGAGGCAAAGAATTTTCGAGTGCCGATTTTAAAAAAATCGAAGAGAAAATGACTGAGTTGGCCAAACAAGCCAATCCCTACAACCGTTCCGAAATATCGAAGGCTGATGCGATTGCCTATTTTGAGCAAAAAGGCGATGAATACAAATTGGATTTGTTACAAGGGCTCGAAGATGGGAACATCACTTTTTATAGCCAAGGTAACTTTACCGATTTATGCCGTGGTCCGCATATTCCCAATACTGGATTTATCAAGGCCATTAAGCTCATGAGCGTTGCTGGAGCGTACTGGCGTGGCGATGAAAACAACAAACAACTAACCCGTATTTATGCAGTTACGTTTCCTAAAAAATCCGAATTGGATGAGTACCTCGTATTGCTTGAAGAAGCCAAAAAACGTGACCACCGAAAATTAGGAAAAGAGTTGGAGTTGTTTACGTTTAGTGAAAAAGTTGGAATGGGCTTGCCATTGTGGTTGCCTAAAGGTGCCATGCTGCGTGAGCGTTTAGTTCAATTTTTACAAAAGGCACAAGTGGCCGCTGGTTATTTACCCGTGGTAACTCCGCATATTGGCAATAAAAACCTGTATGTTACATCAGGGCATTATGAAAAATATGGAGCCGATTCGTTTCAGCCTATCTCTACGCCCAAAGAAGGGGAGCAGTTCTTTTTAAAACCCATGAACTGTCCGCACCATTGCGAAATTTATAAATCATCACCTAAATCATACAAAGATTTGCCCGTACGTTACGCGGAGTTTGGAACCGTATACAGGTATGAGCAAGCTGGTGAGTTGCATGGGCTTACCCGTGTAAGGGGATTTACCCAAGATGATGCACATTTGTTTTGCCGCCCCGACCAAGTAAAGGAAGAGTTTTGCAAGGTAATTGACTTGGTATTGTACGTATTTAAAGCGCTTGACTTTAAAGATTTTACAGCTCAAATTTCGCTACGCGATCCAAACAATACTTCAAAGTATATTGGCAGCGATGAAAATTGGAACCTAGCCGAACAAGCCATCATCGAATCGGCAGCCGAAAAAGGCTTGCAAACGGTTGTGGAGCTTGGCGAAGCAGCATTTTATGGACCCAAGTTAGACTTTATGGTAAAAGATGCCATTGGCCGTAAATGGCAATTGGGAACCATCCAAGTAGACTATAATTTACCCGAACGCTTTGAGCTTGAATACACTGGTAGCGATAACCAAAAACACCGCCCAGTAATGATACACCGCGCTCCATTTGGCTCACTTGAGCGATTTGTAGCCGTACTGATTGAGCACTGTGCGGGCAATTTCCCACTGTGGCTAACCCCCGAGCCGGTGGCTATTTTGCCAATCAGTGAAAAATATCATGGCTATGCGCAAAAAGTTGTGGATGTGCTAAATAAAGCAGATATTCGCGGGCCGTTTGATGACCGGAGTGAAAAAATCGGTAAGAAAATACGTGATGCGGAAACCCAAAAAGTTCCATTCATGTTAATTATCGGTGAGCAGGAAGAAGCAGAAGGAACCGTTTCGGTACGCAAACACGGAGAAGGAGATGTGGGCAAGTTTACGCTGAACGACTTTATTGTATTTTTTAAAGAGCAGCAAGCCAAAAACTTAAATTAAATAACCAATTAAACAAATACTTGGCAGCACCAAACAAACCATTTAACGCAGGTAATACTACCAATAGCGCTAACAAACCTTCAGGCCCTAGGCCATATGATCCAGGAGCAAATCGTTACGGACGCGGAATGCGGACGGCAAGAGAGCCTGAGCACAAAATCAACGAGCGAATTAGAGCCATGCAGGTTCGTTTGGTTGGTGAAAACGTAGAAGTTGGAGTGTATTCACTACAAGAAGCACTTCGTTTTGCAGAACAACAGGAGTTGGATTTGGTCGAAATTTCGCCAAATGCAGATCCGCCAGTTTGCCGTATTGTAGACTATAAAAAGTTTTTGTACGAGCAAAAAAAGAAGAAAAAAGAACTAAAGGCCAATACTGTTAAGCAAGAGGTAAAAGAGATTCGTTTTGGCCCCAATACAGATGAGCATGATTTTGACTTTAAAGTAAAACATGCTGAGAAGTTTTTAAAAGATGGAAACAAGGTACGTGCTTTTGTATTTTTTAAAGGCCGTGCAATTGTGTACAAAGAGCGTGGTGAAGTATTGTTGTTGCAGTTTGCTCAAAAGTTGCAAGAACTCGGCAAGGTAGAGCAGCTGCCACGTTTGGAAGGAAAAAAAATGTTCTTGTTGATGAGCCCTAAGGGAAATAAATAAGAACAAGTAAACAGAAACGTACGTTAGATTTAATATAAAAAGGAGAGACAGAACATGCCAAAAATGAAAACCAACAGCGCTGCCAAAAAACGCTTTAAAGTTACCCCAAGTGGTAAAATTAAACGTGCGCAAGCGTTCAAAAACCACATCCTAACAAAGAAAACCACCAAACAAAAACGTGGTTTAACCAAAATGGTTGTGGTATCTGATCCTGATATGGGATTGGTAAAAAACCTACTTACCATTGGTAAGTAAAATTTGCACAGCTTCAGTAAAATGAAGTTGGAGCAGGTTTAAAGTTTACAATGTAAAACCAGGATACGAGCCTATTAAAAGTTTCCGACTCATTGGAACGCTCCAGTCCAAAAAAACTTAAAAATTATGCCACGTAGTGTCAATTCAGTAGCGTCTCGCAGACGTAGAAAAAAACTCCTAGGCCTTGCAAAAGGATACTGGGGTAAACGTAAAAATGTATTAACCATTGCCAAGCATACCATCGACAAAGGTTTGGGGTATGCTTACCGCGATCGCAGAACCAAAAAGCGCAATTTCCGCTCGCTTTGGATTATGCGTATCAATGCTGGCGTTCGCCCGCATGGCATGTCGTATTCACAATTCATTGGTAAAGTAAATGGTAAAAACTTAGGACTAAACCGTAAAGTGCTTGCCGACTTAGCCATGAACCATCCTGAAACTTTCAAAGCAGTTGTTGAGAAAGTAAAATAACTAAATCATTTAACGTACGGAATCCCGCTTTGGAAACAGAGCGGGATTTTTTTTGATTATTTTACAATATTTATTTAGACTAAATATAAATAATCATATATTTGCCCCATACTTTTAACCGCAAAACCTTATGGAAAAAAAATTCGTTGCCATTAACTACATCAACTGCCAACCTGATTATGCTGAGCGTTTTGAACAACTATTTGCTACCCGTGCGCATGCCATTGATACAATGCCCGGTTTTATTGACATGCAAGTATTAAAACCAAGCAAAGCAGGCGAAGCGTATTTAATTGTAAGCCATTGGACAAGTGAAGAAGCATTTAAAACATGGACTACATCACCTGCATTTATTGAAGGACACAAACGTGGGTTTGAAGATATCAGGAAAGCAAAAGAAGAAGGAAAAACCCCTCCAATGACCAGCGACTTTAAAGTGTACCAAGTTATTTCAAACTAAGTTGGCAAACGATGGCTATACAAAAAAGCACGCTCAAATCGTGGTTTAAAAGAATGGGTCTCATCGGTTTCCTGTTCTTTTTAATCAAAGGATTGTTGTGGATTATCGTTCCCTATTTGGTTACGAAAAACTTTTGGTAATGGTTGTTTGGGTTGGGGTGAATGTGTTATATTGCCGTTACCCTTATGATGCAATACTCCAACTTAGTATACCAAATAGCCCTTACACTTATTCCAGGAGTAGGTGATGTACTCGCCAAAAACCTAATTGCATATTGTGGCAGCGTTGAAGCTGTTTTTAAAGCAAAAAAAACACACCTGTTGCGCATACCTGGTATTGGCGAAAAAATTGCCCAATCCATTGTTTCGTTTGCAGCATTTGATCGTGCCGAAGCCGAAGTTGCATTTATCAACCAAAACAATATTCAACCTTTGTTTTACCTTGATAACAACTATCCATCACGGTTAAAGCAAATTGATGATGCGCCCGTGCTGTTGTATTATAAAGGCAATGCCGATTTAAACAATCCCAAAATTGTGGGTGTGGTTGGTACACGAAAAATGACTGCATATGGCCAAACGTGTGCGTCACGTTTAATTGAAGGACTCAAAGATACAGGGTGCTTAATCTTAAGCGGACTCGCTTTTGGTGTAGATATTCAAGCGCACCGTGATGCCATTAAAGCAAACTTACCAACTGTAGCGGTTGTGGCGCATGGGTTGGATAAATTGTATCCGTTTCAGCACCGTGCAACAGCTAAAATGATGTTGGAAAACGGAGGGTTGCTAACCGATTTTCCGAGTGGAACCATTCCCGATCGCGAAAATTTTCCGAAACGAAACCGAATTGTAGCCGGCTTGTGCGATGTATTGGTCGTGATTGAAACAGCCGAACGGGGAGGTGCCATGATTACGGCTGAGTTGGCCAATGGTTACAACAAAGATGTGGCGGCTTTTCCGGGTAAGGTAAATGATGAATGGAGCATAGGTTGCAACAAGTTAATCAAACAAAACAAAGCCACTCTGGTAACAGGTGCCGATGATGTATGCTACTTAATGGGATGGAACCAGCCTGCTCCTAAACGCACCGCACAACAAGTGCTTCCGCTCGATTTATCACAAACCGAATTGGGTATTTACGAATTGGTTAAATCAAAAACCAAAGCCAATATTGATGAGATTGCGTTTGCACTGCAACTCGATCCCGGAAACTTATCACTGCAATTACTCGAAATGGAGTTTAAAGGATTGATTCGAACCTTGCCCGGCAAAATGTATGAGTTGTTGTAATGAGTGATGCCACAGATACGTAAATGAAGATGGAGAAGATTTAACCGCAAATCCCGATAGCTATCGGGAAAAGTCACAGGGTTATGTTTTTATCATAAACAATATCACCACTGCCCACTGCACATTATCCAACTACCACTTCTCGATATGAGCCTTCGTCTCTACTCGAAGTGACGGTTGCATCATCAAATTAAAGGTATATCTGTTACCTTACTAGTGAAATGATTTATACCTTATTTGATGTACTCTTGGGGCTAGCCGCCCCAAACCCGCCTTACTTTTTCTCTGCGAAAGAAAAAGTAAGCAAAAAGTTCAAGCTGTAGATGCTTTTGTTACAAACTACATCATTTATTTTACCCGCAACCCAAGCCACTGCGTTCGTGGGTTGCTTACCAAAGGCCACCGCTAAAATAAACGCTTTGTTTGTTACACTAAAGCATCTAAGGCAAAGGAAGTAATTAGTAAAGATCTCTTCGTGAGACAAAGTGCGGTTCCGATATATTCGGAGCGGCTAATATTTTCTGCGAACATCAGCGTATCCCAATAGCAATCGGGAGTGGCTATCCGCCCAACCACCACTTCTCGATACGAGACTTCGTCTCTACTCGAAGTGACGGTTGCATCATCAAATCATCTCATCATCAAATTATCAAATAAGTAAATCTCTGGCTAAAAAGGTATTTGCCCGTGTAACCATAACATAACCCAATCGTGGGTAAACTTTGTTATTTTTGGCACATGGTAAAAAAATGGTTTGCAATTTCTTTTGCATTGATTACTGCCTCGGCAATCTTTTTTTCGTTTACAACAGCCAAAGTTAAAAAGCCCAAAAAGGTAATTTTGATTATTGGCGATGGAATGGGACTTACCCAAATATCAGGAGCCATGAGCGAGTACGCAGGGCAAAATGCGTTTGAACGTTTTCCCATTATTGGTTTAAGCAAAACCCAATCGGCTGACGATTATGTAACCGATAGTGGTGCCGGTGCCACTGTATTTTCGATCGGGAAAAAAACATACAACGGAGCCATTGGTGTAGGTGCTGATTCGTTGCCATCTGAAAATTTATTTGAAAAGTTAAAAAAGCAACAGCGTGCCACAGGCGTGGTTGCAACATCATCCATTACACACGCTACCCCAGCTGCGTTTTATGCGCATGTGGGCAGCCGCAGCAGCGAAGACGAAATAGCGGCTTACTTGCTTAACGGAAATTGTGATATAGCCATTGGAGGCGGAAACGAATATTTTGCCATGCGCAAAGATGGCCGCAACCTATACCAAGAGTTGCAGCAAAAAGGTTTTGTAACTGTCGCTGATACCATCAATGCATTTAAGCGGCAAACGGCAACCAAGCTGGTGTATACCCTTGCTACCGATGGCATGAAGCGCATATTAGACGGACGTGGCGATTTTTTAAAACAAGCTTCGCTCAATGCAATTGAACTTTTGGGACAAAACAAAAATGGATACATGCTTATGATTGAAGGTTCGCAAATAGATTGGGGCGGACATGCAATGGATTATGAATACATGAAAACCGAGTTATGGGATTTAAACGAAACCATGAATGCCGTATTGGATTATGCGCAAAAAGAAAAAGATGTATTGGTTATTGTAACAGCCGATCACGAAACTGGCGGATTGGCCTTGGCTGTAAACAAAGAAAACCGCAAGCAATTTGTACCCAAATACACGTACAATAAACATACAGGGGTAATGGTTCCTGTATTTGCTTATGGCCCGGGCGCAGAGCAGTTTTCGGGTATATATGAAAACACGGAGGTGTTTTACAAGTTAACCTCACTATTAAATTTACCCTAATGAAAGCAACCCAAGCAATTGTATTAATAGGTGCAGTGGTAGCCATTGTGCTTGTGTTTTATGTAATCTTAACCAAGCTTAAATTGGCACAGCAAAATGGATTGTGGCTGCGTGCAGTGCTCTTTTTTGCCATGATGGGTTATTTGGCCTACGATTTTTACATGCGCGAAAAGTATGGCTATATCGCTTTTTTGGCCATTGGCAGCATCGCGTTTGTGCTATTGTTGAGGGCTAAAAAGCGTGAGTAAAAATTTTAAGTATTTACCTTCTCTCAGTGATTTATGAAGCCACAAGAACAAAAAATCAAAATAGATTATTTGTAGACATGACAGAAGCCAAAGAAACGATGGAATAGAAGGACTTTTAGAAAGTGGAAGTTGAAACTGACATTTAAATCTTTAAATTTGGAAAGTGGAAGAACAAGGGTATATAGAGGTTAAAATTGATGGAACAGTTGGCAATAAGCCGCTAAAGCCAATTGATATAGACATTGCTGAGATTAAAGAAATCATTAGTGATGTGGAAACATTTTTGTACCCAACTAGGGATAAAAAGGCTGAACGTCCTCATATCTCCTACAAAATTGAAGAGGGTTCTGCCCGCAACATATTTTACCTTCCTATTTCAGGGGTTCTTCTTTTTAATGGCTTGAGTACTGAAATTAAGAACAGAGGGAACATTGACTTTCTAGACAACAAGCGAGCAGAAATTATTGATAAGTTTCAGCGAAGAGCAGCAGAAAAGAATCTTGATATTTCATTTTACAGTTCAACTACAAAAGAACCGATTTTAAAGATAAGTAAAGACACTGAGTACTTCAAAGTTGTAGCTACATTCATCGAAACAGAGTTTGTATTGTATGGCAAAGTGAATGAAGAAGGGGGAAATAATCCAAATTTTCATTTGTTAACGAAAGAGTATGGAAAGTTAATTATTAGCGCAACAGAAGAACAACTTTTGGAGGGCGAAAAACGCTTGTTCAAAGTTTATGGAGTTAGAGCAAGAGGCAAACAAAACCTCACTGATGGGAAACCTTACGACCTTAAGTTAATTGATTATATCACTTATAATCCAAACTATGATGAGCATAAATTGGATTTGCTCATACAAAGAGCATCTGCCAATTGGAATAAAATAGCTAAAGTAGATAGTTGGCTACAACAAATAAGAGGCTTGTAAATGAATAGTATTTTACTAGACACATCCTTTTGTATTCGGCTACTGAAAAGCAATGACGATTTACATCAAAATGCGAAAGACTATTTCAAGTACTTTTTAGAGAAGAAAATTGAAATTTATCTATCCACTATAGTGATTGCTGAATATTCCGTAAAAGACACCCCTGCAAATTTGCCATTGGAGTTTGTAAAAATTATTCCGTTTGACTTTTTCGATGGTAAAACAGCGGGAGAGTTTCATTCTGTTCTACTGGAGAATAAGGAACTAGTAAAAGAAATTGGCCGAGATATAGTTAAAGATGATTGTAAATTGATAGCACAGATATTTAATAGGGGTATACAAGGTTATATTACTAAAGACCGTCAGTCATTCAGTAAGTTTTTTGCACCAATTCACGCATCCAAAGGTTTTTCGATAGAACTACTTGATATGGAAATTCCTTTAAACGTTTTTAAAGGAGAACTTTTCTAGCTGCCGCCACATTCTCGCGCCCCGATTAATCGAGCCGTTAGCACAGATATTATTGGTTACCTAATACGAAATGCACTTAACCTACTAACACAGTGGTTTGTAATATTGCGGCTCTTTTTTTGCAGTAAATGCAGTTGCATATTTTACTGTTTGGTATTTCAAAAATTACTGCTATTTTGCTGAGTAATAATGGGTAGGGTAACCTAACCTTAGCCAACTTCAAACAATACACATACAGGATAATACAAACTACTCCATGTAACCAACTACAAACCGTTAACCCAAATATACCACCATGTGGAGCCCACTAACCCACCAAGTCAAAATAACTTAGCAATTACTTAACCCATTCTTTTTGTTGATGGTTGTATTTACATGCCATTGTAGGCTTTTGTATTGCGTGGATTTATAAATTAGCTACAAGCATTTTGAGACTCAGACAAGCATTGCAATTTTTAAACTTCATCTCGGACTGGTAGAAATCCTTTTTCATCCAAAGACTTGATTATACTTTTTAGCAAGTAGCTATTATCAAATCGTAGGACATATTTTCTTGTTCCTTCCTTTTCAGGGACAAGCATTTTTTTGTCAATCAGTTTTCTGATTTGCCTTGATACTTCTGCATCTGCTTTTCCTCCAAAAAACTCTTTGACATTGTAAGCTTCCCCGTTTTCTGGGCCAGTTAAAAGTATAATTTCAAACATACATATTTTCCAATAATTGAATTGGAGTTTTAAAACTTAAAGCTGCAT
>JALONP010000027.1 GCA_025454875.1 Bacteroidia bacterium | reverse complement strand
GATAGCAGCCGATGAATCCGGTTCAGGTGTAAATGCATACCTGAATATCGCTTATGCCGATGATGCAAATGGAAACGGGTTTACTACAGTATTCAGCCCTGCTAAAAATTATATAGCTATCAAACATACCTCTAACCCTATTACACCCGTTCAGGCAGATTTTGTCGGGCTGTGGTTTAACTACAAGGGGCAAAAAGGCGACCCCGGCAACAATGGTAACAACGGAGCGGACGGAGCCGATGGAGCGGACGGAAAAGACGGGCAAAGTGCATTTGTGTATGTAGGGTATGCAGATGATGAAAACGGAGACGGATTCAGTGAAGTATTCGACCCTCATAAAAGTTACATTGCCATAAGGCACACCACTTGGGAAATGGACGGTCAGGATCCTGGAACTTTTGCAGGTTACTGGACAAAGTATAAGGGTGATGATGGAGTTGCAGGGCAAAACGGACAGAGCGCATACGTATATATTGCCTATGCAGATGACAATAACGGTGCTGGTTTTACTACTGTTTTTAACCCAGCAAAAAACTTTATTGCTATCAGAAGTTCAACCGTTCCGCTTACGCCTGTACAGGGAGATTTTGCAGGACGTTGGTTTAATTATAAAGGACAACAGGGCAACACGGGAGCCAATGGTATAAACGGATTGAACGGACAGAGCGCATATGTGTACATTGGATATGCCAATGATGCAGCAGGTAGTGGCTTTACAACGGCTTTTACAGGAGTGCAGAATTATATTGCTATCAAAAGTTCAACTGTACCACTAACACCAGTTCAGGGAGATTTTGCAGGGCTTTGGTTTAAATATAAGGGTGAACCCGGAATTAACGGCACTAACGGCACAAATGGTTTAAACGGACAAAGTGCCTATGTGTATATTGCCTATGCCGATAGCAATACAGGAACAGGCTTTACAATCGCTTTTAACGCAGGTAAAAACTACATTGCTATCAAGACTTCAACCGTGCCATTAACACCTGTGCAAAGTGATTTTAACGGCCTTTGGTTTAATTATAAAGGGCAAGCTGGAGTAAACGGTACTAATGGCTCAGATGGTTCAAACGGACTGAACGGGCAGAATGCTTTTCTATACATTGCTTATGCTGATGATGCCGGAGGAAACGGATACACGGCCACGTTCGACCCGAATAAAAACTTCATTGCACTGTTTCAGGCGACTGAACCTACTGACATAAGCCAATCCACTTTTGACGGCCTTTGGGTGCAATACAAAGGCAATTCAGGCGGTGGAGATACTGGTACGGTTTCTATCCAAAGGCAGGACTTAACAGAAGATTACACGTTTACCCCTGTTCATAATAACTTTTACTTATTTAATCCGGGAGGTAGTGAAAAAAAAGTTTATCTTGATGTTCCGACAACCTCTATGTGTTTTACCATTAAAAATACAGAAACAGAAGGTGGTCATGGTACACTAATGGTTCAGGACTTGGATGAAATTCCTATAAAGAATATCCTGATAGGAAAATCGGCTCAGATACTTTACGAACATGATACCAATAAATGGGAAGTGATTGATTGTTAAAAGTGCAACACCGTAACATGAAAAATATATATTTGTAATAAATAAAAACTGAATGAAATAAACCCAAAGGAAGTAAATAAAATATTGCGTTAGTTAATTTCTTGTAATTGAAAACCGCGAATTTGAAACAGACAGGAAATAGACTCAATGCTACGCTATGCGTGGGCTTGGTCTATTTGTCTGTGGGTGCTTCGCGGTACCTCAATTACAGTAGGCTAATGTCCCACGCTATTTTTTTGAAATTTCTTTAAAAAAGTTACATTTACACTGCCACATTATGACACAAATAACCAACTTGCTACTCTTGTTGGGTTTGGTTTTAACCTTATCTGTAAGGGCGCAAAATAAACCCATACCCCCACGCCCCCTATCGAGTTACGATAAGCAAAAAATTTATGAGAACATCGTCAATTCTACCGATTGGGATAGAATTAATGAGATGATGACTTTGATGAGCAGCTTTCCAAGTATGGCCGCCCAATACCAACAACAGATTGATGCCATACTTGAACAAAACCGTTACACACTAAACGGATTGGTTGTAATGCAAGAAGAAAGCCTTTGGCAACAATTTTTACAAAACCTTGAGTATAGGCAAAAATTTGGGCATGACCCGCAACCAACCCAACAAAGTATTGCAGATGCACAGGAACGTCAGAGAAACGGCAAACCACCTGAATTAACTCCAAGAGAAAAGATGATGCAACAAGTCAATGAATCACTTGTTCAAGACCAAAAGCGCAATTCGGAAGTTGTACAATCAGATTACTACCACTCACCTGAGTATATCGCAGACCTTCCTAATTATACAGGTGCAATTGATTTTATTAGGGAGATGTTGGAAGGCAAAAGAAAACTATCTGTAAAAGATGCTTACTACAAAGCTGAGGCTGCTTTTGGCAGGTTACACTTAACCTATGATGAGTATAATTCCCTGATAAAGTCCAATGCAGATTTTATCAGGCAATGGTTAGTTGAAAACAAGTACGATTTAAACAATCCTGAAAAGGTGCATTTCGGCATACAGGAATTTATGTCGGATACACTATACATCACCGTTAATGGGAAGCGCATAAAGCATGTTCCATATTACTATGATTATATAGACTTTCAGGCCAAAGATGACCAGCGCAACTATTTTGTTACCAAAACCCTTGCCACAGGAACAGGGCAATGCCATACCTTTCCTGTTATGTACCTGATACTGGCCGAGGCACTTGGTGTTGAAGCATATTTAGCGTACAACCCTAAACATTCCTTTATCCGCTTTAAGAACAACAACGGAACTATTATCAGCTACGAAACCACCGTTGACCGCTTTATGGGTGATGCCTTTTATTCCATGTCCATGCCCGTGATGGCCACCGCGCAAAAAAATAAGATATACACCTACAACATGACCAAAAAACAGGTTGTAGCTTCGGTGTTGTATGACCTTGCGGCAAACTTTATTGACGAACATTGGGTATCAGACCAACAAGTCATTAAACAGTGTGTAGAAATAGCAAAACCATACTTCCCTGAGCATGGCTATGTAAATGGAACAGAAAGCCACCTCTGGAAAAAGATTTATGCCCGTGAGTTGAATGCAATGGTTGAGGCAAGGAATATTCAATCAGAAAGTGAAATGAGTAAATACCCTGAAATAACCAAGGCATACCTGCAATACGTAGAATATATAAAAAAGATACGTGCATTGGGGGTTCAGGATATTCCTGCTGAAGAAGAATTACGCTTGGCGCAATACATGGATACCAAAGGAAAACTGCAAACAGCAAAGGGTATTAACTCAAAAGAAAAAAGGTCATTGTTTATCAACTAAAAAACTAACTATATTTACCATAATGAAAGCCTACGTTAATCTTATTACCCCTATTTTGTTAGGCGTAATTTTTTTTGGCTCGTGTAGCACCAAAAAACAGGTAAACACAACTGCCAATACCGCAACCTCAGGGGCGCAAAATCCCTCAACGGATACGTCCTCCTACGAACCCCTGAAACAATATTATCAGCCACACCTAAGTTATCAACTGCCAGTTCAGCAATTAAATCCTAAACCTGTTAAACTAAGTTCAAAAGACATTTACGAGCTTGCACTAATAGATTTGAAGGATATGCTGGAAGAGAAAACAGAATTAAGCTTTGAGCGAGCTGTATTTCTGAGTGAAAATCCTTACAACAATGGTTGGTTTACTTATTCTGCTTTTCAGAATAGTGTAACTGAATTACAAATGGTTATTCAACAACTGATTCAAGCAAACGACAATAGTGATACAATAGAATTTGATAGAAAAGTAAATCAATATGGGAGATTCAACCTTAAAGACTTGGAGTATATGCCCGAAGAACGAAAGGAACTTTATCGAATGGCTCTTTGCAATTGGGCTATTTTTAAATACCTTACAGATACCGTAGAAATATACTCAATAAAAGACAGTTCCCTTTTTGCGTTTTATCATGCACCATACGGTTACTCAACTTCAGACCCCTTCGGTATGAAAGACTGGCGGCATTCCCAAGTAATGAACTTGTTGATTTCTGAAGAAAATAAAGGGAATTGTTTTGCCCTCACAGCCTTGTTTAAAATACTGTCTGACCGTTTTAATGCAAACTCACGGATTTGCACTGCACCACAGCATATTTACATCCAACACCAAGACCCTAAAGGCCAGTATTACAATGTGGAGATGGCCACAGCAGGACATCCCGGTGATGGCATTATCCAAACCCTTACTTACACGCCTACTGAGGGTATTCTGAGTGGAATTGCGTTGCGCGATTATACCACCAAACAAAGTATTGGATTATGTATAGTAAACCTTGCCAAAAGCTATGAACGTAAATTTAATGCCAAGGATGATGAGTTTCTGCTCCGTTGTGCAGAACTGGCTTTGGCGCACGATTCGCTTAACCTGAATGCCCTGCTATTAAAACAACAGGTGTTGGATACAAGAGTTACCAAATACGCTGTTAAAAACGGGATAAACAGTATACAAAAACTAAAACAGGATACTGGAATTGCCAAGACAGCATTAAAACTGGAAAAACATTTGGCATTATTATACAACTTAGGTTACCGTGAAATGCCTTTGGACATGCAGGAATTGATTATGAACCCATTCGGATATGACCCAACAAAATGGAATCGAAAATCTCAAAATGCAAGACCTTTCAGCAGCTTTGAACCACCAGACCCTAAAGATGCCGAGTATTGGACACTGACCAAAGGTATGTTTAAAGAAATATGGGAACCGACAGCTAAAGAAACTTATGGGCATTATACCATAACTACCGCAACAGGAAAGCTGAAAGCAATGGATACCACAAGCCAAAAAGGGGGCTTAATTGACCCCGTGGCTTTTGCTTACGATTTTGGAGCGAGAATGTACGATGCAAGAATAGGGCGTTTTATTACTATTGACCCTGAAAATAAGCTATATCCTGAACTAAGCCCATACAGCTTTGTAAATAACAGTCCTCTAATATTTGTAGATCATAAAGGCCGTTCTATTAAACCTGCTAACCCTGATGCAGAAAAACTTTTTACTGCCTCAATGTCAACCCTTGTTCCTCAGGATAAATGGCAGCAAGTATTTAACTTAACACCAGGTCATGAAAAGAATAATAGAATATTTAGTTCTGCTGATGAAAAGACTTTAACCATTAAAGACTTCGGAAAGAGAGCAAAACATGCAGGAGTAAAGCTTAAAGGACAAGCTTTACAGGATGCATACTCTATGTACCAAAGCTTAAGTTCAAAAGATATAATAGAATTGCAAGTAGCAACTCAAGGGCAAGCGACTACGTATGCTACGGGTGAGGGGGGAACGGTAATAGTGGGTGAAAAAATAAAAGGTGGCTATGATATGAAAACAATGGCTAATGGACAGGCAACTCAAGCTACCCAAGAGATAATAAATGGAACTAGCACAGACCCTGTTCAGTTTATTGACAATAACCAGTACAATCCCAAAGTGCAAATGGGCACCGTAGAAACAAATATTAAAGGTGTACTTATAATAGACCAAACAAATCTAAAAACTGTTGACCAGAAAAAAGGGGCTTTACTTGAAGGACTGAATGAAGCCGCTCCTGCACCAAGAAAATAAATAGTTAACTATGAAAAAACGCTGCATATTCATTGTTATAATGTACTTCATTCTTGATACTGCAAATGCACAACGGCATGAAATATTAACAAAAGATTCATTGTATGTTAGAGTTGTTGGTAGAAACATTACTGATAGCCTAAACAACGGAACTAATGAATTAAAGTATTACCACGGCTTGTATTATGATTTTGCAGATAGTTTATCTGATGGTTCTTGGACTATGTATGAAATTGTAAGAAAGAAAAAGAAGTTATATGCTATTGGGCAGTTCAAAAATGGTGCTAGAGATGGCATATTCAAGTATTATGCTTTAGGAGAGAACCCTAAGTCAGTTTATACCTATAAAAATGGAGTTTTACATGGAAGATATGAAAGCTACACAAATCTTGGTTCTACCTTTGAACTTGGTAATTTTTTTGAGGGGAAAAGACATGGACTTTTTATCAAATGGGGACTGATATACCCAACCAAAAGTATTGGCTCAGTCGCATTCTATTACAATGATACCTTGACAAACTATACAAGATACTTTGAAGGAACTACATCAGTTGCACTTATTGGAAAGAGAATAAATTCGGATTCCTCTGAAATAACTAACTACGACACTAATAATGTTGTAACACAAAGGGTAATTATTTATCAAAATGGCTTTTTTAGATATATTGAATATCATTCAGGCTCAGATAAAGTTCGATTACAGGCAAACGGGTATTATTCATATTTTAAACCTAATGCCGATAGCTTTGAATTAATTGCTTTTAATCCATTCTCTTTTGAATATAAGCCTTACAATGGAGAAGTTATTCACTATGACTTAAATGAGCGTATCTTGAAAACAGAAATCTTTGATAAGGGTAAAAAAATTAACCCATGAGGTTATTTTAAACTATACTAAAATTAATGAAATGCTCTCATGAATAAGAGAATATTTATTATCTCAGTTCTACTCTTGGTCGAATTTCGAGTATCTGTGCGAATCCTACTTTTTTTTTTAAATTGCAATAACTAAAACTAATACTTATGGCTAAATCATCAAGACCTGCTAATGCACCAAGTACAACAGGAAAACCTTCCGGAGGAAACAGGGGAAACAATCCTCCAGCTAATCCAAAACCTTCAAGTAGCAAGATTAGCCCAACTCCTCCAAAATCGAAACGTTAAAAAGCCCCACAAAAATGTGGGGCTTTTCTCTTACATCGGAAGTTTAGGGCTTTTGGCCTTTATTTCAGTGTTATCAAAAAGACCAAGGCTTTTTAAATATTTCTTAAATGTATGGGGGTCTTCCCAACCTGCTTGCATCATGAGTAGCGCAACAGATACTCCATTCAAGTAATACATACATACTCCTGTGTGCTTCCAGCTATAAAGGGTATAGTCCATTGAGAAATCCAATTTGTCAAGTACATTTTCTCGATAGCGAGTACCAATAAATTTTTCGTTGTAATGTTCAGAACCCGGTTTTAGTCCTTTGCCAAATACATACCAATTTTTGGGAAGTTCACGAATACGGTATTTGGTAAAAATTTCCTCCAGTTCATCTGTAATTGTAACATTCTTTTCAATTCCATTCTTACATATTTCAGCCGGGAAATGGATTTGGTCATGTTGTTTAGCTCCTATCATCCAAGGTTGCAAATATGATAGTTCTTTGGTTCGGGCAAGCGTATAAAACATGGTTATGCTAATCAGTTCGTAATGCGGGAAATTTGATTGGGCTATAAACTCGAGAATTTTCTTTTGTTGTTCCTGAACAAAAGCAATATTCTTTCCTTTGGGGTTCTTGTCCTTTTTTATCTTTTCAATCGGATTCTTTACTGTATTCTCATTATCCTCTTGTTCATTATAGGTATTAAAAACTAAACCGATAGTGTTGATGTAGTTATTAATGGTTCTTGTTTGCAAACCATCCTGTTTTAAGCTTTCAATAAACTGCTTAATGTACTTATGTGAGAAACTGGTTAAACTGTGTCCTTGTAGACCAAATTCATATATCCAATCCTTAAATTTGTTCAGCTTTTGGTTATAGTCCCTAAAGTGTTTCAGCCCCCTCTTTTCCTTTAAGGTAAGGTCAATACCTTCAATAATTGTTGGAACCGACATTCCATGTTCAATATGGTTGTAAGTGGGTTGCTGAATTGGATTTTGAGGTAAGGAGTTTTGGACTGGTGTTGTTGCTTGAAATCCTTCAGAAGAATCATCAATATAAACCCCGGTACTTAATAATACATTTATCTCCTTTATTCGCTGTTTACACCACTTTTTTCGTTGCTCTATATCCTTAATATAGTTGCATTCATAATCGCGTTGCATTTCGAGTTTTTGTTTCCCGACATGCCAAACGTAGAATTTGATTAACCAGCTTTGGTTTTTACTGGAAGGAGCAGGAATGACAAGGGTTGCAGGTTTGAACGGATAAATAGGAGTTTTCACAACTGACGATAAGGCTGACGATAGCCCTTTTCCGCTTTTTTTTCTGTTTGTAAGGTTCTGAAAATCAGAACCTTGATTTAGTACCCGGGGCGGGACTTGAACCCGCACGTCTTTAAAGGACACAGGATTTTAAGTCCTGCGTGTCTACCAATTCCACCACCCGGGCATCATATTAAAGAACAAAATCCAGGCAGTGAAGTACATTTGTGTGTCTACTCCCGAAGCAATCGAAATCTTCGATTTCGCTCTGCTTCGCGGATTCTCGAAAAACTACAGCGCAAGCTGCTTGGTTTTTCGGAACAATTCCACCACCCGGGCATCATATTAAAGAACAAAATCCAGGCAGTGAAGTACATTCGTTTGTCTACTCCCGAAGCAATCGAAATCTTCGATTTCGCTCTGCTTCGCGGATTCACGAAAAACTACAGCGCAAGCTGCTTGGTTTTTCGGAACAATTCCACCACCCGGGCATCATATTAAAGAACGCTGGCAATCAAAAACAACAATGTATTTTGTGAAAAACCAATCAAATAAAAAGGTCATTAGTTGATGGTCATTTACCCTTGTTGTAAAACAAATGACCAGTGACCAATGACCTTAACTTGGAGCGAAAGACGAGGTTCGAACTCGCGACCTCAACCTTGGCAAGGTTGCGCTCTACCAACTGAGCTACTTTCGCATTTTTAATGAACGGGATGCAAATATACTATTTTACTTGTTGCATGCAAACGATGGTTTAAAAACTTTATACATTTTATAAATATTGCTGATTTTCGGGCGATTATTTTTTCAGCACCTTTTTCAGTTCATTGAGTTTCATCAAGGCTTCAATAGGCGACAACGTATTAACATCAATGTTTAACAACTCATCGCGCAATTGTTCCAATAATGGGTCATTTAACTGAAACATGGATAACTGCATGGAATTCGAGTCTGTGGTTTTTGCTAACTTATCTCCTCCCAAATCTTCACGTTGTGCCTCCAATCTAGCCAACATTTGTTGGGCCTTACGTACCACAATTTGTGGCATACCAGCCATTTTTGCCACGTGAATTCCGAAACTGTGTTCACTTCCTCCGGGCTTTAATTTGCGTAAAAACACAATTTGTTGCCCACTTTCTTGAATTTCAATGTGGTAATTGCGGATCCCTTCGTGGGTTTGCTCCAAATCATTCAATTCGTGGTAATGAGTTGCAAACAACGTTTTAGGCTTGTACGGATGATTGCTTAGAAAGGAAGCAATTGACCAAGCAATCGAAACGCCATCATAGGTGCTTGTACCACGCCCAATTTCATCGAGTAAGATGAGGCTTCGTTCAGAAATATTATTTAAAATACTTGCAGTTTCGGTCATCTCAACCATAAAAGTAGATTCGCCAGCAGATAGGTTATCGCTTGCTCCTACCCTCGTAAATATTTTATCAACGATTCCAATATTGGCAGAAGTACATGGCACAAAACTTCCCATCTGTGCCATAATCACGATTAAAGCCGTTTGCCTAAGTAAGGCAGATTTACCCGACATATTGGGACCCGTTAAAATAATAACTTGTTGTCCTTCGGGATTCAACACCAGATCATTTGCGATGTAAGGAACACCTGTTGGCAACTGCCGCTCGATAACAGGGTGACGAGCACCAGTTAAATCAATACCCTTCCCTTGATTTAATATAGGTTGGATATAATTGTATTTTTCGGCAATGCCCCCAAATGCAAACAAACAATCAATACGGGCAATGATGCTCGCATTTTGTTGTATTTGGCTTACGTATGCAGCAATTGCAGTTACCAACTCTGTATACAAACGTTCCTCAATGGCTGTTATTTTTTCTTCCGCACCTAAAATCTTCTCTTCATACTGCTTGAGTTCTTCGGTAATATAGCGTTCGGCATTGGTTAGGGTTTGCTTTCGAACCCATTCCGGGGGAACTTTGTCTTTATGCGCATTTGTAACTTCTAAATAATAACCGAATACGTTGTTATAAGCTACTTTTAGGGATGAAATCCCGGTACGTTGCTGTTCTTGTGTTTGTATATTTAACAAGTAATCTTTGCCTGAAAAAGCAATTTCACGGAGCTGATCAAGCTCAAGATGCACTCCTTGCTGAATTACTTGTCCCTTATTGGCCGCAATCGGAGGATCTGGATGCAATTCTGCATCAATTTTATCCATCACCCATGTGCAATCATGGAGTTGGTTGGCAATGGTCACCAATTTTTCATTCTGACTTTGCAGCAGCACTTTTTGTATCGGCTGAATATGCTTAAGCGCTCTGTTTAATTGTTGCAACTCCCGAGGATTTACGCGCCCCATAGCCACTTTGGATATCAACCTTTCTAAATCACCAATACCTTTTAATTGTTCAATAACAGTATGCCTAGCAACTTCATTCTGGCAAGCGTAAGCCACTACTTGCTGCCTATCAGCAATCGCCACCTCATCTTTTAATGGCAGAACCAACCACTTTCGAAGCATGCGGGAACCCATGGGAGTTGTGGTTTTATCCAACACATCCAACAATGATACACCACCTTCATTGGATGGAAATAACAGCTCCAAGTTCCGCACTGTGAAACGATCAAGCCAAACATATTGCTGTTCATCTATGCGCGATACCGATTGAATGTGCTGCACATGGTTATGGTGTGTTTCGGATAAATAATGCAAACAAACACCTGCAGCAATAACAGCTGATTGCATGTGTTCAATACCATAACCCTTCAGGTTAGCTGTAGTAAAATGTCGAATTAACTTCTCACGTGCAAAATCATATTGAAAAGCCCATTCATCAAGCTGGTAGGTATAAAACCGATCATTAAATACATTCTGAAACGTTTTATACTGCGGTTTGCTCACAATAATTTCTGCGGGCTTAAACCCTTGAACGAGCTTATCAATATAGTCAGCATCCCCTTCTGCTACCATAAACTCTCCAGTTGAAATATCTAAAAACGCTACTCCAACTTGTTGGTCGAAATAGATGGCTGCCAAATAATTTGATCGCTTGTGATCTAGAATTTTATCATTGTAAGATACACCTGGAGTAATTAGCTCAGTAACACCTCTTTTAACAATCGTTTTAGTGAGTTTCGGATCTTCGAGTTGATCGCAAATTGCAACACGTTGGCCTGCCCTTACCAGCTTAGGTAAATAGGTATCCAAAGCATGATGCGGAAACCCAGCCAATTCGATATGTGATGCGGAACCATTTGCCCTTTTGGTTAACACTATACCCAAAATTTGAGCAGCCTTTATTGCATCTTCCCCAAAAGTTTCATAAAAATCACCAACCCTAAAAAGCAAAATCGCACCTGGATACTTCGTCTTTATCTGGTTGTATTGCTTCATCAGCGGGGTTTCGGCTGGTTCCTTCTTGCTCATTGATGCCTGCAAAGTACAACGGCAATTGTTTCCCAAGTTCACATTTTTTTAACAAAAACCGCTGGCGGTTCGGTAGCGCTCTACTCATTCATGTTTATTAATCTTCGTTATGGGTATTGGTTAAAATACCTTTTCATACGGTACAAGTACAACAAATTGGTTTGTTTGGATACCAAGAATTCGCAATAGAGCCATAAAGTTGGGTAAAAAAAATCCCCGTTGCATTGCAACGGGGATTAAAACTTTTATGGATTAACAACCTGCATCCAAGCAGTTGGATCAATTTCTTTCCTAGCCTTCCTCAAGGCTTTGAGTGCCTCTTGCTTGTTATCCGTGCTGATAATAACAACCCTTAGCATGCGTGAGTTTGCTCCTGTGCGGTAAACAGATGCTTGATCGTATCCTTTTTTACGCATTTGGTCTCTGAAAATAAATGCATACTTTGGTTTTTGGTATGCGCCTACAACTACGTTATATTTAAATGGTGTTTCAGTGATACCATTAGACGCTAATGCAACTCCAGTTGCAGCTGTTGCTTTTGGTGGAGTTCTCTTAGGCTCTCCTACTGGTTTGCCACCTGTTAAAGTTGCTTGGTCTTTCACCGTTTTCACGTCACGCTTAGCAGTATCGGCAGCCGCTGTAGCTGAATCATCGGGCGTAGTTGCCATAACACTATCCTTGGCTTCTTTAGTTTGAGCAGCCGAAATACTATCTCGTACTGCATTGGCCTTAGCAGTATTAACAGAATCTCTTTCTCGTTCTTGCTGAGCCAAAATAGGATCAGGCTGCGGCTCTGTTTCGTTATCAGGACGAGGTTTACGAGGTTTTCTCTCAATAAAGCGGATATTCATCCACTCAATATGCTGACGTTTCCTGCTTGCCCCAATTTTGTAATTGATACCAATATAATTCAACAAATAATGATCGTATTTCTTGTCCTGGAAAGCCCCATCGAGATAATATGTTTGGGTATAGTTAAATTCACAGCCCAGATTTAAATCCAATGCTGGGTTAAGGTAGTACCTAAATGCAAGCCCACCTTGTACGGTATAAAAATCTTTGAAGCCATCTTTGTAAACTTTTGTTGTACCAAAATAGCGTTCAGCTACAATCCCGTCTCCACGAGGTGCCGTGTATCCTGCGCCAACGATAATATAAGGATTAATTCTGTTAAACATATTGTATTGACGTAATCCTAATACCCTATCTAAATTGAGCTGCCCTCTAAGAGAATAAGTATAAAAGTCAGTACGGTAAGATTTAATATTTGCTACTGTCTCTGGTTGTGGAAATGCAGAAATTTGTTGGTTTTGCTTACCCAACATCGTACCTACATTTACCGAAGCTTGAAAGGAAATGGCAGTGGTTAGGCTGTAACGAAACCCAAGGCCACCATATGTACTTAAACTAGCCGGAATAGATCCCAACATCAGAGGAACTCCCCCATTAAACTCCACTGCAAACCTAGCAGGACTAACTTGCGCACTCACCCTAGCAGTGCAAACGGCAAATAATAGGGTGAAGAGAATAATAACTTGTTTCATGCTTTTGGCTTGAGTGCTAAATTAGACAAATTTTCACAAAGATTAAAATATGTGGGTAAATTCAAAAGAAATTCGGACAAAATGGGATTTTTACAGATATAATAACCTAAATTCAAAACAAAAAACATGAATTCAACCAACTCGGCCCATCAATATCCGCCTGTGTTGTATAATTTGGCCTCAACCAATAGCCAATTGATACCCGATCAAATTCAAAAGAGAATAAATATTTGCTTCTTTTTATGCAGCCGAGATGAATTTGCTTTCAAAGGAACCAGTGAACAAGAATTTTCAAAAACGAAATTGAACACTATTGATTTATTTATAAGCTGAGTACTCTATTACACTTTTGTAAAAGTTTATGTTCTAGAATGGAACAGTTTTTTTTTGCAAAAACCTTTACGATAAATTCGCGCGAAATAACTCTTAACCATGAAAACCCTAGTTTATTACTTGTTAGTAGTATGTTCTTTTTTTTCATTTCAATCATCAGCACAAATTGCCGAACAGTTATTTAGAGATACCACAGAATTTACTGGAGGGATGGGTACTGCAAAACTTAGATTTCAAGATACTTATCTTGTAAGTGGTTTAATCAGAAATGGGAAAAGCGGAATTGTAAGTATTGATTCCAACGGTAACAGTATTTGGGAATTGCAACTAAACAAAGAAAATCCGATTAGTGTGCTTACACTCGGTAATGATGGATTTGTTTATGCAAGTTTGTATGAAAATAGTAGGATTAACTATTGGAAGATAAACCCTGTAAATGGTAATATTATTTGGAATAAAAATTACAGGGCATATAGCTTTTTGAATTCCCTTGATTACGATTCTTCAACATTTATCCAATCATACCAAATAAGTTATGATGGGATAAATTACCAAACGCGTTATGTGTTTATTGCTAAATCAACAGGAGATACACTGACCTCTTATTTTATTGGAGATCTCAATTGGCTATCTTTTGGCTCTGCCATGGCGATAGACCAAAACAAAGACATTTATTTTACCAATGTCGATTCAATCACTAAAGTTTCAGGCAGCAATCCCAATATTGTTATATGGAAACAGCAATATGCCTCATCACAAATACAAACGATTAACTATTTGTATTACAATGATACAAACGGATCATTGTATGCAGTTGGGACTCGAAACAACTCGTTAAATTCTGGATTTATTGCGAGGGTAAATGCATCAGATGGAGTGCTTCAAAAATTTCAAGTAGTACTCATGAATAGAGATATCAAACCTAATAAAGTTAAAACAATTGACCATCATTTGTACGTTAGTTGGCAGCATATTTACGTAGGAGGAAGTCCTTCATATACCCACATATCCAAATATGATATGGTATTAGACACCATGGTGTGGAATTCAATTTATGAAACACCAGGTAATGGGCATGAAGCCTCGATTGATTTTGATGTTGATGACTCAGGCTATGTTTACACTACAGGCTATGCCCAATCTGATAACTACGGACCTGGAATATGGCTTAACCTTAAAATTGAGTCATTAACTGGAACGGTGTTGAACTCAATTGTGATTTCCAAAAACCAACCTCCATATAAAGAAACCTGGAGCAATGGATTTGGTATTGTTTCGCTTCCGGATAGAATTTTGGTGTTTGGCAATTTAGAACAAACAGCAGGATTAGGTAGAGCTTTATACTTAACAATTCTAAATCCTAACAACTTCGATATTCTCTTGCAAAAGAGTTTTGGCAATTATCTATTCCCTTCTAAAACCATTGAGGTAAAAAAACACCCTAATGGAAACTTCATTGTATTTAAGCAATTGGGAAGAGGAATAGCACTAGAAATGTTTGATACCTTAAATGTACTTAAATGGGAAAAGTCCTTTACAGCAACTATTCTTGAAGGCCATCAATTGGCGATAGCCCCTTTAGGCGATATTTATTTCTCAGCAATCATTCGTAAAACATCAATACACTCACCCTTTGCTTCAGATATAGCTGATTCAATTTGCGTATTTCACTTGGATAAATTTGGGAATTTAAAAGGTGTTGTAAAAAGGGTATCCAGGTTTAGCAAATTAGCTCCGCTTGAATTAATAGCTGAAGATTCGTTCGCTATTTTATTGTTTCACCAAAACGACACTGTATACGCAATTAAAACCAGAAACAACTCACAACTTGCCATTGTGAATACCCAAATGCGTTATCAATCTACTAACGAAACAACTTGGAATGCGAGCTACGATAAAAATGATTCAGAGTTGTTTCTTTTTGGAAGAAACTTTTCAGCCCCCCGAATTCTAAAATTGAGAAAGCATCCTTTTGTAGTTATTGATACACTTGCACTTCCTTTGTTTAACGATATCGAAAACACAACTCCTATTGATACAAGCAACGTGCTTTTATTAGGCCGCAACTTTCCCCTTAACTCGGCTTATGGTGTTTTCAATACCAACAGTATGCAAATGGTTTGGTCAGTTAATTTACCGAGTTCGTTTAAAGCTTATCAAACGGTGATTGATTCAGCCAAAACACACTTGTATGTTGTTGGCAAAACATCTACCAATGATATCAGGATACAAAAACACTTACTATCTAATGGAAATTTGATACGTTCATATACATACGTAACGGGAAGTACAAAAGACGAAATACCGTTGAATATTGAATACAATGAATTTAGAAGGCAAATCATTATTGTTGGCACGGTGCGTGAAAATAACCTAACCTCAAATGTGTTTATGATGAGTATAGACTCTTCTTTAACATTTCCAACCGTGCATATCAGGCCAAACCCAATTGAAGGCGCTGATAGGGCAACTTGTGTAGAACAAGTATCAAGACTACGGACAATTGCTGGTGGATCAATTAACATGCTTGGTGTACAATGGGGAGCTGTTTTTGAAATTCCTGACACTTTTTTTTGTAAACCAAAATTTGTTCAGACCACAACAACAGCATGTGGACCATATTTGTGGAATGGGATTACAATTACAAACAGCGGCACTTACACATCCACATTAGTAAGCAGAGATGGATGTGACAGCATTGTAGAACTTTCGGTCACAATTTTGCCATCAAAAATCAGTACACAATTTGATACGGCTTGTTATTCGGTTGTGTGGCGCGGAGATACATTAACCCAATCAGGTATTTATTATGACACACTTGTTTCGGCAAATGGATGCGACAGCATCATGAGCCTAAATCTTTTGATAGATTCTTTAAATACAGGAATTATTCAGGTTGGGGACACTTTAATTAGCAATCAACCGTTTGGCACCTATCAATGGATTAACTGTACCACAGCATTGTTGGTTTCGGGAGCTAACTCAAGATCATTTTTACCATCAGTTTCGGGAAGTTACAAGGCAATCATCTCTAACGGATTTTGCACTGATACATCCAATTGTATCAACTTTGTATTAACAAACATCCGCAATAATGCCATTAAGCCAAATTACAACATCTCGCCTAATCCATTTTCACAGTATACAATACTCACCGTTCCATTTGCATATAAGAATGGCCAAATAAAAATAGTGAATACACTTGGCGAGTTGGTACGTTCGGTTAATGTGTCTAATAATGCTCAGGTAAAGATTGACCGCCAACAACTACCCGCTGGATTGTACTTTTTTTACGCCACGTTTGATGATCAATATGTTGAAGGAAAGCTAATTATTCAGGACTAAACGCTAAACGGTAAGATACATTCAATTCATCAGACAGAGACACTAATCGGTCTTAGCAGATTAGCTATTCGTTCAGTTACCATCCATTCCACATTTTTTACTATTGTTACAAAATGAAAAATAAAAAGCTGAAGCTCTTTGAACTGGAAAGAATTGATGTGAATGAATTCAAACAATTGAATAAACGACCTATTGTATTGTTACTAGATAATATCAGAAGTGCACAAAATATTGGTTCATTCTTTAGAACTGCGGATGCATTTTTGATTGAAACAATTATACTCACAGGTATTTGTGCTACCCCGCCCAATAAGGAAATTTTAAAAACAGCCTTGGGTAGCACCGAATCCGTTTCGTGGAGTTATAAACCCGATGCATTATCAGCTGTCAAAAACTTAAAAGAAAAAGGTTGGCGAATAATGAGTGTTGAGCAAGCAAGTGAAAGCATCGAATTACACCAGTTTGAGCCTACTATTGAAGAAAAGTATGTTTTTATTTTCGGAAACGAAGTAGATGGGGTGCAACAAGCGATTATTGATGAATCGGATTCTGTAATTGAAATTCCTCAATTCGGAACCAAGCATTCGCTAAATGTATCGGTTAGTGCAGGAATTGTGCTTTGGGATGTTTATCAAAAAATGTATTTGGGTTAATCCCAAACTAAAACATCAATTGTGTTTGAAAGCGGAAACAATTGTTCAGCTACCTTCGATAAAAAAGCCTCATAATAATTACCTGTTACGGCAGCTAAATTTAATATTCGCTCTTGTGGAGTTCCAGCAGGGAAAAGGATATTTTTAATTGCAATGACAGCATCTGTATCTAGCTTCGATTTTCGCTTTTTACTTTGGTTAAGCTCCTTTTGTAACTGTTTTAATTGGTGCAATGCTTCAAGTTTCCATTGGATAATTCTTGACCCAATTTGGTTATCAAAAACCATTACTTTATCAATGGCTTGTTGCAGCAAACGGCCAACTGCTTCCGTCTCTTCAGCAATATTGATTGGGTGTACAGCATGTATGTATTCCTTTATCCATTCTTCGTCTCGTTTAAACAAATCTTCTACATCAACTCTCTTTTTGGTGAGTTTATGTAAATGCGCTTGACTAATGAGCATAACAGAATTACGCAATACCACCATTGGAAAAGGAACCCGATGCGTTTTAAAAACCCCTTTTAATTGTAACCAGTAAGATACTTCACCAGGGCCACCAACATATGCTAAATTAGGCAGCACATGCTCTTGGTATACGGGCCGCATTACCACATTGGGACTAAAACGTTCTGGATGGCTTTCTATTTCAGCATTGAGTTCGTGTTCATTCCATACAATTGGTGTATTGGCAACCTCATAGCCAGAACGCGTTTTTTTTATTAACTGCCTTCCTGATTCACTTAGGTAAAAAAAATTAATCTCACGACCAGTTACTTGTAACGGATAAAGTTTATCAAGTTTACTATTGGTTTCGAGTAACGCAGCAAAACTATTGTGTTTAATTGCATCTTCTTTAATAATGGGAATAAATTCCCTTTTTAGCCGCACATCATTTGGCTCAATCATTACCAAACCATATTGACCAAACAATGAATGAACTAATTTACGTGTGGCATCGCTTAAATTATTGCTGCTTACATAACATTGCTCAAACAAATCCACGAGGCTGTTGCTTCCGCCTAACAATTCTCTTAGCGAATCTAAAATGGTCTTTATCGAATGGGTTTCAAGAGTCCCAACAGGTTGTTGTTTTGAGTCAAGATTCCATTGCAGTTTTGCTCCCTTTAAATGAACATGGCTAATTTCTTCAAAGTCGTGGTCTTCGGAAGCGAGCCAAAAAACGGGTACTATGGTATGGTTTGGGTACCGTTGGCTTAACTCTTGGGCAAGCCTTATGGTTGATAAAATTTTGTAGATAAAAAACAAGGGGCCGGTAAAAAGCGAAAGTTGGTGGCCGGTTGTTACGGTAAATGTTTGTGCTGACCGAAGCGAATCAATATTTGCAAAAACAAGTTCGGCTTGTTTGCGTTTAATGCCAATCTTTTCATATTGATTAAACAACACATCAGCAAGTAGGTTACGTTTATTTTGATCAAATGATCGATTGGAAATAACTTCATCAAATGACCCCATTTCGGGTGCATACTGGTAAAAAGGTTTTACTGCGTCCTTCTGTTGAATATAATCTGCTACTAGTTTATTGACCAAACCAGTTTCAATGAGCGGGATATTTTTATGCAAAACCGTCATGGTGCAACCACTTCCCCCATTAAATCAAATTCTTCGGCAGCAGTAATGCGTACCTGGGCAAAATCGCCAACCCGTACAAAGTTTGTTTTTGCATCAATAATTACTTCATTATCTACTTCAGGTGAGTCAAACTCCGTACGACCAACAAATTGCCCGTTTTCTTTTCTATCAAATAATACCTTAAATGTTTGCCCAACTTTTTGTTGGTTCAGCTCAGAAGAAATTCCTTGTTGAATATCCATTACTATTGCCGCTCGTTCTTCTTTAATTTCTTGCGGTACACTGTCCAGCATACTTCCTGCATGTGTCCCTTCTTCGTGGCTGTAAGTAAAAATGCCTAGTCTATCAAAACGGTTGTATTCAACAAACTTGCACAAATCATCAAAATCTTGTTCGGTTTCACCAGGGTGGCCTGCAATTAATGTTGTTCTTATGGCGATACCTGGAACTTTTTCACGAATAGTGTTAATCACTTCTTGAGTTCTGCGAGAAGTAATACCCCTGCGCATTATTTTAAGCATGTTATCGCTGGTATGCTGTAATGGAATATCAATATACTTACAAATATTGCTTCGCTCGCGTATTACATCCAATGCATCAATTGGAAATTGTGACGGATACGCATAATGCAATCGAATCCATTCCAAACCATCAATATCACTCATGCGGGTAAGCAACTCTGCCAGTTTACGCTCACCATATAAATCGAGCCCATAATAGGTGCTGTCTTGGGCAATAAGCAATACCTCTTTGGTTCCATTTTTGACCAAACCCTTTACTTCCGTTTCGAGTTGTTCAAATGATTTTGAAACGTGCTTACCACGCATAATTGGAATGGCACAAAATGAACATGGCCTGTCACACCCTTCCGAAATTTTCAGATATGCGTAGTGGGTTGGCGTTGTGAGCAAACGCTCCCCTATCAATTCATGTTTATAATCCGCACCTAGTGTTTTTAGCAATTGGGGCAAATGGGTCGTACCAAAATATTGATCCACATCTGGAATTTCCTTTTGCAGCTCTGGCATATAACGTTGCGACAAACATCCTGTTACGTACAGTTTATCAATGTCACCTTGTTGTTTTGCCTCAGCAAAACGCAAAATGGTATCAATACTCTCTTGCTTCGCATTGTCAATAAATCCGCAGGTATTGATGATAATTACATTGGCATCATCCTTTGTGCTCTCATGCACCACATCCTTACCATTTGCCTTAAGTTGGCTATACAATACCTCGCTGTCAACAATGTTTTTTGAGCAGCCGAGGGTAACAATATTGATTTTATCTTCCTTACGTTTGGTTTTCACAATCGCTTAATTAAACAACGAATCTACAAATTCTTTTCGGTCAAATAGCTGAAGGTCGTCAATACCCTCTCCAACACCAATATATTTAACAGGCACTTTAAACTGATCCGCAATACCAATTACAACCCCTCCTTTTGCGGTGCCATCAAGTTTGGTTAACGCTAACGCATTCACTTCGGTAGCTGCAGTAAATTGTTTGGCTTGTTCAAATGCGTTTTGTCCAGTACTTGCATCTAAAACCAAGAGTACTTCATGTGGAGCATCAGGTATTACTTTACTCATTACCCGTTTAATTTTACTCAATTCATTCATTAGGTCTACCCTGTTATGCAAACGGCCCGCAGTATCAATAATGACAACATCTGCATTGTGTTCGTTAGCGTATTTAACTGCATCGTATGAAACGGCCGCAGGATCTGTATTCATGCCATGTTCTACAACATGAACCCCATTGCGTTCGCCCCAAATTTTAAGTTGAGCAACTGCAGCAGCTCTAAACGTGTCGCCCGCTCCCAACACCACTGATTTACCTGCTTGCTTAAATTGGTTGGCTAATTTGCCAATGGTAGTCGTTTTACCTACACCATTTACGCCAACAACCATCATTACATAAGGCTTTTTGCCTTGTAAATTTTCAAACGTAGCAAGGTGGTTGTTCTGATGTTCATTTAACAATTGTTCAATTTCTTGCTTGAGCAGCGCATTAAGCTCCGAATGGCCAATGTATTTATCAATTGCCACACGTTGTTGCAAGCGCTCAATAATTTTGAGCGTAGTGTGAATGCCAACATCGGATGTTACCAAAATTTCTTCGAGTTCATCTAAAAAATCATCATCAACCGTGGTTTTACCAACCAATGCCTTGCTAATTTTAGAAAACAAACTGGATTTGGTTTTTTCCAATCCCTCGTTTAGTTTTTCCTTTTTTTCTTTTGAAAAAATGCTGAAAATACCCACCTTATAATTTAGAATTAAGAACTTCGAATTACGAACTATAAATTACGAATTAGCATTGCGAAATCAGTTTGTTTTGGATTCATTTTTAACAAAAAAAGCATCCTGAGTTATTCAGAATGCTTTGTATAAAAACCATCTTTACCGATTAACCTTTGAAAAACGATTTAACGTTATCATTGGCAATAATCTCTGATTTAAAAGAGTATGATCCTTTTTTATTTTTTACTGCTCGGTACACTTTGGCAAAATCCTTACCAGCACCGGTTTTTAATGTAGCAACTACCTTCTTAGCCATGGTTAAACTTATTTAATTTCTTTGTGAACAGTTACACGTTTAAGGATTGGATTGTATTTTTTTAACTCCAAACGCTCAGTTGTGTTTTTCTTATTTTTTTTGGTAATGTAGCGAGATGTGCCAGGCATTCCTGAATCTTTATGCTCGGTGCACTCCATAATTACTTGAATTCTATTTTTGCTGCGTGCCATTTTGTAACCTCCTCTTGTTAAATTTTACCATTTTTAGCCCAGTCGCGCAATACGGCACTGATACCTTTTTTATTGATGGTTTTCATTGCTTTGGTCGAAACACGCAATTTAATCCACATATTTTCCTCAGGGATAAAAAACTTTTTATCCTGTAAATTCGGGTAGAAACGTCTCTTTGTCTTCACGTTAGAGTGGGAAACATTGTTTCCTACCAATGCACTCTTACCAGTTAAATCACAAACTCTCATAATCAGTATTTTGTTAAAAAAGGACTGCAAATATGGGCTAAATATTTTGAATTGCAAGCGGTTTTAGAAAAATATCCCATTTGTTCCCAAAACTATCGTTGAATAAGCAAACGTGAGGTAATGACTCCTGCATCGGTTTCCATTTCCAATACATACAGCCCATTGGTCAAAGATTGAACAAACAAAGTTTGATTTTGGATATCAAAATCCAATATCGTTCGTGCTCCTTTGGAATCAATTGCCACTATGCGATTTACATTGTTAGGGTAATCAAATTGAATTTGCAATTGTGTTTGGGCGGGGTTGGGGGAAAGAATAGGTGGTACGAATTTAGTATGTTTGTCATTTAACCCTGTAGCAGGTGGGGAAAATCGGTAAACAGTACCTTCTGGAGGGAACCCATTTATGTGTACCTTATTTGCAAGAGCCAAGTCTCTATAAGCATCAAAATCCAATCTTAAATGAGTTGGACTTAATGGGTCTTCTGTCAAAATACTAACATAAGCAAGTGATGAAGTGTCTGTTTGCCTCCAATAAAAAGAACCGAACCTAAAAAACTTCATGTTAAGGAAACCTAAGGTATTAGATTCATTCTGACCAAAATGGTACTCAATAACCCCATTGTTGTAAAACCATATCTGCATATTCACTGCACCTGCAAGTCGATCCAAGGTATCAACCACACCCACATTGCGGTATTCAAATTGGTGCGCTCCAATAATGGAATCATATTGGTAATTGATTTCCGAAGCAAACGGTGGCTGTTTATTAATTTCCCTTATGCGACATTTACAAAAATCAAAAGTAACAGTGTTGTAGGGCTGCTTATTATACAAGGTGATGGTACCTAAAGCCAATTCAAAATTCCAATACAAAAAAGTATCCGTATAAAACACAAGCAAAGGCTTAACCAATGTGCCTCCATACAAGGTATTGTAATATGAACTGCCATACCAAAGTGTATCATGCAACAGGTGTTTGGGTTGGCTTAAATAGCTAAATGGTTGCACATATTGGGTAAATTTGTGGTTATTGAATTGGGCGTTTGTTTTTATAGAACCAAACAACAAAATCAAAATAATAAGAATGGCTGTTTTCATAACGCATTTATTCAAATATCATTCTTCGTCCTCCGTTTAGGGTAGTTTCAATGGCTGTTAAACGTGGAATAATATTCCAATACCATTTATACCCAATTACCCATTTTTTACCATCTGCATCTGTGGCGTAAATAGGCACCTTTTTAATTTCGTAAGTGTACCAAATATGGGTAGTCCCATTCGTAGTTTCAATCACTTTGTAAATAGTTTCATAATTACCCGATCGAGGATTAAAAACCTCTGTAAGCATGATGATATTAAAGCAAATTGGGCAAGGGGATCCTATCTGATTATAGTATTCGCATACATTCACTTCACCAGGATTCTTAACAATACAATTATAGCAGTCTTTATATTTTGTTTCAAAACCAAACTCGGGCCATTCGCCATTAGGATTACCACCCGAAATAGAAAGCCAAAAAGGAAGCACAAAAGTTGGACAACCAATTGGACTCGGTTGCTGCTCAGGTTGGCAATATGCTACTATGGGCATTAAGAAAAGGAAAGAAAAGAAAAGAAGAGAAGAGAACGTTTCTAAGACCAAATTTAGTCAAATTGCGAAAGTGATTAATTGTTTTCATAATGGTGAGTATTGTGTTATTCGAATATATAATAATATTTTTGACCTTTTAAAAAAAAATGCAATACGAATACATTCTAACCGAAGCCGCATACAAGCCTCATATTGCGCTCATTCAACTTAACCGCCCCAAAGAACTGAATGCATTAAACCTTCAGTTGATGCAAGAAATTAAACATGCGTTGGCCACATTTGACCAAATAGATGACATTCGCTGCATTATCATTACTGGAAACGAAAGGGCTTTTGCCGCAGGTGCCGATATTAAACAAATGGAAAATAGAACGGCTATTGACATGCTCAAAATAGACCAGTTTGAAACTTGGGACCAAATTCGCAAAACCAGAAAACCTGTGATTGCTGCTGTAAGTGGTTTTTGCTTGGGAGGTGGTTGCGAACTTGCTATGACCTGCGATATGATTGTGGCCAGTGAAACCGCCAAATTTGGTCAGCCCGAGATTAAATTAGCCATTATGCCTGGTGCAGGTGGAACACAACGTTTAACCAAAGCAGTTGGCAAAGCATTGGCAATGGAAATGGTTTTAACTGGTAAATTTATTACAGCTGAGCAAGCTTTGGATGCAGGATTAATTAACCGCGTGGTACCCGAAGAATTGTATTTGGAAGAAGCAGTGAAGTTGGCTTCAGAAGTGGCTGCTCAATCACCAGTGGCAGTTCGTTTAGCTAAAGAAAGTGTGCTCAAAGCGTTTGATAGTGGATTGCAAGAAGGGTTGTATTTTGAACGTAAAAACTTTTACATGTGTTTTGCTAGTAGCGACCAAAAAGAAGGAATGAATGCATTCGTTGAAAAACGGAAACCTCAGTTTACTGGCAGGTAGCCGTTCGGTTTCCACCCATTGTAATTATGATAAAGCACCCAATTACCTACTTTCAATTTTGTTCTCGTGAAACCTGCTGAAATCAACATTAAAGATTACCATTACCATTTACCTGATGCCAAAATTGCATCCTTCCCGCTTGATAAACGTGATGAATCAAAATTATTGGTTTATAAAAACGGCATACTCAATGAGAGCATCTTTAATCAACTGCATACCCATTTACCAGCACACTCCTTATTGGTATTTAACAATACTAAGGTAATTCATGCACGCTTGTTTTTTCAGCGTGAAACAGGGGCGCAGATAGAGGTATTTTGCATAGAGCCTTTGGACCATCTTGACTACCAATTGGCTTTTTTGAGCAAGAATAAATGTTTGTGGAAATGCATGGTGGGGAATGCCAAACGATGGAAATCGGGTGAAGTTTTGATTAAAACTGTTGAAACACCTATGGGTATTACCCAATTAAAAGTATCACAACACGGCAAATCAGACGAACTTTTTATTATCGAATTTTCGTGGGAAAACGAGCGGTTGGTATTTGCCGAATTGTTGCATTATGCAGGAGTTTTGCCCATACCTCCCTATTTAAACCGAAATACAGAGCAATCAGATGAAGAGCGATACCAAACCGTATATGCAAAAGTAGAAGGCTCTGTAGCTGCACCAACAGCTGGACTGCACTTTACACCTCAGGTCTTTGATTCACTTTCGGAACACGAAATTCAACGAACGGAAGTAACCTTGCATGTAGGCGCAGGTACGTTTAAGCCCGTAAAAGCGGAAGCGCTTGGCGAACATCAAATGCATGAAGAAACCATTTTTGTAGAACGTAAGGTGGTTGAAAGCATTTACCATTCACTTAAACAAAATGGCCCTATCATCGCTGTTGGAACTACAAGCATGCGAACCCTTGAAAGTTTGTATTGGTTTGGTGTGCAATTAACCAAAGGCATTCAAAACTATCCATTGTTTATTTCGCAATGGGAAGCTTATGAACCTGCAGTACAACCCGTTTCTGCCATCCAATCAATAGAAGCAATTTTGCAATTTATGGATGCGCAGCAACTGCCTGTATTGGTTGGAAGTACCCAAATTTTAATAGCTCCAGGTTATCCATTTCAAATTGTAGAAGCTTTGGTTACCAATTTTCACCAACCTGAAAGCACCTTGATTTTGCTAATAGCTGCATTCATTGGTAATGACTGGCGAACCGTTTACGATTACGCCTTAACCAACCAGTTTCGGTTTTTAAGTTATGGAGACAGTTCGTTGCTATGGAAACAACACTCAGCGCAATAAGGTAAACGTACCTTTTTTGTTGAAATTTTTAATCCTTTTGTTTTCGAAACCTGTATAGCTGCAAGAATAGGTATAAACCCCACTCATAGCTGGCACACCATTTACCTCACCATTCCACAGCTCGCCAACTTTTTGTGTGCGCCAAACCTCATCGCCCCAGCGGTTATAAATAATCAATTCAATCGAAACTAAATCTTTTGATACTGGGCCAAAAACATCATTAACACCATCGTTGTTTGGGGTAAATGCATTGGGAAACGTCAGCAATACCCCGCACTTTCTTTTTACACGTGTGCCATCACTCCCATCACAACCTCTAAAATCTTTAACCACCACAAAATAATCGCCTACATTTCCAACAACAATCCATTGTGTGGTATCTCCGGTTGGACTCCATTTGTATTGCGCGAATTGTTCGCCCGCATCCAACCGCACCAATTCTCTGTCATCTTCGCAAATAAAATACTCTTCACCCAATGCGGTGAAAATAGGCTCGTATTGTGAGAGCACAAACGTATCAGAAGATGGGCAATCGCCATTCCAAACCGTTAATTGATACGTTCCAGGATTCGCAACGTTAAGGGTTTGTGTGGTATCACCAGTATTCCAAACATAACGAGTGGCATTTGAGGGACCTGTTAAGGTGATTGCGCTTCCAAAACAAATGGTTTGGTCGGGCCCGAGTGAAAAACCAGGTTTTTGTGTGATGGTAAAAACGGCCGAAACCTTAAACTCCCGATTGCAAAGGAACCATACAAATTCAACGCTATCCACAGTGGGTGACGAATACAATCGCTGCCATTGCTGCATCCGGATAATGGTACCATCACTCTGTTTCCAATAAAAAGAATCCGCGGCAATATCCTGAGTAACATCATCTATTCCAAAGAGACTGAAAAGTGTTGGAGCTCCCAAGCAAGTTTGACGAACTTGAATTGCTGGCGTTTGATAAAACAAACCTGTGGTATCAACATCTGCCAACAGTTGCGGAAATCGTTCGACTCCAATCGAACCTAAAAAAGGGCTTCTACTTAGTTCAATATTGTTTTCCAGAAAACCACAAGCTGTACCCAATGAATTAGGGCTTGGAATCACACTGATACGGGAAGTAAATGTTCGCTGAACCGATGAGGTAGCATATATTTTTCCATCAGGTCCATTTTGCAAATCGCCAATTACCTCATTCGAATTGGCAATCAAGGTTCGTGTGCTGTTTGGATCGCTGGCCTGCATATTGTATTGCACAATCGTATTTTGACCCACTGAATTTTCGGACGAAACATACAACAAACGGTTATCGGGACTGTAAGCTGCAAAAACAAAGAACTCATTCAACTGACTAATTGAGAATGTAATTGTATTCCTGAGTTGAATTTTACCACAGCGCTTATCAAACGTAAATTCTTGCAGGTAGGTAGGGTTGCCAACGCTTCCATTCGGATCGCTTTGTAAAAGCACAAATCGGTTGCCATCAGTGGTAGCTATCATTTCGCCAGTGTTAAAAACAGAAGGGGGTATGGTAAACTCTCCAGCAACTGACACCACACTTTGCCCAATATTACCAATTCCATTGATGGGAATTGCCGTAAAAACATTGGACGTATTTTGATGCGTAATCACCCAATATCCCTGGCCATTCGGCATTCGAATGGCCGTAAATTGCTTATCGGTATTGTTTAGTAACGGTTGAGCTTGGCCAAATACAACTGTTCCGCCTTGGCTTGTTATTTTTACCCGATTGTATATAAAACTGTTAAATTCTGTAACCGCAAAAACATAGAATTCATTGTTTAAAAGCGGCACAATACCTACCGAAACCACTTTATCTCCGTTTGGCGTAATCCAATTGCTATTGGGTATTGCTTGATAATTACCGGTATAAAATTGCTCCTGATCAACAATCAATTGCAATACCCCTGTTTGAGGGTTTGAATAACAAGCCGTTGCTGCATATCTTCTGGCAAAACCACCAACTGGATCGGGGATAACTCTCAAACTTCGGTTAGCATCCCATTGCATGCCTAAACCGGTGCCCATCACCCAAGTGTCGTTTTGCCTTTGAGCAATTACAACTTGTGTTGAAAGTAAGAACAAAAAAAACAACCGTTTTGCCATTGCAATAACAGACAATCAAAGCCTTAAAAAGTTGCATCAAGCATGGGTAAAACTTGTGGAAAAGAAAGCCAATTAAGCCACGTTAAATTTAGGTTAATCGGGCATGTTGCTGTATTTTTACCCGTTCATTTTTTGCTTAAACAAATGTCAGAAAGTTCAATGGAAAACAAACAAAATTACGGTGCCGATAATATTCAGGTGCTTGAGGGGTTAGAAGCGGTTAGAAAAAGACCTGCAATGTATATTGGTGATGTGGGCGCTAGGGGATTACACCACTTGGTGTATGAGGTAGTAGATAACTCAATAGATGAGGCCCTAGCCGGTTATTGTAAAAACATTTTTGTAACCATTCACCCCAACAATGCCATCTCTGTTTTAGACGATGGTCGTGGAATTCCAACAGGCATGCACTCTAAAGAAAAAAAATCAGCTTTGGAAGTGGTAATGACCGTGCTGCACGCTGGTGGTAAATTTGATAAAGACACGTATAAAGTTTCGGGTGGTTTGCACGGTGTGGGTGTGAGTTGTGTGAACGCTTTATCAACTTTAATGCGAACAACAGTATACCGTGAAGGAAAAATTTGGCAACAAGAATATAGCTGCGGAAAGCCTCTTTACGATGTAAAAGTGATTGGCGAGAGTACCAAAAATGGAACCCTACAATACTTTGAACCTGATACCAGCATTTTCACAGTTAGCGAATACAAATTTGATACGCTCGCGGCACGTATGCGTGAACTTTCGTTCTTAAACAGAGGCATTACCATTCACCTTAAAGATGAACGGCCAGATGAAGACGGCAAATTACGCGAAGAATCATTCTTTAGCGAAGGTGGGTTGAAAGAGTTTGTTAACTACTTAGACGGTACCCGCGAAAAACTATTGCCTGAACCTATTTATGTTGAAGGCGAAAAAAATGGTGTACCTGTTGAGGTGGCCATGATTTACAATAACGGATATACCGAGAACCTGCATTCTTATGTTAACAATATTAATACACATGAAGGTGGCACTCATGTTGCCGGATTTAGAAGAGCATTAACACGCACTTTGAAAGCTTATGCTGAAAAAGAGGGTATGTTTAAAAACTTGAAGTTTGAAATTTCAGGTGATGACTTTAGAGAAGGCCTTACAGGTGTTATTTCTGTTAAAGTACAGGAACCACAATTTGAAGGACAAACCAAAACCAAATTGGGGAACAACGATGTAACAGGTGCAGTAGACCAATGCGTAGGAGAAATGCTGAACAACTACCTCGAAGAAAATCCGAAAGAGGCGAAACTCATTGTTCAAAAAGTAATATTAGCTGCAACAGCTAGGCATGCTGCTAAAAAAGCACGCGAAATGGTGCAACGTAAAGGCGCAATGTCTGGAACAGGTTTACCCGGTAAGCTTGCCGATTGTCAAGAAACAGACCCTGCACAATGTGAAATTTACCTTGTAGAGGGTGACTCTGCAGGTGGTACTGCAAAACAAGGTCGTAACCGTGCGTTTCAAGCGATTTTGCCTTTGAGGGGTAAAATATTAAACGTGGAAAAAGCTTTGGAGCACAAGATTTACGAAAACGAAGAAATCAAGAACATGTTCACGGGACTTGGGGTAACCATTGGAACAGAGGATGATAACAAGGCCTTAAACATGACCAAATTGAGGTACCATAAAATCATCATCATGACGGATGCGGATGTGGATGGTAGCCATATTCGTACCTTAATTTTAACATTGTTCTTTAGGTATATGAAGGAACTTATTGAGTTTGGGTATATCTATATTGCACAACCACCATTGTATTTGGTTAAAAAGGGTAAAGAAGAAGAATATTGCTGGACAGAAGCGCAACGTGAAGAAGCAGTTCAACGTTTGGCCAAAGGAGGAAATCCTGACAGTGTTGGTATTCAACGATACAAAGGTTTGGGTGAAATGAACGCTGAACAATTGTGGAGCACAACCATGGATCCAGAAAAACGCACTTTGAAAAAAGTAACTCTTGAAAGCGCAGCCGAAGCTGATCATATTTTTAGCATGCTCATGGGTGATGAAGTTCCTCCTCGCAGAGAATTTATTGAAGCCAATGCAAAGTATGCAAAGATTGATGCCTAGGAAGTGCTTGGTTAATCCACTCGTTACTTCGAGCACAGACAAAGCCTCATATTGAGAAGTACTTAGTGAAAAGCACCACTGATAACACAGTTGTATTCAATAATTCTTTGCTCCCGATATGTATTGTGATTTTCGGGTAAAGTATTTCCCGCAGATTTCGCTGATGTTCGCGGATCATTTGAGATTGGTTTTGTGGGCAATGAGAAGATAACACTGTGCCTTTTCCCGGCAGCTATCGGGATCTGCGATTGAAGTATTTCGTCTCAGATATATCGTGACGCTACAGCTACTAAACCTGTTGACGTTGCAATTAGCAGCAGATCAGATTACGAAGTAAATGACATTGGATTCTAACGATTTTACATAGTTTTGTGCATGTAATTAAACCCTCAACACCTCCACTCGCTATGAAAAAACTCCTTTCCCTTTTTCTTATCATTACCTTGTTTAACAAAGTAGGCAATGCAACACATGTGGCTGGTGCGGATATTACCTACACTTGCACTGCCACTCCTGGCATTTTTAAAGTAATATTGGTTATATACCGCGACTGTCAAGGGATTTCGCTTTGCTCCGGAAGTTGTACTACACAATGCCCGCAAACAATTATTGTTAGAAGTGCCGACCCAGGATGCTCATCACTTAATCAAACAATCAGTTGCCAGTTGGTAAATGTGCGTGACGCAAATCCAGAGCCATTGTGTCCAACAGCAACAAATATTTGTTCAAATTTAAATTGCAAAATTCCTGGAACTTTTGCACCAGCATTTGAGCGGTATCAATTTGAAGGCTTTGTTAATTTAGGTCCCACAAGTGGCATACCTGCTAATTGCTGCAATATTAGTTTAGCTTGGGAGTTGTGCTGCCGCAACAGCACAATTAATACAGGATCCGCAAACCAAAATTTTTATACAAATGCAATAATCAACCGGTGTTTGTCAACCACACCTTGTAATAGCTCCCCCAATCTTTACCACGACCCTATTACTTACATGTGCAGCGGGCAAAATGCAGTAATTAATTATGGAGCTACAGACCCAGATGGTGATTCATTGAGCTTTGCATTCGCACCCGTATTAATCAGTTCGGGAACTTCAGCAACCTATTCGCCACCATACTCGTTTGATAGGCCAATGCCTTGGACTGGAAGTGCAACAGGTCCGTTTCCTGCTGGTATTCGATGCGACCCCCTTACTGGAGATATTTTATTCACCCCAGTTAACAACTCTGGGATTAATTTTACAGGAGTGATGGGTATTGAAATTAAGCAGTGGCGTAATATTGGTGGCACTCCAACAGTGATGGGTATTACCCGAAGAGATGCACAAATGGTGCTGCTGCCTAATTGCCCACAAAACAATATACCAAGATTCGTCACCAATCCTCCCGCTGCATCAAACCCTAACATGCCAAAGCTAAATTGGCAAGTATGCACAGGGCAACAATTGTGCTTTACAGTTACTGCAAAAGATACAGACGTTGCTTTATCAGACACTACCAGAATATCATGGGATACCGCCTTGATTGCTTTGGGTGCAACTTTTGAACCTGTATACGCCCATTCCCAAGCTCAACGCACCACGCTTGGTCCAAGAGAAGATGAATGGCGATTTTGTTGGACTCCTACAGCCTCGCAAGCTAGAAAAGAACCCTATTTATTTACAATAACAGCCAAAGATAACCGCTGCCCATCTCCGGGAAGACTAACAAGCGGATTTACAATTCAAGTAGGAAACCCTGTATCTAACTTACCTTTTTCCATTAATAAATTAAGCCAAGGTTGTAATAGGTGGATGTTTAGTTATTCGGGAACGTTGCCATTAGGAGCTATCGCGAAATGGGAAATAGCACGCAATCCAGGCGATTTTAGTTTTACCAATGATGTAGACACGTTTGTGAACAGAACAAACACCCCCTTATTGCTTTTTAGACAAGGAGGACTTTATGCAGTAAGGTTGATTGTAAGCCAACCCAATACATCCAATTGCGACTATATTTTTTATGATACCCTAACAGTACCAACAAATATAGTTTCGATAACGACAACGCTAAAAGATACTGTTATCTGTGCGGGAAATCCGCTCACTTTGTCTGCAATTGCTTCACTTGGCAGAAGCCCTTATTCCTATAGATGGTTTAACTCATTGGCCGATACAAATTCAACTGCCTTAAATAGCAATACTTCAATCAGTACTTTTACTCTCATACCTGCTTCTTCTAAATCCTTTATTGTACAAGTACGCGATTCTTCTGGCTGCCGTAATTATGACTCAACCATAGTGAACGTAAGCGGTGAACTAAGTAATATTATAACTACTGGCACAATTTGTAACGGAGGAAGTGATGGGATGATTACTGCAGTGAACAACACTTCGTTTCAATATCTTTATCAATTAAATAATGAAAATTTTACCGCATCAAATGTATTTAATAATTTACCTGCAGGCAACTACAGCCTGAAAGTAAGAGATTCTATAAATAATTGTTTGTATACGTTTCCAGATATCAATGTACCAACACCTCCAATGTTAAAAGATACATTGATTGTAGTTACTTCTGAAACATGTAAGGGAGCAGGCAATGCTTCAATTATCGCCAACGCCACTGGTGGCAAGCCTCCATACCGTTATAGTTTAGATAGCATTACTTTCAACACATCAAATATATTTAACAGCCTGAATCCAGGCGTTTACAAGGTATACATAAAAGATAGCGCAAATTGTGATGCATCTTTTACCCGTAACATTGCTCCGCTCGATACTTTTTTTATTGGGCAAATTACCACAACTGACCCTACTTGTTTTAATGCATCAAACGGAATTATTAGTATTAATGCCGCTGGTGGAACAAGGCCT